>CAJXRS010000131.1 GCA_913060555.1 uncultured Gammaproteobacteria bacterium | reverse complement strand
TCTACACCTCTCTATTCGTCGGCAGCGTCAGATGTGTATAAGAGACAGGTGTCGGTTTCCGCAGCCGGTTGTGCGTCTTGAGGTTGCAGGGCTGCTGCTTGCATCTGCTGTTGCAGGGTGGCCAGCGTAGGGTCGTCGATTTCCACCAGACGGGTGGCGGTACTCAGTTGGGCCTCCAGGCTTTGGATGCGGTCCTGCAGTTCGAGGTTTTCCCGCTGCAGGCGGTCGCGCTCTTCGAGAGCCGCCGCGAGCTCTGGTGCGGCACTTGCTGCGCTACCCGCTGCGTTACCCGCTGCGTTACCCACAAGGGTACTGCCGTCCGGCGCCGACCCCTGTGTCGCGCCGTCGCCCGTGGAGTCGCCGGCCGCGGACAGGCGCAGTTCCCCCTCGCTGCCGCCGGCCGCCTGGGTCTCGTCAGTCGCCTGTCGGGATTCCACCACCGGGGGCTCTGCGGTCGTTTCCTGAAGCTTGGCGAGGGCGACGGTGCGATCGACCGAACGGACGCGCTGCGCATCGGGAAGTTCGAGCCAGGCGTTGCGGCGGATGAGGTTCAGGTCGCCGTTGATGAAGGCGTCGGGGTTGGCTTCGGCGATCGCCATCATGGTCTGGGGGATGGTCGCTCCGGACACCTGGTAGCGTTCGGCGAGACCCCAGAGTGTATCGCCGCCGCGCACCTGAACCCGTCCCGGGGCTGCGGTCGGAGTTCCGGGAACGGCGGCACGCGGCCGCGGCGCAGGTTCGGGCGGAGGTGCGGCTTCGGCATCAGCCGCGACTGTCGGGGTCGCGGCGAGGTTCTTTCCCGGCTGGGCCGCCCCTGCGAAGGTGGGCAGATCCAGCAGCACGGTGTACTCGCGCAGCAGCCGCCCGGCTGGCCAGCGCAGCTCGACGAGAAAATTCAGGTAGGGTTCGCGAATGGGGCGCCGGGAAGAGATCCTGACCACGGGCCGGGACTGGTTCGACAGATCCATCCGGAACTGCAAATCCGCGAGCTGGAAATCGCGCTCCACTCCGGCGTTTTCGAAATCTTCCGGCGACGCCAGCCCGATCGCGATCTGATTTTCGTTGAGGTCACCAATATTCAACAGTTCGATCTCGGCCTTGAAGTGCTGGTCCATCGCCGAATCGGAGCGCATCTCGCCGAGTCCGATCGCGCTGGCGATCTGAGACAACAGCAGTACACAGGCGCCCAGGGGCCATTTCAGATTCCGTGGCTTCATTTTCAATCTTCCTGCAGTGGTCCGTGGTGTCCGGGTTCGCTTAGTCAGACAGCTGAATACTTACACCAAAATTTCCGGCTAACCAGCTATCAGTTAACACAATTCGCAACAGGTGCAGTCTACCCATGCCGGCGATGTAAGGGAACTCGGGAGCGGCCTTCCCCCAGATGGGCTCAACGCACCAGCGACAGCATCCGGCGCAGCGGCTCGGCCGCACCCCACAACAGTTGGTCGCCCACGGTGAACGCGGTCAGGTATTCTCCGCCCATGGCGGGTTTGCGCAAGCGCCCGATGGGGATTTCCAGGCTCCCGGTCACTGCCGCAGGGGTCAGCGCGCGGAGGCTGTCCGCGCGGTGATTGGGCACCAGCCGCACCCAGTCATTGGCCTCGGCAATCAGGGTCTCGATCTCTGCGAGGGGCAGTTCCCGAGTCAGTTTCAGGGTCAATGCCTGGCTGTGGCTGCGCATGGCGCCGATACGCACGCAGACGCCATCGATGGGGATGGGGTCGCTGTCGCGGCCGAGGATCCGGTTGGCTTCGGCGCCACCCTTCCACTCTTCGCGGCTCTGGCCGTTGTCGAGTTCGGTGTCGATCCAGGGCAGCAGGCTGCCAGCCAGGGGATGACCGAATTCCTGCACCGGAAACTCGGCGCTGCGCAGGGTTTCGGTAACCACGCGATCGATGTCGAGGATGGAGCTGGAGGGTGCGGCGAGCAGTTCGGCGGCACCCTGGTGGATGGCGCCCATCTGTTGCAACAGCTCGCGCATGTTGGCGGCACCAGCGCCCGATGCCGCCTGGTAGGTCATGGCGCTGACCCACTCCACGAGACCGGAGCGAAACAAACCGCCCAACGCCATCAGCATCAGGCTGACGGTGCAATTGCCGCCGACGAACAGCTTGCCGCCGGCATCCAGGGCGCGCTCGATGATGTCCCCGTTGACCGGGTCGAGCACGATCACGGCGTCGGGATCCATGCGCAACGCCGAAGCGGCGTCGATCCAATACCCCTGCCAGCCACTGGCGCGCAGCTCCGGGTACACCGCCTTGGTGTAGTCGCCGCCCTGGCAGGTGACAATCACCTCCATGGCGCGCAGGGCTTCCAGCGAACGGGCGTCGAGCAGTGCCGCACGGCCCTGGCCGACATCCGGTCCCGGCTGGCCCGCCTGCGAGGTGGTGAAGAAGTGGGCGCGGATCCCGGCGAAGTCATTTTCTTCGTGCATGCGTTGCAGGAGCACCGAGCCCACCATGCCGCGCCAGCCGACGAAACCTATATTTTTCATAAAATTACACCATTAACAACAGGTAAATTGATAGCTGATATGAGGCCGTGGGTTTCAGCGCGTGGCCCACAGGGTCAGCACGTCGACGCTGAAGGAACCATCGGGGCCGATCTCGAAGTACTCCCGAACTTCCCTGGCGGCGGATTCCTGCACTGCGCGGATGGCGGTGCGCTGCACCTCGGGTGTGGCCATACGCGCCACCCAGGATGCAAATTCCAGGCGCAGCCGCGAGGCGGCCTGGCGCTGTGGCCGCAACCCTGCCGCAGTCGTCAGGTCGAGCCATTGCGCGGCGCTGTAGTCGCGTACGTGGCTGGGGTCGCGGAGCACTTCGATTGCCTGCAAATGGGTATCGAGCAGCGCCGGCCCCGGGCTGATCACGTCGACCAGCACCCACTGGCCGCCGGGCCGCAATACGCGCCGGACCTCGGCCAGGGCCCGTCCCGGGTCCGTCCAGTGATGTGCCGAGTAACGGCTGATCACCAGGTCGTAGCTCGCCGCCGAAAACGGCAAGGCTTCCGCCGCTGCACACAGGCTGTGCAGGTTGCCCAGTTCCTGCCGGACGGCCTGCTGGGCGACCAGCCCGAGCATTTCCGGGGCCAGGTCGCAGGCCACGACCTCGGCGGCCAGCGGCGCCACCTGGTAGCTGACATGGCCGGCGCCGCAGCCCAGATCCAGCACCCGGGCCGCGGGGTAATCGCGGACGGTCGCCCGCAGCGCCTCGAATTCGGGCCCCTGGGCGTGAACCGCGCTGTGCAAGTAGGCTTCCGCACGGGCGCCGAAGCGGTCGCGGACCCCGGTCTGATGGCTGGCCGCCTCGGTCATCCGCTAGCGGACTCGCTGCGAAACAGCCAGGGGTGCGTCTGGCGGTGACGCTGTTCGAAGGCGCTGATCTCCGCGGCATGCTCGAGGGTCAGGCCGATCTCGTCCAGGCCGTGCAGCAGGCAATGCTTGCGAAAGGCGTCCACCGTAAAAGGCAGCTCCCCGCCATCCCGGCGGAGCACCTGCTGCCGCTCCAGGTCGATGGTCAGCCGGTAACCCGGGGACGCCAGCGCTTCCTCGAACAGGTCGTTGACAATATTTCCTTCCAAAATAATGGGTAACAAACCATTTTTGAAGCAATTGTTGAAGAATATGTCGGCAAAGCTCGGCGCGATGATGGCGCGGAAGCCATATTCCTCCAGCGCCCAGGGTGCGTGCTCCCGAGAGGACCCACAGCCGAAATTCTCCCGCGCGAGCAGGATGCTGGCGCCCTGGTAGCGGGCCTGGTTGAGCACGAAGTCCGGGTTCAGCGGCCGTTGCGTGCAGTCCTGCCCGGGCTCGCCGGCATCGAGATAGCGCCACTCATCGAACAGATTGGCACCGAACCCGGTGCGCCGGATGGATTTGAGGAATTGCTTGGGGATGATCTGATCGGTATCCACATTGGCGCGATCCAGGGGCGCGACCAGCCCCTCGTGACGGACGAAGGCCTTCATGACGTCGCCTCCAGGGTTCGCACATCGACAAAGTGGCCGGTTACCGCTGCCGCTGCCGCCATCGCCGGGCTGACCAGATGGGTGCGGCCGCCGGCACCCTGGCGTCCTTCGAAATTGCGGTTCGAGGTCGAGGCGCAGTGCTCGCCCGCCTCCAGGCGGTCGGCATTCATGGCCAGGCACATCGAACAGCCGGGCTCGCGCCATTCGAAACCGGCGTCGCGGAAGATGCGATCGAGTCCCTCGCGCTCGGCCTGCTCCTTGACCGGCATGGAGCCCGGAACCACCAGCGCCTGCTTGACGCTTGCCGCGACCTTGCGGCCCCGGGCGATGGCCGCGGCGGCCCGCAGGTCCTCGATGCGCGAGTTGGTACAGGAGCCGATGAACACCCGGTCGAGCCGGATCTCGGTGACCGGCTGATGCGCGCGCAGCCCCATGTATTCGAGGGCCCGCACAATGGACTCCCGGCGCCTGGGGTCGCGCTCTGCGTCGGGATCCGGGATGCGGCCGTCGATGGGCAGTACCATCTCCGGCGAGGTGCCCCAGCTGACCTGGGGTTTGATCTCCGCGGCAGCGATTTCGACGACCTTGTCGAAGTGTGCGTCGGCGTCGGAATGCAACTGCTGCCAACTCGCCACGGCCTGCTCCCAGAGTGCACCCGTGGGCGCCAGGGGCCGGCCGCGAACATATTCGATGGTCTGGCCGTCGACTGCGATCAGGCCCACCCGGGCGCCGGCTTCGATGGCCATGTTGCACAGCGTCATCCTGCCCTCCATGGACAGTGAACGCACCGCGCTGCCGGCAAATTCCAGCGCATGGCCGGTACCGCCGGCGGTGCCGATCCGGCCGATCACTGCCAGCACCATGTCCTTGGCGGTCACCCCCGGGGCCAGCTCGCCCTCGATGCGTACCAGCAGATTCTGCATTTTCTGGGCGATCAGACATTGGGTGGCGAGCACGTGCTCCACTTCCGAGGTGCCGATGCCGTGCGCGAGTGCCCCGAAGGCACCGTGGGTGGAGGTGTGGGAATCACCGCACACCAGGGTCATCCCCGGCAGGGTGGCGCCCTGCTCCGGTCCGATGACGTGCACGATCCCCTGGCGGCGGTCGTTCATCTGGTATTCGAGGATGCCGTATTGGGCGCAGTTGTCGTCCAGGGTCTGGACCTGGATGCGCGACACCGGGTCGGCGATCGCCGCGATGCCGCCCTGGCGCTCGACACTGGTGGTCGGCACATTGTGGTCGGCGGTCGCCAGGTTGGCATCGATCCGCCAGGGTTTGCGGCCCGCCAGGCGCAATCCCTCGAAGGCCTGGGGCGATGTCACCTCGTGCAGCAGATGGCGGTCGATGTACAGCAGTGCCGATCCGTCGGGGTTTTCCCGCACCAGGTGAGTGTCCCAGAGTTTGTCGTACAGGGTCTTTCCAGCCATTGCCGAATCCGAGAAGGTAGCTTTTGAGCGATAAGCTCGGGCGCAAACTGCGGCGCGACGCCGGCAGCCGATCAGCCCGGGCACAGAGCAACAATTTTAGCGATGCATTGAAAATAATACAAATTCATCATTTTTATTCTTTCGATTCCAAAATAGAATCCACACCATGGATACCCAGCAGCTCAGCGCTTTCGTGGCGGTCGCCGAAACCCGCTCCTTCTCCACCGCCGCCGAGCGCATCCACCTCACCCAGCCGGCGGTCAGCAAAAGGGTCGCCCAGCTGGAGCAGCAGCTCGGCTGCCGACTGTTCGACCGCATCGCCCGCCAGATCGACCTCACCGAGGCCGGCCGCACCCTGCTGCCCCGGGCGCGCGACATCCTGCGTGCCAGCGCCGACGCCCGCCAGGCCATTCGCGATCTCAGCGGCACCGTGGCCGGCCCCTTGCGAATCGCCCTCAGCCACCATGTCGGCATGCATCGACTGCCGGGCCCCTTGCGCACCTACGCCGCGCGTTACCCGGGGGTGGCGCTGGATGTGCGTTTCATGGAGTCGGAGGCGGCCTACGAGGCGGTCCTGCAGGGCGTCTTCGACATTGCGGTCATCACTCTGGCCCCCGACAACCATGCTCGCATCCAGGCCCGGCCGCTGTGGGTCGACCCGCTGGCACTGGTGGTGGCACCGGATCACCCGCTGACGGCCTGCCGGCAGCTGGCCGCAGAGGAGCTGTGCGTCCATCCGGCGATCCTGCCCGGCGCCGTCACCTATACCGGTCGACTGATTCGCCAGTACTTTGAACGCCAGGGATTGGCGCTGGACATCAGCATGATGACCAACTATCTGGATTCGATCCGCATGATGGTGGCCATAGGCCTGGGCTGGAGCCTGCTGCCGGCGACCATGCTGGATGGTTCCCTGATACCCCTGGATTGCGCCGGCCTGCGACTGGAGCGACGGCTGGGCTATATCCGCCATCGCGAGCGCCAGCTGTCCAATGCCGCCCTGCGGCTGGTCGAACTGCTCGAGTCCGGGGCGGACGCGGGCGCTTGAGTACCGAAGAGACAGGGGCCGACCCGGTTTTCGGCGTCGTCCCCGCGGCCCTCGACTGGCGTGACCGCATCCCCTATTCGGCGTTATTCGGCGATATCTACTACGCCGCCGGTGATGGCCGCGGCGAGGTCGAGCAGGTATTCCTCGCCGGCAACGAGCTGCCGGCACGCTGGTCGGATCGCGACTTCACCATCGCCGAGACGGGCTTTGGCACCGGACTCAATTTCCTGGTCGCGGCCGAATCCTGGTTGTGCCGGGTTGCGCAACCCGCAGTACTGCATTACCTGAGCGTGGAAAAGCACCCGTTGCAGCGCACCGATCTCGCCCGGGTGCTGGCGCTGCGCGATGATCATTCGGCGCTCGCCGAGGAGTTGCTCACAGCCTATCCGCCGCCCCTGGGCGGCTGTCACCGCCTGTCGCTGGCCGGCGGCCGGGTTCAACTGTCTCTGTGGTTCGGCGACGCCGAAGTACAGCTTGCCGCCGTCCGGGCGGCGGCGCTGCCGGGCTTCGAAAGCGCTGCCACCAGGGGGGTGGAGGCCTGGTTCCTGGACGGCTTCGCGCCGGCGCGCAATCCGCAGATGTGGAGCGCGGCGCTGTTCGCGCAGATCGCCGCACTCAGCCGTCCGGGGGCGACCTTTGCCACCTTCACCGCCGCTGGCGCAGTACGCCGGGGGCTGACCGCCGCCGGTTTTGCGGTGCAGCGGGTGCCCGGCTATGGCAGGAAACGGGAGATGCTGCGCGGCCGCTTGGCCCCCGCGCCGGCCGAGGCCGTCGATCCCCCACAAGCCGGCAACAGGGGGCGGCGCGCCCACGGCGAGACGCCCTGGGAGCTGGGCGCCGCCCTCCAGGATCCCCTGGGTGCGAGCGTCTCCGTGGTGCTGTCTCTTATACA
>CAJXRS010000130.1 GCA_913060555.1 uncultured Gammaproteobacteria bacterium | reverse complement strand
GTATCGAGCAGCGCGACGTCACCGGTCGCGGCGTAGGCCGCTGCCAGCGCCGCGATGACCTGGCCGTTCTTGTCGGTGTAGACGGCCTTGTCGGTGGCCGGCAGCCCCCACCGCCGCCGACCGGCATCGTCAGCGGCCCAGTAGCGCGCCGTGTCGACCTCCGCCGGCAGCGCCGCCGGGCGGTTCTGCTGACTGGTAAAGAACGTGCCCCGGGGGCTGGACATGTGGCCGGTCAGGTACTCGTGCACCGAACGGATGGCAATCGCAAAGCGCGCCTCGCCCGTGATCAGATAGGCCTCGGCGAATACGTGCAGGGCATCCGCCTGATTGGACAGCCGCTTTTCCGGCACGAAGCGCCCGTCGGGCAGCGCGGCCACGAACACGCCGCCCCACACCGGGTCGAGCATGTCGAGGTAGTCGGCGGCCGCATCGAGCGCTGCGCGCTCGAGCACATCGTCGCCATACATGTGCGCGCGCAGGAACGCCTGCTGCAGACGGGCTCCCGAGGTCGAACGCCGGCCGGCATCTTCGAGCTCGCCGTCCAGGCGTCGGCGCAGCCGGTCCCGCAAGGCAGTGAGGTCGGTGTCCAGCGGCTCCGCCACCGCCGCATAGGGCGCGGCGGCGTCCAGGGTCAGCGTCCCCGCTCGCTGTCGCTCGAGCAGTTCTTCCAATACCGGCAGGAAGTTCTGCGGCAGGCGGTTGCCGCGCAGCGCCAACACCTGCTTCGCGTCCGGGGTCATGAATACCAGCGCTGGCCAGGCCCAGTCGGAATAGCGCTCGCCGAGATCGGGCCGCGACTCGGCATCGACCTTGATGGCCACGAAATGATCGTTCAGGCGCTCCGCCACGGCCGCATCTGCATAGGTGACTCGCTCCATGTTGCGGCAGGCCGTACAGCCCTCGATGCCGACGTCGAGGAAGATCAGGCGGTCCCGGCGCGCCGCCTCGGCGAATGTCGCCGGCGACCAGTCGCGCCAATTGACGCCAGAATGGGCAGCCTTACCGCCGGGTTTGCGGAACTTCAACGTCATGCGGTCCGACTCGCCGATCGCCCGGTAACGTGCCAGACAGGCTTCACGGTCGGCGGCGGGCTCCATGCCGCGGCAGTGCCGCAGACTCGGTGGCAGCGTCCACACGCCGGCGGGATGGTCGCGATCGTCCCTGGGATTGGCGTTGATATCCGAACGGGCCTCGAGCTCCAGGCCAGCCTGTTCGGCAAACGCAATTACCTGCGCTTCCGTCACATAGCCGGATCGGCGCATCTCCGCCAAGCTGGTACCGGGCTTCGCCCGATGCTCCACCACACCGAGCACCCCGCCGGGCTTCAGCGCCCGGGCCATGACCTCGAACATCTGCAACGCATAATCGCCTTTCATCCAGTTGTGCACGTTGCGGAACGTGAGCACCAGATCCGCTGAGCCGGGCGGCGCGATCCGGGTCTGCTCCGGCACGGACAGCTCCGTGACTTGAACAGCGTCGTAAATCTCCGGGTGGGCCGCGAGCTTGTTCTCGAAAGCACGCTGCATATCCTTACGCCAGTCCGGCGTGCGCTGCGCAGAAAGGGCAAATCCGGCGGCATAGTAATCCCCTTCGGGTCGCAGCACCGGCGCCAGCAGCTCGGTCCACCAGCCCCTCGATGGCCAGATCTCCACCACCGTGGACTGGGGCGTCATGCCCAAGAACTCGAGGACCTCGCGAGGGTGGCGGTAGACGTCCCGGCTCCGGTTAGCCGGCTCGCGATGCTCCCCCGCCAGCGCCACCTCGAGGCGCTCGTCGAGGGTACCCACAGCGCTGTGCCCGGTAATCAGGGTGAGCGCCAGCACGGCGCCCGATAGGAAAGGCAGTCTCACAGCGTCCTTCTCCCGACGAACCATGGCTTCCTATTAGGTGCAGCGCCGCCCGGTAGGTTCCGCAGCCTGTACCTGGATGCAACCCGGTGTCGGTCGGCTGCGCGGTCAATCTGAATCAGCATTTCCGCCTGCTGTTTCTGGATGAGGCGTATGTCGAGCGCGGCGCTGGCCGGATCGCTTTCGCTGGGTCAAGGCGCCGCAGAGTGCGGAGCTCACCCACCTGGCCGAGACGCCATCGCCCGCCGGGGCGGGCGCTACCTGGAGCACCAGCGATTGTTGGCGCGCGACGCCGGGAATGGCCGGCTTGCTGGCGATACCGGTGAGGGCGACCCGAAGCGTGCGGCTGCGCCGCCCGGATCATTGCCGCTATTGAGAGTCCCGCAGCGATCAAGAAGATACTCGACCATCTGGATCGCCAATCCAGGGGACAAGGCCCCGTGTAGGGACTTGTTGCCTACGACGGACCGGACCAAACCACTCGTGAAAAGGCGTTTATTCTTTCTATACTCTACCAGAATATCGCTGAACAACCAGAGTCCCGAGGAGAACCAGAATGAGCCAGAAGAAAGTGGTCGTCGCCGGCGCATCCGGTCTGGTGGGGCATGCTGCCATGCGTGAATACGCTGATAGCGGCGCCCAGGTTATAGCCATTTCCCGCAGAGCCCCGTTCAAGACCTACGGCGTCGAGCACGTGGCCCTGGATCTGCAGGACGAGGCCGCTTGCGCTGAATATTTCGGCCAGCTCGAGGGCGTCACCCATGTCGTTTACGGCGCAGTCTACGAAAAGCCGGGCCTCATAGCCGGCTGGCGGGAAGCCGAGCAGATTGAAACCAACGGCTGCATGCTGCGCAACCTACTGGAGCCGCTGGAAAAAGCCAGCGGTAAAAGCTTGCAGCATTTTTCCCTGCTGCAGGGAACCAAGGCCTATGGCGTCCACGTGGCCCCCATCCGCATTCCTGCCCGTGAGAATCGGGACGAACGTCACGACCTGGACAATTTCTACTGGGTGCAAGAGAACTACCTGCGCGAAAAGCAGCGGGGCAAGAACTGGTACTGGAGCATATTCCGTCCGCAGATCATATTCGGGCTGTCGCTGGGCAGTGCCATGAACCTGATTCCGGCCATCGGTGTATATGCCGCCATCCTGCGCGAACAGGGCAAACCGCTGATTTATCCTGGTGGACACTGCAACCTGTTCGAGGCGGTAGATGCCGACCTGCTGGCCCGGGCCATTGTGTGGGGCGGTTCGACCGCTGCCGCGCAGAACGAAATTTTCAACGTCACCAACGGAGACGTGTTTACCTGGAAGGAGCTGTGGCCGGCCTTGGCGGATATGCTGGGCATGGAGGCCGGCCCTGACGAACCACAGTCACTGGGAAAAACCATGCCCGCGCTGGCTGGGGAATGGGACCGCATCCGCAACCGGCATGAACTGGTGGCCCCGTCGCTGTCGGCTTTTATCGGGGAATCGTTCCACATGGCTGATTTCTGTTTCGCCCACGGCGCCGAACCCAACACTGTGCCGCCGGCGCTGGTCTCGACCATCAAGCTGCGTCAGGCAGGGTTCAGCGAAGTCATGGATACTGAGACCATGTTCGATAAATGGTTCCGGGTATTCGAGGCAGAAAAGCTCCTGCCCCGGCCCTGATTTGGCTGGTATCTGACCCGATCCATTCGATGTCCACCCAGATCACAGATAAGAAGGCCGTCGCTTTTTTTAAGATGTCGCGCTCCATACTGCAGCCGCTTGACGTCTCGTCGAAGCCGAGTCAGTTCCTCTCGCTCCGTCGTCGCCAGGGCACCCTCAGGGCCAGCGCCCTGATCCGCCTGAGCCTGTCGGGTCCAGCGGCGCACCGCGGATTCTGCAAGATCCATCTCCCGGCACACAGCGCTGGCAGCGCGACCGTGTCGGCGAATCAGATCGACAATCTTTGCTTTGAATTCGAGACCGCAATTTCTTTGCCGCTTCGACTCCGTAGAAACCTCAAAGGGCAGTATCGCCCTATTTCAGGTGTCGACCAAATCCGGCCAGGTTCACTATCAGCATATCGGGCTTCGGTTGACCCCGTTCTTTGTTATTTATCGGGCGTCAGCTTGTCCTCGACGCTGCGTACCTTGTCTTCCATGGTCTGCGCCCGGTTGGTCCGCGTGCCCAGCTTGGTGGTGGTGACACCCATGTAGTGCACCACCTCGTGACAGCATTTCACCGCCGCCATCACGTCGTCCCACTCGTTTTCGATGTTGGTGCCGTAGTGCATGTTGGCGTTCAGCCCCGTTGCACGGATCACCCGTTCGCAGGTGGCCTGCGTAATCGGACACCGAGACGCCGACACCCATGGGATGACGCAGAGATCGAGAATCACCTTCATGGCGTTTATCTCCGCTTTCGAGTGTAAACGTTCCCCGGTTTTATTCCAGATTGCTGTCCCGCCGCGTTTGCGCCAGCACCGTTCGCAGGTCGTTCACGACCGTATCCGCATGCAGAAACGATGTGCTGTAGATGTTGCGAACGCGTAGCTGCCGATCGATCAGGTACACGCGCAGCAGATGGGAGACCGTCCCCAAATAGTTCCCTGCATCGTCGTAGTCCCGCACGATCCACTGCCCGTAGGCATCGAGTATCGGCCGCATCTCGGCCTCGGAGTGCGTCGTCAGAAACCGCCAGTCGAACTCCGGCTTTCGAAAGTGCGAGGCATACCGGTTGAGCACCGCTGGCGTGTCGTACCAGGGATCAAAACTGAAACTGACCAGCCGCACGGCGCCTTCGAGCTTCGGCGTCGCCAGTATCCGATCCTGCACGCCCTTCAGCACGAACGTCGCCAGCGGGCAGCCGTTTACATCGCTGCAGCGAGTGTAGATGAAGCTCAGCACCACCAGCTTGTCGCCCAGATAGTCGTGCAACCGCCGAGCCTTGCCGCTGCTGTCGAGCACCGGGCCGTCTGCGGCTTTCCCCAACGGCGGCAGCGCGTAGCCGCCGGGCGCCGGAGGATCGAACTCGAGCGCCGAATAGCCCGGCGCCAGCGCCTGGGGTACCGCGTGGTCGTGGTCTGACGGCGCCGCCGCTGCCCGCGGTATCAGCGCCGCAATGACGGCAAGCCAAGCCACTGCCGCAATGGTCATCTCATTGTGCCGTGCCGGCGGCCACCGTCTGTTGCGGACGCGATTTGCCGTATAACGCATAGGACCCGAAACGCATCTGGTGTGGTCCGCCCAGCCCTTCGGCCAGGAAGTCGATGTGAAACTTGGGCGTCAAGGTCTCGCCGTCCCATTCATAGAGCTTGAAGTACTGGAGGTCGCCGCCCGTGGATTCCGTCTTGTCCCAGTTCGACAGTAGTGACGACGTGTAATACACGCGCTTGCCGTCCCAGCTCTGGGACACCATGTTCACCTGCTCACCGATCTGCTTTTCCATAACCTGCCGGGGGGCGTGGGGATCGGAGATGTCGAACAACCGCGTCTTGCCGTCGTTCCAGGTGTTCACCCACAGCAGCGAATCGTCTGCGGCGATGGAGATGTCCACGGGCAGCGGGACCTTCGAGGCATCGCCAACGTCGGCCACGTCCTTGGCCTGCCATTCCCCGGCCTCGTCCTCGTAGATGAGCCAGAGCTTCGAGGTCAGTGCCGTAGAGGTGAAGCAGTAGTTGCGGCGCGCGCCCCAGGCGCAGCGGATCTCCAGCGGTGCACCGGGCACGTCGAGGACCTTTTTCGGCTGGCGCGCGTGCAAGTCCCACACCACCATCGTGTTGCCGAACCGCTTCATGGCTTCCTCGTCGGCCATCATAGTCCCGAGGTCCATCATGTAGTTGTTCCAGCCCGTGAACGACGAGGTGACCAGCACATTGCGGCGCGGCAGGGCCCGGGCATCGTAACCGTAGCCGTCCGCGAAGTTGCCGGACTTCACTGCACCCTGCAGCTTGTCGTCCGTGGGCATCCAGTGGGTGGTGATGTAATCGCCCCCGTTGGTGTATTCCACCATGCCCGTGCGGCCGCCGTGGTCACGGTTGTTGGACAGCCCCGTGAGCAGCATGCGGCCCGGCAGCGCGTAATTGGTGTGCGGCCCTACCACGCCGCCGGACCTGGCAACAAAGTCGTCGAGAGTCCGGTGCAGACGCGGCTCGGCCGGGTTTGTATGAATGTCGAAGATGAAGATCTTGCTGGTATCCAGCCCGGACGCCCACAGGTAGCGGCGGTCGTCGGTGAGGCCGGAATGATGGGCTTCGTGGCGCCCGCCCACGGAGGTGAAGCTCACCACCTGGCCGTAGCTGACCGATGCCGGATTGACGTCCACGGTGACGAGCTTGTCCTGGCCGTCGCCGACCCCGTCGATCCCCAGTGTCCAGATGTATACGAAATCTTCCTGACCAACGATCTTCGCCATGTACGGCGACATGCAGGTTTCATCGGCAGGTGAGGCCGTGGCGAGCAGCACGCTGAGTATGGCCACAGCGGCCTGAAGTGTGCGTATCATCGACTGATCCTCCCGACCCCGTCGTAGAAGACCAAACTATGCGCCCGTCCAGCGTGATTCGTCCACACCTCTGGTGGCTGGTGCCGGCCGCGTTCTGGGTGGCGGCGCCGGCAGCGGGCGGGAATCCGTTCGAAGTGGGTGCCGGCGACGTGCGCGAGGGCTACGAACGTCCTGACTACCACACCCGCTCTGCAGCCCTGTCCGCCACACCGGGCCACCGGCTTGATCTCGCAGCACGGGCTCAGGCGCCCCCGTTAGGGCTGCCGGCGCTACCGACATCGGCCCGACCACTGCGTCGTGAGGCGGTCGATCTGGGCCGGCGGCTGTTCTTCGACCGGCGCCTGTCGGTGAACGGCACCCTGTCCTGCGGCATGTGCCACGTACCCGAGCAGGGGCTCACGCAGAACGAGCTGCGTACGCCGGTGGGCCTGGAAGGCCGGACCGTGCGGCGCAACGCCTCGGCGCTCTACAACACTGCGTATCGGCCCAGGCTGTTTCACGACGGCCGGGAAGACTCCCTGGAAGCGCAGATCTGGTCGCCGTTGCTGGCCAATAACGAGATGGGTAATCCGGACCGGTCAGCGGTGCTCGAGCGGGTCGCGCGGCTGGACGATTACGCAGAACGCTTCGCAGCCGCCTACGATGCCGGCCTGACTGCGGCGACCCTGGGCCGGGCGCTGGCAAGTTATCAACGGGGCCTGTTATCCGCCGAGTCGCCCTTCGACCGCTGGTATTACGGTGACGATCCGGCGGCGCTGGATGCGCCCACCCAGCACGGTTTCGAGATCTTCCGCGAAGCCGGCTGCGGGTCCTGCCACCCCGTGGGCGAGCAGCACGCGCACTTTACCGATGACGGCTTTCACAACACCGGCATCGGCCATCGCGCGGCCGGGGCGCCGGCGCAGCCGGAACGGATCCAGATCGCCCCCGGGGTGTTCACCGATCTCCGCGTTGCGGTGTCAGTGCCGCGGATGACCTGTCTCTTATACACATCTCCGAGCCCACGAGACTAGGCATGATCTCG
>CAJXRS010000129.1 GCA_913060555.1 uncultured Gammaproteobacteria bacterium | reverse complement strand
GTATTCGCCATGACCGAACCCGCCGGGGGAGCGGGTTCGGACCCCAGTCTGCTCAAGACCACCGCCGAACCCGATGGTGACGACTTCGTCATCAATGGCCGCAAGTGGTTCATCACCGGGCTGCCCGGGTCGGCCTTTCAGATCATCATGGCGCGGACCCTGGACGAGCAGGGCGACGATGTCGGCGCGACCCTGTTTCTGACCCCGAGCGATGCGCCGGGCATCGAAATGGTGAGAATGCTCGATACCCTGGACAGCAATTCACCGGGCGGCCATTGCGAGCTGGAATATCGCAACCTGCGTGTTCCTCGGGATCAGGTGTTGGGCGAGGTCGGCAAGGGGTTTCGCTATGCCCAGGTGCGCCTGGGTCCGGCGCGCATGACCCATTGCATGCGCTGGCTGGGTGCGGCCCAGCGCTGTCACGACATCGCCAGCGCCTTCGCCAAGACCCGCATCGCCTTCGGCAAGCCCATCGTCGAGCACCAGGGCGTCGGTTTCATGCTCGCCGATAATCGCATCGACCTGCACACCTGCCGGCTCGCCACCTGGCACGCCTGCTGGCTGCTCGATCAGGGCGACAAGGCCCGCGCCGAGACCAGCCTGTGCAAGGTGCACTGCTCCGAGGCCCTGGGCCGGGTAGCGGATCGCTCCATGCAGGTGCTGGGTGCCATGGGCATCTCTGGGGATACGGTGGTCGAACGCATCTACCGCGACATCCGCGCCTTTCGGGTCTACGATGGGCCCTCGGAAGTGCACCGCTGGGTGCTGGCGCGCGATTGAGGGTGCCGGCGGCGCGAGCGCCAGGCTGGAGCGAAACACCACCGACTCGCCGGCGCGCGAGCGTACCTTCGGCAGCCACACGGATACCGGTGAGTACCGGGCGCTCGCGCCGATAGAAGTGTGCGGTGCGCTCAGAACGGTCCGGCAGCAGCGGTTTCGGCATCCACATCCGGCCAGCGCGCGCGCAGGGCGTTGAGCAGGCGCAGGGTGCGCAGGCCGTCGAACCAGGTGTGCAGGTGCAGCGCGAAACCTTGCGGATCGGCGGCATGCTCCCGAGCGTGGGCAAGCGCCTTGTCGATCCCCTGGGCGTGCAGCGCCGCCAGGGTCTCCGGCGCCAGATCCGCCGCGCCGGGGTCGCGGGCCAGCAGTTCGGGAAACAATCCCAGCCATTGGCGCAGCTGGGCAAAGGCCTCGTGGTGGCGGAAGAGCTTCTGCTCCTGGGCATCGCCCGCCGCGAGGATGCGCGCCACCGCGGGCCCGGTGCCGAAGGGCACTCGGTTGGATGGACGGGCATCGATTTCGAGCTCGGGGCCCGTCAGCTCGTGGATGGCACCGAGCTTGGCGAGCTTGTCGACCAGGTAGAAATCCTCGGCGCCGTTGCGGCGCGGAAAGCCTCGGGCGTTGGCATAGGCTTCCATGGCCACGGCGATGGTGCTGCCCAGGGTGGTGAAGGCATAGGGTGACCCCGCCCAGTGCAGACCGGCCGCGTAGTGGCGGATACTGGCCTCGTAGAGTGCCGTCGCAACACCCAGTGCATCGGTGCCGATACGGTGGCGAAAGGGGTAGATGCACGCGGTGGGCTCGGCGTCGGGCCTGAGCCCGGCCCGGTGGGCGGGTTCGGCTCCCAGGGCGCCGAAGTAGCCGGCCGGCAAGTGGGTGTCGGCGTCACTGTTCCAGATCCAGGGCCGGACCAGCTGGCCGGCTTGGTGCAGTGCGACCGCGATGTCCGCACCGATCTTGCGGGCGAGGCCGACGCCCTGGTTCTTGGGAATACGTCGCGCGGCACTGTGGCGATCGACGGCCAGCAGGCCGTGGCGCCCGCGCCGCCGGTAGACAGATTCGCCGTCGCTGCCACCCAGTGCCTGCCACAGCGCGGCGGTCTCGGCATCTTCCGGAAGATGATCCGGCTGGTTGACCACCAGTATCAGCAGAAACGCCGGCTCGTCGGCGAGATCGGCGAACAGCCGTTCGATGAATGCCGGGGACTCGCGAAACGCCGGGATCACCAGCGCGGTATCAAAGGTGTCGGGTACCGCAGCGGCGAGGGCGGCCTCGGGTTCGGCGAAGCGGCGCAGATAGCGCGTCATGGGGTCGGTGGCCGGCATCAGTGCAGTGCCGCCCGCACAGGTTGCATGGCGATGACCTCGGCCTCGATGTCGAGCCATTCGGCGAGGCGTGCGGCTACTTCGCGCGCAGGGAAGTGAGCCCGGGCTAGGCGCTCGAACAGGCCCTGGTGACGGGCCTCAGACGCTGCGATGGCCGCATAGAAGGTTTTCAACTCGCCGGCCGCCAAGGCTTCGGCGATCAGACCGAAGCGTTCGCAACCGCGTGCCTCGACCACAGCGCCCAGCAGCAGGCGATCGAGAAAATACTGTTCTCGCCCGGTGCGCACCGCCGCGCGCAGAGCGTTGACATAGGGATCCTTGCGATCGCGGGCCAGCTGCAGCCCGCGTTGGTGCAGCAGGCGCACGACGGCGCGGAAGTGATCCAGCTCCTCGACCGCCAGATCGGCCATGGCGGCGACAACGTCCGGACGGTCGTTGTAGTGCAGGGCCATCGACAACGCCATACCCGAGGCTTTCTTCTCGGCAGCGGCGTGGTCGTTGAGGAAACGGTCGAAATCGGCGAGAACTGCTTGTGTCCAGGCCACCGGGGTCGCGTAACAGAGGGTCGGCATCGTGCGCTCAAGGCAGGCTTCGGCGTATCATGGCGCGGCATTCTACCGGTCGCGGCCGCCTGCGGGCGGACCGAGATCAGTTTTTTCGGCGTGCCGGCGTCCGCCGTACCTGCCAAGGGGAGTTCTGCATGGTCATACAACCCAAAGTCCGGGGATTCATCTGCACCAACGCCCACCCGGTGGGTTGCGCAGCCAATGTTCAACAGCAGATCGATTATGTGCTCGCTCAGGGTGAGATCCCCCGGGGACCGCGCCGCGTGCTGGTCATCGGCGCCTCCACCGGTTACGGCCTGGCGTCGCGCATCACGGCTGCCTTCGGCTGCGGCGCCGATACGCTCGGCGTGTTCTTCGAGAAGGAGCCCACCGAGAAGCGCCCAGGCACCGCCGGTTGGTACAACACGGCCGCGATGCAGCAAGCCGCGCGGGCACGCGGCCGCTATGCCGAGAGCATCAATGGCGATGCCTTCTCCGACGAGGTCAAGGCGCAGGTGGTGGACAAGCTCAAGCGCGAGCTGGGCCCGGTCGATCTGGTGGTGTACTCCATCGCCGCGCCGCGCCGCACCGACCCGCGCAGCGGCACTACCTATATCTCCGCGCTCAAGCCCATCGGCCAGACCTTCACCATGCGCGGCATCAACACCGACACCCTGGTGGTCGAAGAGACCACCGTGCAGCCGGCCACCGAAGAGGAAATCCAGGCCACCATCAAGGTGATGGGTGGCGAGGACTGGGAGTGGTGGATGGAACTGCTGGATCGGGAGGGGTTGCTCGCGCCCGGCTGCAAGAGCACCGCCTATACCTATATCGGCAAGGAGATGACCTGGCCGCTGTACGGCCACGCGGCCATCGGCATGGCCAAGCGCGACCTCGACCGCGCCGCCCGGGCCATCGATGCCCGGCTCCAGGCGCAGGGCGGCGAATGCCGGGTATCGGTGCTCAAAGCACTGGTGACCCAAGCGAGCTCCGCCATTCCCATCATGCCGTTGTACATTTCCATCCTCTACAAGATCATGAAGGAGGAGGGCACCCACGAGGGCTGCATCGAGCAGATCCAGGGCCTGTTCGCGAAGCAGCTCTATGGCGACCAACGGGAGCTCGACGAGGACGGCCGCCTGCGCATGGACGGCAAGGAGCTGCGGGATGCGGTCCAGGACAAGGTGAAGGAACTCTGGGAGACCGTGACCACGGAGAATGTCGAAGAGCTGACCGATCTCAAGGGTTACAAGGGGGAGTTCCTGCGCTTGTTCGGCTTCGGTATCGCCACGGTCGATTACAGTGAAGATATTAATCCAATGATTGATCTTTAATCAATAACCCTTTGAAAAAAATAGAGATCATGCCATGAACGAATCCGCCACGGCGACCGTGGATCAGTTCTCCCCGCTGGTGCGGCGCATCGCGGCACCCAATGGCAGCGCCATGACCGGGCCTGGTACCAACACCTTCCTCATCGGACGGGACCAAGTGGCAGTGCTCGACCCGGGGCCCGAGTACGAGAGCCACTATCGGGCCATTCTCGACGCCGGTGGCGGCCGCATCCGCTGGGTGGTGGTCACCCACACCCACAAGGACCACTCGCCGCTGGCGGCACGGCTTGCCGCCGAGACCGGTGCCGAATTGATCGGGCAGATGCTGCGTCCCGCCGACGAATTTCAGGACACAGGCTTTGCGGTGGAGCGTGACTTGCAGCACGGCGAGCGCCTGCAGACGCCGGAATTCACCCTGGAGGCGGTCTACACCCCGGGTCACGTCGGCAATCACTTCTGTTTCTATCTGCACGAGGACCGGCTGCTGTTTTCCGGTGACCACATCATGGACGGTTCCACCGTGGTCATTCTGCCGCCGTCGGGCGACATGAAGGACTACCTCGACTCCCTGGAACGGCTGGAACAGTACCCGGCGACCGGCATCGCGCCCGGCCACGGCAACCTGATCCCGGATCCGGGCAAGGTCATCGACACCCTGCGCCGCCACCGCCTGATGCGCGAGCAGAAAGTCATCTCCGCCATGAAAAAGGTCGGCCCGGGCAACATCCTCGACTTTCTGCCCGTGGTCTACGACGACGTCGAGCCCAAGCTGCATTTTTACGCCCGTTATTCGCTGTGGGCACACCTGCTCAAACTCGAGCGCGACGGCATTGCGCGGCGCACCAGCCGCGATGCAGAATTCGATCAGGAAGGCTGGGATCTGATCGCCGCCTGACGTTATCCGGGGAGCATCCATGGACACCAGTCCGCACGACATCCAGGCGCTGTTCGCCCAGCTCGGCCTGCCCGACAGCGAAGCCGCCATCACCGAATTCATCGATCAACACAGCCCGCTGGACCCCGCCCTCAAGCTCGAAGACGCACCCTTCTGGGACGGTACCCAGCGGCGCTTTATTGCCGCCGCGATCGAAGAGGACGCCGAATGGGTGGAGGCGGTCGATCACCTGGATGCGTTGTTGCGGCATTGACTGCATCGTTCGGCGAGATGAACGACCGAGGATATTCGGACAACCGGTCGGGGAGAGCCTTCAAGGAGCCCAAAGGTGTCTGACAGGAAATCGATATATGGAGGCTCCGGCCTCAGCCCGTGTCGTTCGTAAATCCAGCTGTCCCTGGGGCCGCAAGCCCTGCCCGTGCCGCCCGTCGTGTTCCCCGCGCCCGCGGGAATGAACCGTCACCACCACCGTCCAGAAAAGCGCCGACGCTTTGTTCCCACGCCTTTGCGAGACTCATCCCGCGGTTAGCGCCTCGAGCAGGTGATCGATCTCGTCGCGCACGCGGAGGAGGTCGGCGAGCGGGAGCGCTGTGGCACAGAGCAGGCGTTCGGGCACGGCGCTGGCGCGCTCTTGCAGTGCGCGTCCGGCCTCGGTGAGGGCCAGGGTGACTTCACGCTCGTCGCGTGGCGAGCGCCGGCGGCTGAGCAGCCCTTGGGCCTCCAGGCGTTTGAGCAATGGGGTCAGTGTGCCGGAGTCGAGCATCAGCCGCTCTCCAAGTGCCTTGACGGTGGGGCTGGGTGGTGGGGCGCGGTGGTCCCACTCCCAGAGCACCAGCAGCACGAGGTACTGCGGGTAGGTCAGGCCAAGTTCGTCGAGCAGTGGTCGGTAGAGCTTCGTGACCGCGCGCGAGGCGGCGTAGAGCTTGAAGCAAAGCTGCCGGTCCAGTGCCAGTAACTCGTCATCCACCGCTTTGCGGACTGGCGTCGCCATTCAGTCGGAGGCCTCCAGGAGTTCCTCGATGTCCGATTCCAGCTCCCTGGGCTCGGTCTTCGGGGCGTACCGGCGTACGACCTTGCCTTCGTGGTCCACCAGGAACTTGGTGAAGTTCCACTTGATCGCCTGGGTGCCGAGGATGCCGGGGGCCTCCTGCTTCAGGTGCTGGAACAACGGATGTGCCTCGTCGCCGTTGACGTCGACCTTGGCGAACAGGGGAAAGCTCACGCCGTAGTTGAGCTCGCAGAAGCGACTGATTTCGGTCTCGTCACCGGGCTCCTGGTGCCCGAACTGGTTACAGGGGAAGCCCAACACCACGAAGCCTCGGTCGCAGTAGCGCTGGTGGAGCGCCTCCAGCCCCTCGTACTGCGGCGTGAAACCACACTTGCTCGCGGTGTTGACGATGAGCGAGACCTTGCCGCGATAGTCCCCGATTGGCTGCTCGCGGCCTTCGATCGTGCGGGCGGTGAAGTCGTACGCGCTGGCCATTGGCGCCTCCTTTTCGATTTTGGCACAAAGCAATTGTGTACAATTTAATCTCCTTGAGATGCGAATGCAAGCGACGAGTCCCAGCGGAATCGGCAGATGTTCCCCAGGTAGCGGACAGAATCGAGGGCGGAGCGTAATGATCGGACTGCAGAACTTGACGAACCAGTGTCGCTGGGATCGTGGCGGCGGTCCTGAGCTGCGTGATGCATTGCGATCCCCTGCCGGGTGTGGATGCCAGTCAGATGGACGACGAGGTGCTACTGCGGGAGCCGCGCCAGCTGACCGAGCGACGCGGGAATCGGTGTTCCCGACACCCGCGGGGGTGAGCCGTTTCTAGAGGATTCAGCGCGAGTAGCGGGGCACTTAATATTAGCTTTCGGTGAAACTTTGAAGGTGCTCTGCTAGACTAAGCTGGCAGGTGAGTCTCCTTGCAGACGTTTGGAAAACACCGCATAAAAATAATAATACACATCAAGAAAGGTCTTCAGTATACTGTTTTTGATGGCCTTTTATTTATATTGGCAGTTATGGAGAGACGGAGGCAGCAATGCTGATTTTGACACGACGGGTTGGAGAAACCCTGGTCATTGGAGATGACGTAACCGTCACCGTATTGGGCGTGAAGGGCAACCAAGTCCGGCTCGGCGTCAATGCGCCGCGGGATCTGCCTGTGCACAGGGAAGAAATCTACGAGCGTATCCAGCAAGAAAAACGGTCTGCGGCTGGAGGGCTTTGAGCCCTCTTCTGCGTGCGGAGCGCACTGTATCTCAGCGCGCGCTGTGGTAAGATCTTCAGCACGTTGTCAGGGCACGTGGGCCGTTTTTTGCCCGGCTGCCGGGGCAATGTCCGAGCTTCGTACAGTGCGATTCAGGTGAGGTGGCCGAGTGGCTGAAGGCGCTCCCCTGCTAAGGGAGTATACCCTTATCCGGTATCGAGGGTTCGAATCCCTCCCTCACCGCCAAATGAAAAGCCCCGTGAGGGGC
>CAJXRS010000128.1 GCA_913060555.1 uncultured Gammaproteobacteria bacterium | reverse complement strand
GCTTGATAGGCGGCGCGCAGGGAAGCCGCCAGGAGCGGATTGTCGCCCAGCCGGTCGAGCCAGCCCTGCACGTCGCGCAACGAGATGGCCTTCTGCAAACGGCCCTCGGCGTCGCGGACACCGTCGTCTGGGCCGATGACGATCAATTTATCGGCCTGCAGGCTGATCGCCGCCTGCGCCGCAACGTCTTCACAGGTGAGGTTGAACACCTCCCCGGTCGGCGAATAGCCCACCGGAGACAGCAGCACGATGGCGCCATCATCGAGATGATTGCGGATGCCCACCCGATCCACGCGCCGCACTTCGCCGCTGTGGTGAAAATCAACCCCGTCGCGCACCCCCAGCGGCTTGGCGGTGACGAAATTGCCGCCCACCACCCGCACGCGGGCCCCCTGCATGGGCGAGTTCACCACGCCCATCGACAGCGCCGCCTCGAGCTGGATGCGGATGCTGCCCACCGCCTCCTGCACACAGGCCATCACCTCGGCGTCGGTGATTCGCACCTGATCCTCGAAACAGCAGTGCAGATTGCGCAGCTCGAGTTGGCGATCAACCTGAGGGCGGGCGCCATGCACCAGCACCACCCGGATGCCCTGCGCGGCGAGCAGGGCGATATCGCCGATCAGCTGCGGGAAATTGGCGTGCAACACGGCCTCGCCGCGCAATACGACGACAAAGGTGCGCCCTCGGTGCATGTTGGCGTAGGGAGCGGTATCGCGGAAGAATTTCACATAATCGGTCACGGGAACGGCCGTGGCTCGCAGAGGCGGCGATTATAGCAGCGGCTGCGCCGCCCCCTGCGCCCGCGGGAACGGCCTCAGGCCGCCGAGGCAGCTGCGCGCGCCCAGGGCTTCCGGCATCTCGCGCAGGACCCCGAGATCGACCCCGGGCAGCGGCCGGATCTCGACCCGAAAGCCCAGATCTTCGGTCCGGCTGGCGAGCAGCTCGATGACCGCGCGATTGCCGTGGTCGAGTTCGGCGTTGACGCTGCTGCTGGAGTTGGGGGCGACCAGCGCTCGCAGTCGATCGTCTATCCACATCCGCTCGGTGTAGAGGCCCGTGGCGGACCCGCGGCGGAGAAGTCCCGCGCGGTTGAGCGCGACCCGTCATTCTGTACAATTGATATGTTGACGGGTTGGCTCGCGACACCCCGCCCAGGGTGCTGTCCGGGCGACCTGGAGCACCGCGGCTGCTCCGCATCCCCACTCCCATCGAGGTGTAATCATGGCTTCTCCCAGACGCGTGCCCCTGCTCATCGACGGTCAATGGGTGCGGAGCGAAAGCGACAGGTGCACACCGGTGATAGATCCCGCGACCCAGGAAGTGCTGAGCGAGGTGCCCCAGGCCACCGAAGCCGAGCTGGCGCGCGCAGTGGCTTCGGCCCAAGCCGCGTTCCAGACCTGGAAGGAAGTGCCGGTGCCGCAACGCGCCCGGTTGATGCTGAACTATCAGCACCTGCTCAAGCAGCATCACGACGAGCTGGCGGAGATCATCAGCCGGGAACTGGGCAAGACCTTCGAGGACGCCAAGGGCGACGTCTGGCGCGGCATCGAGGTTGTCGAACACGCCGCCAACATCGCCGGCCTGTTGATGGGCGAGACGGTCGAGAACGTCGCCTCGGGCATCGACACCTGCTCCTGGCATCAACCGTTGGGCGTATGCCTGGGCATCACCCCGTTCAATTTCCCGGCGATGATCCCGCTGTGGATGTTCCCGCTCGCCATCGCCTGCGGCAACACCTTCGTACTCAAGCCCTCCGAGCGCGATCCCCTGACCCCGACGCGCCTCGCCGAACTGTTCATCGAGGCGGGCGCGCCGGCCGGCGTGCTCCAGGTGGTACACGGCGGCGCCGCCCAGGTCGACTATCTGCTCGAACACCCCGACATCCGCGCCGGCTCCTTCGTGGGCTCGGTGGCGGTGGGCAAGCACATCTACCGCAAGGGCACCGAACACCTCAAACGCATGCAGTGCATGACCGGCGCCAACAACCACATGGTGGTGATGCCGGACGCCAACCGCGGCCAGGTGGTCAACAAACTCGTCGGCTCCGCGTTCGGTGCCGCCGGCCAGCGCTGCATGGCGATTCCCAATGTGATCCTGGTGGGCGCCGCCCAGGAGTGGATTCCCGAAATCGTCGAGGCGACCCGCAACATCCGCCCCGGCGTCTGGTCCGACGCCGGCGCCGCCTACGGCCCGCTGACCACACCGGTGGCTCGCGACCGGGTGCGGGAGATGATCGCCCAGGCGAAGGCGGACGGCGCCACCTGCCTGCTCGACGGCTCCGATTGCCAGGTCGAGGGCTATCCGGACGGCAACTGGCTGGGCCCCACGATTTTCACCGACCTCGAGCCGGAAATGCCCTTTTACTGCGAGGAAGTGTTCGGCCCGGTGCTGTGCATTCTCAAGGCCGACAGCCTGGAAGAGGCCATCACCCTCATCAACCGCGACTTCCGCGGCAACGGCACCTCGCTGTTCACCGCCTCCGGGGCTGCGGCGCGCAAGTTCCAGCACGAGATCCAGGTCGGCCAGGTGGGCATCAATGTGCCGATCCCGGTGCCGCTGCCGTTCTTCTCCTTCACCGGTTGGCGCGGTTCCTTCCACGGCGATCTGCACGCCTACGGCAAGCAGGCGGTGCGCTTCTATACCGAGACCAAGACGGTGATCTCGCGCTGGTTCGAGGGCGACATCCCCAGCGGTCCCAACATGTCGATCAACCTGCGCTGAGCGGCCGGCGCCCCATGGACTTCGAGCTGAGCGAAGAACAGCGCGCCTTTCAGGATGCCGCCCGCGCCTTTGCCGCCGGCGAGATGGCACCCCAGGCCGCGCGCTGGGACGAAGACAAGCACTTCCCCCGGGAGACCATCGCCGCAGCCGGCGAGCTGGGTTTCTGTGGCCTCTACTGCCCCGAGGAACTGGGCGGGCTGGGCCTGTCACGGCTCGATGCGGCACTGATCCTGGAGGAACTGGCGACCGGCTGCACCTCCACCGCGGCCTTCATCTCGATCCACAACATGGCCACCTGGATGGCCTGCACCTGGGGCGGCGATGCAGTGCGGGCGGATTTTTGCGGCGCCCTGATCCGTGGTGAAAAGCTGGCGTCCTATTGCCTCACCGAGCCCAACGCAGGCAGCGATGCCGCCTCGCTCTCCACCCGCGCCGAGCGCGATGGCGATCACTACCGCATCAGCGGTGGCAAGGCCTTCATCAGCGGCGCCGGCAGCACCGAGGTGCTGGTGTTGATGGCGCGCACCGGCGCGGCCGATGCCGGCGCCCGCGGCATCTCGGCGTTCGCGGTGCCGGCCGACGCGCCCGGCATCAGCTACGGCAAGAACGAGATCAAGCTGGGCTGGAACAGCCAGCCCACCCGCGCCATCGCCTTCGATGGCGTGCAGGTGCCCGAGGCCTACCGGCTCGGCGCCGAGGGCGAGGGCTTCAAGATCGCCATGCGCGGGCTCGACGGCGGGCGCATCAATATCGCCGCCTGTTCGCTGGGCGCCGCCCAGGCCGCACTCGACCACAGCCAGGTCTATGTCCGGGAGCGCCGCCAGTTCGGCCAGCCGATCGCCAACTTCCAGGCGCTGCAATTCAAGCTCGCCGACATGGCCACGGAGCTCGTAGCCGCGCGGCAGATGGTGCGTCTCGCCGCCAGCAAGCTCGACCGCGACGACGCTGACAAGGCCGTCTACTGCGCCATGGCCAAGCGCTTTGCCACCGACATCGGCTTTCGCGTCTGCAACGAGGCCCTGCAACTGCACGGCGGCTACGGCTACCTGCGCGAATACCCGCTGGAGCGGTTGCTGCGCGACGCGCGGGTCCATCAGATTCTCGAAGGCACCAACGAAATCATGCGCGTCATCGTGGCGCGCCGCATTCTTGAAACCGGGGCAACGGAGATCATTCGATGAGCGACCTCTTGAAGGTGGAAAAGCGGGGCCACACCGCGATCCTCACCATGAACAACCCACCGGCGAACACCTGGACGCCGGAGAGCCTGCAACTGCTGCAACAAACCATCGCCGAGCTGGAGGCAGACCCCGAAAACTACGCCCTGGTGCTGACCAGTGACAGCGAGAAATTCTTCAGCGCCGGCGCCGATCTGACCCGTTTCCACCACGACGACACGGGTGCCGCCTATGCATTCATCAAGGCGTTCGGGGTCGCCTTCGAGGCACTGGCCAACTACCGCGGGGTCGCCATCGCCGCGATCACCGGCTTTGCCATGGGCGGCGGTCTGGAGTGTGCGCTCGCCTGCGACATCCGCGTCGCCGAGGAGCAGGCACAGATGGCGCTGCCGGAGTGCACCGTGGGGTTGCTGCCCGGCGGGCTCGGCACCCAGCACCTGCCCTGGCTGGTCGGCGAGGGCTGGGCGAAACGCATGATCCTGCTCGGCGAACGGGTCAAGGCGCAACAGGCGCTGGAGATCGGCCTGGTGCAGGAGGTGGTGGCCACCGGCCAGGCGCTCGACAAGGCGCTGGAACTGGCCGCCAAGGTGGCGGGCCAGAGCCCGCCCTCGGTGCGCGTGTGCAAGCAGCTGATCATGTCGGCGCGCCAGCGCCCACTGGAGAGCGGCTTCCAGTTCGAGCGCGACGGTTTCATGGATCTCTGGGGCCTGGCGGACCAGAAGGAAGGCGTCGCGGCCTTCGTCGAGAAGCGCAAACCTGCGTGGAAGAACGCCTGAGGGAGGCGCCGGTGTCGGAACAACAAGCGGTCCTGTTCAGCGAGCTCAGCTGTGGCGACGGTCACCGCATCGCCATCGCTACCCTGAATGCGGAAAAGGCACTCAACGCCCTCAGCCTGGAGATGGTCGACCGGCTCGGTGCCCAACTCGACCGCTGGGAGGCCGATCCCGGTATCGCCGCGCTGCTGATCGACAGCGTCGGCGACCGCGCCTTTTCCGCCGGTGGCGACATCCGCAGGCTCTACGAATCCATGGTCGAGCACGGCGAGGACGAAAATCCCTATGCGCGGGATTTCTTCTCCCGCGAATACCGCCTCGACCACCGCCTGCACAACGCGCGCATGCCCGTCATCACCTGGGGCAACGGTTTCGTGATGGGCGGCGGCATGGGCGTCTACCAGGGCGGCGACTTCCGCGTGGTCACCGAGCGCAGCAAACTGGCGATGCCGGAGATCTCCATCGGCCTGTTTCCCGATGTCGGCGGCACCTGGTTTCTCAACCGCACCCGCGACAACAGCGGCCTCTTCCTGGGCCTCACCGGCGCCCAGATCAATGCGACGGATGCACTGTTCGTGGGGCTGGCCGATGTCTTCCTCGCCCACCAGGACAAGACCGCGGTGCTCGACGAACTCGCCGCGCTGGCCTGGGCGGAGGACCGCGACGCGCGCCGCGCGCAGATCGACCAAGTACTGCAAGATCGCGAGCGGCGGCGCCGGGAGCTGCTGCCGCCAGCACAACTGGAGCCCCACGCCGCGTGGGTGGCAGCGGTCTCGGCCTGCGCGACCCTCGATGCAGCCTCGGCGGCGATCACCGCCTACGCCGGCGGCGATCCCTGGCCACAGCGCGCGGTGGCGACCCACAGCCGCGGCTGCCCGGTATCGATCTTCCTCGCCCACGAGCTCAATCGGCGCGGCCGCGGGCTCGCGCTCGCCGACGCCCTGCGCCTGGAATTGGTCGCGGCGCTCAATTGCGCCAAGTACGGCAACTTCCGCGAGGGCGTGCGGGCGCAGATCATCGACAAGGACAATAGCCCGCGGTTCGCGCCGGCCACCCTGGCGGAACTGACGCCGGACATCCGCCAACAATATCTGACTCCGCCCTGGGGCGACGCGCCCCATCCGCTGGCGGACCTCTGAGGGAGAACACAACCATGGCCCAAACAGTGGCGTTTTTCGGCCTCGGCAACATGGGCGGTCCCATGGCCGCCAATCTGGTGAAGGCCGGCTATGCGGTGCGTGCGTTCGATCCGGTGCCGGCGTCGGTGGCTACTGCCGTGGCCGCCGGCTGCAGCGCCGCCGAGAGCGAGGCCGCCGCGGTGGCCGGCGCGGACGTGGTGATATCCATGCTGCCCAACGGCGAGCTGGTGGAAGCCCTGTTTCTGGATCAGGCCGGGTTGTTCGAACAGCTCGCCCCAGGGACCCTGGTGATAGACTGCTCGACCATCGCCGCGGCCAGTTCGCGACGGGTCGCCGCGGCCGGCGCCGAGCGCGGCATCCCCGTGGTGGATGCCCCGGTGTCCGGCGGTGTCGCCGGCGCCCAGGCCGCTACGCTGTCGTTCATCTGCGGCGGCGAGGCCGACGCCGTGGCACGCGCCCGGCCGCTGCTCGCCCACATGGGCGCCAACATTTTTCACGCCGGCGCCAGCGGTGCCGGACAGATCGCCAAGATCTGCAACAACATGCTGCTCGCGGTGCACATGGTCGGCACCGCCGAGGCCCTGCAACTGGGCGTCGACAATGGCTTGGATCCCAAGACCCTCTCCGAGATCATGCTCAAGAGCTCCGGCTGCAACTGGTCGCTGGAGAAGTACAACCCCTGGCCCGGGATCATGGACAATGTCCCCGCCAGCCGCGGCTACCAGGGTGGCTTCATGGTGCGCCTGATGCAGAAGGATCTCGGCCTGGCCATGGCCACGGCGCTCGCCAGCCACTCCAGCACCCCCATGGGCGCGCTCGCCCAGAGCCTATACCAGCTCTACGGCGAGCTGGGCGGCGAAGACAACACCGGGCTGGACTTCTCCAGCATCCAGCGGATATTCGGCGGAGAGGATTGACGGCCCTGCGGCAGGCCGGTCAGCCCGCCGCTTGACATCTCGCCGGAGCCGGGCCAGATCCTCTCGCTCCGGCGTCGTCAGGGCACCCCCAGGACCGGCGGTAATCCCCTTTCTGGTCGCAGCCAAAAGCAGAGCGAAGCCACTAGGCCCGAGTGAGTTATCACTGATCTGGTGTTCACGAAGATAGCGTCGCCATGCTCAGAGAGCAAATATAGCGGCTACCGTCATGTTTGCTGATCGCTCACATAAAAAACGCCCCGAGCAGCAGCCTGTTCGGGGCGTCTTCCGTTAAATGCCTGGCGATGACCTACTCTCACATGGGGAGACCCCACACTACCATCGGCGATGACGCGTTTCACTTCTGAGTTCGGGATGGGATCAGGTGGTTCCACGTCTCTAAGATCGCCAGACAAACTGGTGGAGTGGCGCGGCACAATTTTATCTGCGCCACTCGCTCAAATGAATCTGTTGAAAGAGACACCTACATTGACAATGCGTGGATCTACACATCTGTCCGTCACTCAATCGTTTCTATTATATGGTCAAGCCTCACGGGCAATTAGTACCGGTTAGCTCAACGCCTCACAGCGCTTACACACCCGGCCTATCAACGTCTTGGTCTAAGACGGCCCTTCAGGGACCTCAAGGGTCCAGGGAAATCTGATCTTGGAGGGGGCTTCCCGCTTAGATGCTTTCAGCGGTTATCCTGTCCGAACGTAGCTACCCGGCAATGCCACGGGCGTGACAACCGGAACACCAGAGGTTCGTCCACTCCGGTCCTCTCGTACTAGGA
>CAJXRS010000127.1 GCA_913060555.1 uncultured Gammaproteobacteria bacterium | reverse complement strand
CCGCGAGGGCGGCCGCACCGTGGGCGCCGGCGTCGTCGCCAAGATCCTCGAGTGAGAAAAACGCTCGGTGTTTACTGTTATGTTAAAGGTATCCTGGATTTAGGCCAGTAGTTCAATTGGTAGAGCACCGGTCTCCAAAACCGGGGGTTGGGGGTTCGAGTCCCTCCTGGCCTGCCAGCTTTCGACCACAACCGATCCCATCAGGTGATCGCAAGAACCGGGCATCGCGGTGAGTGCATCCAGACAGGAATCCGAGAGCGGCCTGCAGGACCGATTGAAATGGCTGCTGGTGCTGGTGCTGGTGTGCGGAGCGGTTTACGCCAACTACCACTTTGCCGACCAGCCACTGCTGTACCGGGTGCTGGGTCTGGTTGCGGTCGCCGGCATGGCGCTGGCCGTGGCCTCACAGACCGGACGTGGGGCGGCGCTGTGGGGATTGCTCAAGGGCGCCAACATGGAGCGCAGGCGAGTGGTGTGGCCCAATCGGCAGGAGCGCAATCAGACCACGCTGGTGGTGCTCGGCTTCATCCTGGTAATGGCCGTACTGCTCTGGGCGCTCGACTCCCTGTTCGGTTGGCTCGTCTCTCTGATCATGGGCTAGGTGAACAGATGTCATCGAAACGCTGGTATGTCGTGCACGCGTATTCCGGCCACGAAAAGAAGGTGGCAGCATCGCTGCGCGAGCGTATCGTCCGCGCCGGGATGGAGGAATTTTTCGGCGATATCCTGGTGCCCACCGAGGAAGTGGTCGAAATGCGTGGTGGGCAGAAGCGCAAGAGCGAGCGCAAGTTCTTCCCGGGTTATGTGCTGGTTCAGATGGCGCTCAGTGACGACACCTGGCATCTCGTCAAGGAGACGCCCCGGGTGATGGGTTTCATCGGCGGCAAGGCCGACAAGCCGGCACCGATCAGTGACCGCGAGGCGGAGGCGATTCTCCGCCAGGTCCAGGATTCCGAGGAAAAGCCGCGTCCCAAAACCATATTCGAGCCGGGGGAGATGGTGCGGGTGGTCGATGGGCCGTTCAACGACTTCAACGCCAGCGTCGAAGAGGTTAACTATGAAAAGAACCGCTTGCGGGTCGCGGTAATGATTTTTGGCCGCTCGACACCGGTCGAGCTCGAATTCAGTCAGGTCGAAAAGGCCTGATTCAACCCGGGGAGCCGAGGACGGGCGCGCTGCATTGCGTCCCGAGGTGTTGGAACCCACAGGAGCTATGCAATGGCAAAGAAGATTCAAGCTTACATCAAGTTGCAGGTGAAGGCCGGACAGGCCAACCCCAGCCCGCCCGTGGGTCCGGCACTGGGCCAGCACGGGGTCAATATCATGGAGTTCTGCAAGGCATTCAATGCCCAGACCCAGGGGACAGAAGCCGGTCTGCCGATCCCTGTGGTGATCACGGTCTACAGTGACCGCAGTTTCACCTTTGTGATGAAGACGCCGCCGGCATCGGTATTGTTGCGCAAGGCGGCCGGCATCGAGAGCGGCAGCGCGCGGCCCAATACCGATAAGGTGGGCAAGGTCACCCTGGCCCAGGTCGAGGACATTGCCAAGCAGAAGAGCCCTGATCTGACCGCGGCGGATCTGGCTGCCGCAGTGCGTACCATTGCGGGTACAGCGCGGTCCATGGGCCTGGAAGTGGAGGGCGTCTGATGGCCAGATTGTCGAAACGCCAGCGGCAGATTCGTGAGCGCGTACAGCCCGGCAAGCTCTACTCGGTGGATGAGGCAGTACAACTTTTGCAGGAATTGCCGCCGGCGAAATTTGTCGAAACCGTCGAAGTGGCGGTCAACCTGGGCGTGGATCCTCGCAAATCCGATCAGGCGGTACGCGGTGCGTCCACCTTGCCACACGGTACCGGCAAGACAGTGCGGGTCGCGGTATTTGCGCAGGGCGCGGCCGCAGAGGCCGCTGCCGCCGCAGGTGCCGACCTGGTGGGTATGGAAGATCTGGCGGAGCGGATCAAGGCCGGGGAAATGAATTTCGATGTGGTGATCGCCAGTCCCGATGCCATGCGCGTGGTCGGGCAGTTGGGTCAGGTGCTCGGTCCTCGCGGTCTGATGCCCAACCCCAAGACGGGAACCGTGACCCCGGATGTGGCCACTGCGGTGAACAATGCCAAGGCGGGGCAGGTAAGGTTTCGGGCGGACCGCAATGGCATCATCCACGGTGGCGTCGGCAGCCTCAAGTTTGAGGTGTCCGCGCTCAAGGAGAACATCGAGACCCTGCTCGCCGATCTGGCCAAAGTGAAGCCGGCCGCCGCCAAGGGGGTGTACGTGAAGAAGGTAACCCTGTCGACCACCATGGGTCCGGGGTTGCCGGTCGATCTCTCGACCTTGACATATTGACGCGACTTTAGGGTCAGGGAAACCTATCGGTTTCCCCGGCCGTTAAAGACCGCTGGTGTCCCACGAGGGACTTAAGGGAATCGGTTGGCGGCTTGCTGCGAACGATTCCGCCCGCGTAAACGGTGTGACCCGATCCGGTTTACCGACTGGATTCGAGCACCCATAGACCGCCGGCCCCTGGCCGGCAGCGGATCGGCCTGACGCCGGTCCAGTCCAGGAGGAAACCTGATGGCATTGCATCTTGAAGAAAAGATGGCGATTGTCGCCAGTGTCAACGAAACCGCCAGCGCAGCCCTGTCCCTGGTGATTGCCAACGCCCGCGGCGTCAACGTCACCGATATCACAGCGTTGCGCCAAAAGGCCCGGGAGCAGGGCGTCAATCTGCGGGTGATCAAGAACTCGCTCGCGCGACGCGCCTTCAAGGACACTGAGTTCGAGTGTCTCGAGGCGGAGCTGACCGGGCCATCGCTGTTCGGATTTTCCATGGAGGATCCGGGCGCGGCGGCGCGTCTGTTCAAGGAGTTCGCCAAAGACAACGCAATGTTCGAGATCAAGGCGTTGTCCGTGGGTGGACAGGTACTCGACGGCACCAAGGTCGATGTACTGGCGTCGTTGCCGACCCATGAGCAGGCGCTGGCACAGTTGGCAAGTGTGATGATCGCCCCGATCACCAAGCTGGTGCGCACTTTCAACGAAGTGCCTACCAAGATCACCCGGGTGGTGGCGGCGGTTCGCGATGAAAAGCAGGCGGCAGCCTGAATTCAACCAGGTGTCTCTGCAGGCATCCATATTCAACGTATAGGAGACTAGGAGCATGGCTCTGTCCAAAGAAGATATTCTCAACGCCATCGCCGAGATGAGCGTCATGGAGGTGGTGGAACTGGTGTCCGCCATGGAAGAAAAGTTCGGCGTTTCTGCGCAGGCCGCGGTAGCCGTGGCGGCGCCCGCCGCCGCTGACGCCGGTGCCGCCGTTGCCGAGGAGAAGACCGAGTTCGATGTTGTGCTGTCCAGCGCCGGCGACAAGAAAGTCAATGTGATCAAGGCGGTGCGCGCGCTCACCAGCCTTGGCCTGAAGGAGGCCAAGGACATGGTCGATGGCGCTCCCGCGACGATCAAGGAAGGTGCGTCCAAGGAAGAGGCCGAAGAGGCCAAGAAGCAACTCGAAGAAGCGGGCGCCACCGTAGAGCTCAAGTAAGCTTGGCCGGATCGACGCCCGCGCGGCGTCTGTTCAACCCTTCGAAGGCTGACGGGCCTGCCCGTCGGCCTTTTGCCGCTTTCGGGCGTGCAGCGGCGCCGGTCGGAAAACGGCGCTGTAATCAACGATTGACCGAACCTGCCGGGGAGTGCCGATGACCTATTCATTCACCGAAAAGAAAAGGATCCGCAAGGACTTCAGCAAGCTGCCCGAAGTCATGGAACAGCCCTATCTGCTGGCGATCCAGCTGGACTCCTATCGGAGGTTCACCCAGGCTGAGGTGCCGCCCGATCAGCGGACCGGCATCGGCCTGCACGCGGCATTCAACTCGGTATTTCCCATCGAGAGCTACTCCGGCAATGCCCGGCTGGAGTACGTCGACTACGTGCTCGGCAAGTCAGTATTCGATGTCGAGGAGTGCAAGCTGCGCGGCGCCACCTATGCTGCGCCGCTGCGAGTACGGGTACGGTTGGTGCTGGTCGACAAGGATTCACCGAACAAGACCATCAAGGACATCAAGGAACAGCAGGTCTATCTCGGCGAAGTCCCCCTGATGACCGAAAACGGCACCTTCATCATCAATGGCACCGAACGGGTTATCGTCTCCCAGCTGCACCGGTCGCCGGGCGTATTCTTCGACCACGACAAGGGCAAGACCCACTCGTCGGGCAAGCTGTTGTTCTCCGCCCGCATCATCCCTTACCGGGGATCCTGGCTGGATTTCGAGTTCGATCCCAAGGATCTGGTCTATGTCCGCATCGACCGTCGGCGCAAACTGCCGGCCACGGTACTGCTGCGTGCCATGGGCATGACCACCGAGGAGATGCTGAGCGCCTTCTATGACGTCAACCGCTTCCATCGCGATAGCGAAGGAAATTACAGCTACGAACTGGTGCCGGCGCGCCTGCGCGGCGATATCGCCAGCTTCGATATCAAGGGCAAGGACGGCAAGGTGGTGGTCGAACAGGGCCGCCGGGTCACCGCCCGCCACATCCGCGAGCTGGAAAACGCCGGCATCTCACAACTGGAGGTGCCGCGGGAGTATTTGATTGGCCGCAGCCTGGCGCGGGATGTCGTCGATACCGAGACTGGCGAGATCCTGGTGCCCTGCAATACCGCGCTGGCGGCGACGGACCTCACCAAGATCGAGGAAGCCGGTCTGGATACGATTGATACCATTTACACCAATGATATCGATCACGGCCCCTTCCTGTCCGAAACCCTGCGGATCGATGCGACGCGCAGCCGGATGGATGCCCTGGTAGAGATTTACCGGATGATGCGCCCCGGGGAGCCGCCTACCAAGGAGTCGGCGGAAACCCTGTTCCACAACCTGTTTTTCTCCGCGGATCGTTACGACCTCTCCGCCGTGGGACGGATGAAGTTCAACCGTCGCCTGGGCCGTGAGGAAGTTGAAGGCAGCAGCACCCTTGCCAATGAAGACATTGTCGATGCGCTGCGCATGCTGATCGATATTCGCAACGGTCGCGGTACCGTGGACGATATCGACCACCTGGGCAACCGGCGGGTGCGCTCGGTAGGCGAAATGGCCGAAAACCAGTTCCGTATCGGCTTGGTGCGGGTCGAGCGGGCGGTCAAGGAGCGTCTCTCCGTGGCCGAATCGGAAGGGCTGATGCCACAGGATATGGTCAACGCCAAGCCGGTGGCGGCGGCGATGAAGGAGTTTTTCGGTTCCAGCCAGCTATCGCAGTTCATGGACCAGAACAACCCCCTGTCCGAGGTCACCCACAAGCGCCGGGTGTCCGCGTTGGGGCCGGGTGGCCTGACTCGCGAGCGGGCCGGCTTCGAGGTGCGCGACGTACACCCCACCCACTACGGCCGGGTATGTCCGATCGAGACGCCCGAAGGGCCCAATATCGGCCTGATCAACTCGCTGGCCAATTACGCCCGAACCAACGACTACGGTTTCCTGGAAACCCCGTATCGCAAGGTCATCGACGGCCGCGTCAGCGATCAGATCGAGTACCTGTCGGCGATCAACGAAGCCGAACACGTCATCGCTCAGGCTTCCGCCAAGGTCAACGACAAGGGCGAGTTTCTCGAAGAGCTGGTCTCGGTCCGGCACGGTGGCGAGTCCACCATGAAATCCCCCAGCGAGGTGGAATACGTCGACGTCTCACCGCGCCAGGTGGTATCGGTGGCCGCGTCCCTGATCCCGTTTCTGGAGCACGATGACGCCAACCGGGCGCTGATGGGCTCCAATATGCAGCGCCAGGCCGTGCCGACCCTGCGTTCGGAGAAGCCGCTGGTGGGGACCGGGATGGAGCGCACCGTGGCGCGCGATTCAGGGGTTTGCGTGGTGGCCCGGCGCGGTGGTGTGGTCGAAAGTGCCGATGCGGCGCGCATCGTGGTGCGGGCCGCCGACGACGAGGTCGCCGCTGGTGATGCCGGTGTCGATATCTACAACCTGGTGAAGTACACGCGTTCCAACCAGAACACCTGCATCAACCAGCGCACCATCGTTCAGCAGGGCGATGTGGTCGCCCGCGGCGACATTCTCGCCGACGGTCCGTCCGTGGATCTCGGTGAGCTGGCCCTGGGGCAGAACATGCGCATCGCCTTCATGCCCTGGAACGGCTATAACTTCGAGGATTCCATCCTCATTTCCGAGCGCGTGGCGGCCGAGGACCGTTTCACCACCATCCACATCCAGGAGCTGACCTGTGTCGCCCGGGATACCAAGCTGGGGTCCGAGGAGATAACCGCGGACATCCCCAATATCGGCGATGCTGCGCTGCGGCGTCTGGATGAATCTGGAATCGTCTATATCGGTGCCGAGGTCAATGCCGGCGATATCCTGGTGGGCAAGGTGACCCCCAAGGGTGAAACCCAGCTCACGCCGGAGGAAAAGCTGCTGCGGGCAATCTTTGGTGAGAAGGCCAGCGACGTCAAGGACACCTCGCTGCGGGTGCCCAGTGGCACCAAGGGCACGGCCATCGATGTTCAGGTATTCACCCGCGATGGGCTGGAGAAAGACGCGCGGGCGCTGCAGATCGAAAAGGCGGAACTCGATCAGTTCCGCCAGGATCTCAATGATGAATACCGCATCGTGGAAAACGCCATCTTCGCCCGCCTGCGCGCCGCCCTGACCGGCAAGCCCGTGGTGCGGGGCCCGGGCCTGAAAAAGGGAGATGCGCTCAGCGCCGAAGTCGCCGGTGATCTGGATCATGAAAGGTGGTTCAAGCTGCGCATGGAAGATGCGCTCCTCAACGATCTGCTCGATGAAGCCGAGCGGCAGCTGGCGGAACGTCGCGAGTTGCTCGACGAGCGGTTCGAAGAGAAGAAGCGCAAGGTCGCCACTGGTGACGATCTGGCGCCCGGGGTGCTCAAGATCATCAAGGTGTATCTGGCGGTCAAGCGTCGTATCCAGCCGGGCGACAAGATGGCGGGTCGCCACGGCAACAAAGGCGTCATCTCAGCCATCATGCCGGTCGAAGACATGCCCTACGACGAAAACGGCGTTCCAGTCGATATCGTACTCAATCCGCTCGGGGTGCCCTCGCGGATGAACGTGGGCCAGATTCTGGAGACGCACCTGGGGATGGCCGCCAAGGGATTGGGCGACAAGATCAACGCCATGCTCAAGGCGCAACGGCGCATGACCGAGCTGCGCAAGTTTCTGACCGAGGTCTATGCCACCGGGCAGGGTGTCGCCGAGGTCGATCTGCGCGAACTCGGCGATGACGAGATCCTGAATTTGGCGCGCAACCTCAGCGGTGGTGTGCCCATGGCGAGCCCGGTGTTCGATGGTGCCCGCGAGGAGGAGATCAAGGCGCTGCTGCGGCTGGCCGACCTGCCCGAAAGCGGGCAGCTGACGCTGTTCGACGGTCGTACCGGCGAGGCCTTCAGCCGCCCGGTCACCGTGGGCTACATGTATATGCTCAAGTTGAATCACCTGGTCGACGACAAGATGCACGCGCGCTCTACCGGATCCTACAGTCTGGTTACCCAGCAGCCGCTGGGCGGCAAGGCCCAGTTCGGCGGCCAGCGCTTCGGGGAGATGGAGGTCTGGGC
>CAJXRS010000126.1 GCA_913060555.1 uncultured Gammaproteobacteria bacterium | reverse complement strand
AGATCATGCCTAGTCTCGTGGGCTCGGAGATGTGTATAAGAGACAGATTATTAGGAGTGGCGATCCGCTAGAATTGGCGCCCCGACCCACCCGGATTCCCGCCCATGGCCAGTACCCGACCCGAGAGTCGCGAAGCCTACCGGCACCAGCACGACCCGGAGAAAATCGCCGCCCGGCTGGAGCAGGGCCCGGAATCCCTCTATCTCAAGGACTTCGTCTATGGCGCCATCGACGGCGCCGTGACCACCTTCGCCGTGGTCGCGGGGGTCGCCGGTGCCGGGCTGTCGGCGGGGGGGATCATCATCCTGGGGTTCGCGAACCTGATTGCCGACGGTTTCAGCATGGCGATCAGCAATTTTCTGGGTACCAGGGCCGAGAACCAGTACCGGGACCAGGCCCGCCGCCGCGAGCTCGACGAGATCCACAAGTGGCCCCAGGGCGAGCGCGAGGAGGTCAAGCAGATCTATGCCCGCAAGGGCTTCGACGGCGAGCTGCTGGAGCAGGTCGTCGAGGTGCTCACCCAGGACAAGCAGCGCTGGGTGGATGTCATGCTCCAGGAGGAGCACGGCATGACCCTCGCCGGGCACGATGCGCGCCGCGCCGGACTGGCCACTTTTGTGGCTTTCGTTTTGGTCGGCTTGATCCCCCTGCTGCCCTATGTGGCCAACTGGATGGGCTGGCTCACAGTGGCGCGCCCGTTGCTGTGGAGCTCCGCATTGACCAGTGTGGCGTTTTTCTCGGTCGGTGCCATGAAGGGCCGGTTCGTGAATCAGTCGCGGCTGGTGTCCGGTATCGAGACGCTGGCCATCGGCGGGGCGGCGGCGATGCTCGCCTATGGCGTCGGCATTCTCCTCGAAGGCGTTGCCGTATAGTTAATAAAATCCATTTATTACATAATTTTTATGAAGTAATTAGTAAGGTTTCCTGGCGGCGCCCAAGCATAGTCTGCGGGTTCACGGGCACGCTGGAGTCCGTGACTTTGGAGTCAGTTTTAGTCATTGTCCACTGCCCGGGGGGCTCCTAAGGTAAGCCTCTGTTGCGCACAGCGGAACGGCGTGCCAGTGCGCAGATCAAAACACCCATAATCTCAATGGAGTCCGGTAAATCAGCCATGGATTTCCAACTGTCCGAAACTCAGCAGATGATCCTCGCCTACGGCGGGGAGCTCGCCAAGACCTACGATCGCGCCTACTGGATGGAAAATGCGCGCGCCCATCGCTTTCCGGAAGAGATGTACCAGCAGATCGCCGCCGACGGCTTTCTGGGCACCATGGTGCCCGAGGCCTATGGCGGCTCCGGACTGGGCATGCTGGACATGCTGTTGTTTCAGGAAGGCTTGGCGACCCAGGGTATCCCGCTGTTGAGCCTGGTGATCGGGGCGACCATGACCATGGGCCCGCTGTCGGTGCATGGCACAGAAGAGCAGCGTCAGCGTTTCCTGCCTGCCGCCTGTAAGGGTGAACTGCGTTTCTGTTTCGCGATTACCGAACCGGACGCCGGGACCAATACCATCCGCATTACCACCATTGCCAAGCTTCAGGCCGACGGTCGTTTCAAACTGACCGGGCGCAAGACCTATATCACCGACGCCGGCGAATCCGACTACGCCCTGGTGGTGGCACGCACCACACCGCACACCGAAGTCCAGCGCAAGACGGATGGCTTTACGCTCTTTCTGGTCGATCTCAAGGCCAAGGGTATCGAGATGCATCCCATCCCGGTGAGCGTGCCGCTGCCGGAGGTGCAGTACCAGGTGTTTTTCGATGATGTCGATCTGGGCCCCGAAAACGTCCTCGGAGAGGTGGGCCGCGGTTTTCAGATTCTCTTCGAATCCCTCAATCCGGAGCGCATCCTGGGTGGCGCCGTGTGTACCGGCATCGGCCGGTATGCACTCGAAAAGGCCGTGGCATACGCCAATGAACGCACGGTGTTCAATGGTCCGATCGGCGCCTATCAGGCCCTCCAGCACCCCCTGGCGCGCGCCAGGACCGAGGTCGAGATGGCTTCGCTGCTGGCGCGCAAGGCCGCCTGGCTGTTCGATAGCGGGTTGCCCTGTGGCGCCGAGGCCAACATGGCCAAGCTCGCCGCCTCTGAAGCGGGAGTGCACGCGGTGGATGCCTCGCTGCAGTGCTTCGGCGGCAACGGCTTCACCCAAGAGTACGGGATTTTCGATCTCTATCCGTTGGTGCGCTTGACCAAGACCGCGCCCATCAACAATGAGATGATTCTCAACTACATCGCCGAGCACGTGCTCGGCTTGCCGCGCTCCTATTGAGGGCGCGTCCGGAGGCCATCAGACCATGGATTTCTTGCTATCCGACGAACAGAAAATGATCTTCGAGTACGGCCGTAATCTGGCTGCGGATTTCGGCCGTGACTACTGGGTGGAATGTGCCGAGCACGCGCGTTTTCCCGAGGCCATGTACAAGAAGGTCGCCGCCGACGGTTTCGTGGGCGTGATGGTCCCCGAGGCCTATGGCGGCGCCGGCCTGGGGATGACCGAGATGGCACTGTTCAACGAGAGTCTGGCCGAGCAGGGCATGCCGCTATTGAGCCTGGTGGTGGGCGCCACCATGGGGCTGAGCCTGATCGCCAGCTTCGGCAGCGAGGAACAGAAGCGGCGCTATCTGCCGCCGGCCTGCGCCGGGGAGACACGCTTTTGTTTTGCCATCACCGAGCCCGACGCCGGGACCAACTCGATGCGTATCTCGACGGTCGCCAAGTCGCAGCCGGACGGCGGTTTCCGCCTCAACGGCAGCAAGGTGTACATCACCGATGCGCGGGAGTCGGACTACATGGTGGTGGTTACCCGCACCACGCCTTTTGCCGAGGTGAAGCGCAAGACCGATGGTTTCACGCTGTTCATCGTCGATACCAAGGCGGCGGGGATCGAGATGCAGCCGATCCCGGTCAGCGTGAAGATTCCCGAGACGCAGTATCAGGTCTTCTTCGACAATGTGGAACTGACCGCGGACCAGGTGCTGGGGGAGGTCGATCGCGGCTTCGATATCCTCTTTCACACCCTCAATCCGGAGCGCATCCTGGTGGGCGCCATCTGCGCCGGCCTGGGTCGCTACGTGATGGGTCGAGCGGTGGAATATGCCAATGAGCGAGTGGTGTTCAAGGGCCCCATCGGCGCCTACCAGGCGCTCCAGCACCCGCTGGCGCGGGCCAAGACCGAGATCGAACTGGCCGGCCTGATGACCTACAAGGCCGCCTGGCTGTTCGATCGCGGCGAATCCTGCGGTCCCGGAGCCAACATGGCCAAGCTGGCCGGTTCGGAAGCCTGTATCCGTGCCGTGGACGCCTCCCTGCAGTGTTTTGGCGGCAACGGCTTTACCAAGGAATACGGCATCTTCGACCTGTTTCCCGTGGCGCGCCTGATGCGCACCATTCCCTTCAACAACGAAATGATCCACAACTATATCGCCGAGCACGTGATGGGCCTACCGCGCTCCTACTGAACGCGGAGACCCCACTGTCCCGAGGGCTCCGGCCGCGACGAGATTCGCGGAGATCTGTCAATCCCCTGATATTCTTGGGGCCTGGTCTGACCATGGGGTATCGGTGGCGTGCCCAGGCGCGCCGACACCCGAGCTGAAGCAAGGCCGCGCGAATGTCACGCGCGGCCGCCAACCGGAGACAATGATGGACTTCGAACTGAGCCAAGAACACACCATGATCTACGAGTACGGCGAGAGTCTGGCCAAGACCTACGACCGCGCCTACTGGATGGATCACGCCGAGCGGCGTGCCTTTCCGGAAGCCATGTACAAACAGATCGCCGCAGACGGCTTTGTGGGCATCATGGTGCCCGAACAGTATGGCGGTGCCGGGTTGGGCATGCTCGAAATGGAGCTGTTCATGGAGGGGCTGTCCAACCAGGGCGTGCCGCTGCTCAGTCTGGTGATCGGCGCCACCATGTCTCTGGGACCGATCGGCGTACACGGCACCGAGGAGCAAAAACAGCAATATCTGCCTGCCGCCTGCCGCGGCGACATCCGCTTCTGCTTCGCCATCACCGAGCCGGATGCCGGCACCAACACCATGCGTGCCACCACCATCGCCAAGCCCCAGGCCAATGGCCGCTTCAAGCTCAACGGCCGCAAGACCTACATTACCGACGGCAAGGAATCGGACTACGCCCTGGTGGTGACCCGCACCACGCCCCACACAGAGGTGAAGCGCAAGACCGACGGCTTCACCCTGTTCATCGTCGACACCAAGGCCAAGGGCATCGAGATGCATCCCATCCCGGTGAGCGTGCCCCTGCCCGAGGTGCAATACCAGGTGTTCTTCGACGACGTCGACCTGGGTCCGGAAAACGTCCTCGGTGAAGTGGGCAAGGGTTTCGAGATCCTGTTCGAATGCCTCAACCCCGAACGCATTCTGGTCGGCGCCATCGGCTGCGGTATCGGCCGCTATGCGATGGGTCGGGCGGTGGAGTACGCCAACGAGCGGGTGGTATTCAATGGCCCCATCGGCGCCTATCAGGCGCTCCAGCACCCGCTGGCCAAGGCCAAGACCGAGGTCGAGCTGGCCTCGCTGATGGCCCGCAAGGCCGCCTGGCTGTTCGACCACAACCTGCCCTGCGGCGCCGAGTCGAACATGGCCAAGTACGCCGCTGCGGAAGCCTCGATCCACGCGGTGGACGCCTCACTACAGTGTTTCGGCGGCAACGGCTTCACCAAGGAGTACGGCATCTTCGACATCTATCCCATGGCGCGCCTGTTCAAGACCGCGCCGCTCAACAGCGAGATGGTGCTGAACTACATCGGTGAGCACGTGATGGGACTGCCGCGCTCGTACTGAGGACAGTATCTGGCCATCTTGCGCCAAGCGAACTCAGTCAGCTTTCCAACCCGAGGAGAATCCATGGACTTTGCGCTTTCCGACGAACAGAAGATGATCTATGAGTACGGCCAGAGCCTGGTCAAGCAGTTCGATCGCGCCTACTGGGTGGACTGCGCGGAGAACAAGCGCTTCCCGATCGAGATGTACCAACGGGTGGCCGCCGATGGTTTCATTGGCACCATGGTGCCCGAAGCGTACGGCGGCGCCGGCCTGGGCATGCTCGAGATGGTGCTGTTCCAGGAGGGGCTGTCCGATGTCGGCATTCCGTTGCTCAGTCTGGTGGTGGGGGCGACCATGTCGCTATCGCCGATCGGCGACCACGGTACCGAGGAGCAGAAGCAGCAGTATCTGCCGGCGGGCTGCAAGGGAGATATCCGCTTCTGCTTTGCCATCACCGAGCCCGATGCCGGCACCAACACCATGCGGTCCACCACCCTGCTCAAGGAGACCGGCGACGGGCGCTACCGGCTCAACGGCCGCAAGACCTTCATCTCCGACGCCGCAGGTTCGGACTACATGCTGGTGGTGACCCGCAACATTCCCTATAGCGAGGTCAAGCGCAAGACCGACGGCTTCACCATCGCCATCGTCGATACCAAGGCGAAGGGCGTGGAGATGCACCCCATCGACGTCAGCATTCTGATGCCCGAGTGGCAGTACCAGGTGTTCTTCGACGATGTCGAGATCGGGCCGGAGAATATTCTCGGCGAGGTCGGCAGGGGTTTTGACATTCTGTTCGAATCCCTCAACCCGGAGCGCATCATCCTCGCTTCGGTGTGCACTGGCATGGGCCGCTACGCCCTCGGCCGTGCCGTCGAGTACGCCAACGAACGCGTGGTGTTCAACGGGCCCATCGGCGCCTATCAGGCGCTCCAGCACCCGCTGGCCAAGGGCAAGACCGAGGTCGAGCTGGCTTCGCTGATGACTCGCAAGGCCGCCTGGCTATTCGATCGCCGCCTGCCCTGTGGCGCCGAGTCGAACATGGCCAAGTATGCCGCGGCGGAGGCCGCCATCCATGCCATCGACGCCTCCCTGCAGTGCTTTGGCGGCAACGGCTTTACCAAGGAATACGGCATCTTCGATCTGTATCCCATGGCCCGACTGCTGCGCACTGCGCCGCTCAACAGCGAAATGGTGCTGAACTACATCGCCGAGCATGTGATGGGCCTGCCGCGCTCCTATTGACCTCCGGGGAAGGCGGGCGGCGGTGACCTCGCCCGCGTTCGCCGAAACCCGGTAGCATGGGCCGAAGCCGTCCAGGGATCCCGCCATGACCAAGGGTACAACCACGGCTGCAGGCACGATTGCGGCGTTGGACCCAGGGATTGGGGGTCGCCGAGGTACTCGGGGTCACCAAAATCAGCCTCCGCTGTCCGCTGGAGCCGACCCCACCCGCCGCGCGGTGCCCTGGTTTCGCGGCATCGTCATGGCGCATAGCGAATTCCCTGTCAGTGCGACGGCTGCCCTTGGGCTGTTGGCTCGCGCTCTGGGGCCGGGCAGCGGGCTGTGCGTCGGTTTGATCCGCTGGCCGCTGCTTCGCTATCTTTGAGGGTGGGAAGGTTTCCCGCAACTGCTATTTGACTTCCGGGGGGAGAACCATGGTGCACAAGGCCCAGGTAAAGGTCCCGGCTCCGGGTGGAATGATGCCGGCACACTGGATGCTGCCTGAGGGTGCCGGTCCCTTTCCGGCGGTCGTGGTGCTGATGGAGGCGTTCGGCCTGGTGCGGCACATCGAGGAAGTCGCCGAGCGACTGGCGGCAGAGGGTTATGCGGTGCTGGCGCCGGATCTCTACTATCGCCAGCTGCCGGACAACAAGGTCGACTACACCGAGGTGCCCAGAGCGATCGAGCTCATGCAGACCATCGATGACGGTGCTTTCATTCAAGACCTGCGCGCGGCGCTCGCCTTCCTCACCGACAGCGGACAAGTGGATATCCGCCGCGTTGCGGTGACCGGGTTCTGCATGGGCGGGCGCCTGGCGTTCCTGGCCGCCTGCTCCCTGCCCGGCGAGATTGCTGCGGCCGCGCCCTTCTACGGCGGCGGTATCCACCGGCATCTCGATCAGGCCGCCGCCATCGACTGCCCACTGCTGTTGTTTTTCGGCGCCCGCGATGCATTGATTCCCGCCGATCAGGTGGAAGCCATCGACCAGCGCCTGGGTGCCTTGGGCAAGGATTACCGGATCCACTGCTATGCCGAGGCGGATCACGGTTTCTTCTGTGATCACCGCGCCTCTTACCACCCGCCCAGCGCGGCCGACGCCTGGCAGCAGCTGCGGAGTTTCTTGCGCGCGCATCTCCTTCAATAACAACAAGGGGCCCGGCCCCGGAGCACCGCCATGTTCGATTTCAGCCTCGATGACGACCTGATCGACCTGCGCGAGCGGGTCAAAAATTTTATCCGTGACGAGATCATTCCCTACGAGCAGGACCAGCGTCAGGAGTACCACGGCCCCAGCGAGGATCTGCGCCTGGAGCTGGTGGCCCGCGGCCGGGCGGCTGGTCTGGTATCGCCCCAGGCGCCGCCCGAGTACGGTGGCCTGGGTCTGGACCATCGCGCCATGGCGGTGATCTTCGAGGCCGCCGGCTATTCTCCGCTCGGCCCGCTGGCGCTCAACATCCAGGCGCCGGACGAGGGCAACTGCAATTTGCTGCTACAGGTTGCCACCGAAGCCCAACAGGCGCGCTGGCTGGCGCCTCTGTATCGCGGTGAGATCCGCTCGGTATTCGCC
>CAJXRS010000125.1 GCA_913060555.1 uncultured Gammaproteobacteria bacterium | reverse complement strand
GCAGCATCTGCATGATTTCGTTGCGCTTTTTCTCGCCGCCGGAAAAGCCTTCGTTGACCCCGCGCTTGAGAAATTCGGGATCGAGATTCACCTGTTTGCAGGTCTCCCGGGCGAGCTTCATGAACTCGACCGCCGACAGCGGCGTGTCGCCGCGGGCACCGCGTAGCGCATCCAACGCCGCGCGCAGGAATTCCATGTTCGACACGCCGGGAATTTCCACCGGGTACTGAAAGCCCAGGAACAGTCCGGCGCGGGCGCGCTCCTCCACGGACTGCGCGAGCAGATCCCGGCCCAGATATTCGATGCTGCCGCCGGTGACCTCGTAGCCCTCGCGGCCGGCCAACACCGCCGCCAGGGTACTCTTGCCCGAGCCATTGGGCCCCATGATGGCATGCACTTCACCGGCCTGAACCTCCAGGTTCAGGCCCTTGAGAATGGCTGTGCCGGCGACTTCGGCGTGCAGATCGGTAACTTTCAGCATTGCTCTACGGACTCCCGGGCACTCAGCCCACAGCACCTTCCAGACTGACTTCCAGCAACTTGCCGGCCTCGACCGCGAACTCCATGGGCAGCTCGCGGAAGACTTCCTTGCAGAAACCATTGACGATCATGGACACGGCCTTCTCCGGATCCAGGCCGCGCTGGCGGCACAGGAACAGCTGATCCTCGCTGACCTTGGAAGTAGTCGCCTCGTGCTCGACCGTGGCCGAGGAATTGCGGCTCTCGATATAGGGAAAGGTATGGGCGCCGCAATGGGCGCCGATCAGCAGCGAGTCGCACTGGGTGTGGTTGCGCGCGTTCTCGGCGCCGGCGGTGATGTGCACCAGCCCGCGGTAGGAATTCTCGGCGTTCATGGCGCTGATGCCCTTGGAGACGATGGTCGACTTGGTATTGCGCCCGACATGGATCATCTTGGTGCCGGTATCGGCCTGCTGGCGGCCGCGGGTCAGGGCCACGGAATAGAATTCGCCCACGGCGTTGTCGCCCTGCAGGATCACCGAGGGGTATTTCCAGGTGATCGCCGAGCCGGTTTCGACCTGGGTCCAGGAAATATGCGCATTCTCGTGCGCAATACCGCGCTTGGTGACGAAGTTATAGATGCCGCCGCGGCCCTCGGCGTCGCCCGGATACCAGTTCTGCACCGTGGAATACTTGATCCGGGCATCCTTCAGCGCCACCAGCTCCACCACCGCCGCATGCAGCTGGTTCTCGTCGCGCTGGGGGGCGGTGCAACCTTCCAGATAGGACACATAACTGCCTTCATCGGCGATGATCAGGGTGCGCTCGAACTGCCCGGTGTGCTGGGCGTTGATGCGGAAATAAGTCGACAGCTCCATCGGGCAGCGCACCCCTTTCGGGATGTAGACGAAGGAGCCGTCGCTGAATACCGCGGAGTTCAGTGTGGCGAAAAAATTGTCCCTGTAGGGCACGACGCTGCCGAGATACTTGCGCACCAGCTCAGGGTGCTCGCGCACCGCCTCGGAGATGGAACAGAAAATCACCCCGGCCTCGGCGAGCTTGTCCTTGAAGGTGGTCACCACGGACACACTGTCGAACACCGCATCGACCGCCACCCCGGCGAGCATCGCCTGCTCGTGGAGGGGGATGCCCAGCTTCTCGTAGGTGCGCAGCAACTCCGGATCGACTTCGTCGAGGCTCTGGGGGCCATCCTCCGGGCGCCGTGGCGCGGAATAGTAGGAGATCCCCTGATAGTCGATCTGTGGATAGTGGACATGCGCCCAAGTGGGGTGTGCCATGGTCTGCCAGTGGCGAAAAGCCTTCAGCCGCCACTCCAGCAGCCATTCGGGGTCCTCCTTGCGCGCCGAAATGAAGCGGACGACCTCTTCGTCGAGACCTGGCGGCAGGGTGTCCGACTCGATCTCGGTGACCCAGCCGGCCTCGTAGCCGCCCTCAACGACGCGCTCGATGGGATCGATATTCTCAGTCATGCCTACACTACTCCCGCTGATCCGGCGCCGAGCGCCAACCGCACACCCGACACCCATTGGATACTTGCCAAGACTAATCAATATGGCGTTAGTATTCAATACCGGATAGGTATACAATTATTCGCAATGCCCGTGAACGATCGCCAACAATCATGCTGAAAGTAGGGCGCCTCGCCGACTACGGCATCCTGATCCTGCACCACCTGGGACGGGTCCGGCCGGCGCGGCTATCGATGGAATCCCTCGCCGAGCTCACCCAGGTGCCGCTGCCCACGGTGCGAAAATTGACCCGGATGCTGGCCGAGGCCGGGCTGGTGGTGTCCAAGCGCGGCCCGCTGGGCGGCTATCAATTGGCGCGTCCCCCGCAGCGCATCAGCCTGGCGGACGCCATCGCCGCCATCGAGGGTCGTCCAGCACTCACCGCCTGCGCCAGCGCAGGTGGTCATTGCGAGATCGCGGCACGCTGCGAGCTGGCCAGCCACTGGCCGGGCGTCAATGCCCTGGTGCTGCGTGTGCTCGAGGAAACCTCACTGCAGCAATTCAGCGAGGGCGGGGTAGCACAGCGGCTGCCACCCCCGCTATACAAGCCGATCTGCCCCGATCCATACGCCGGCTCCTGATCTCGGCGGCCCCGTTGCGAACGTGCTCAGGGGCAACTCAGATCCCCGATTCCCGCCGCCACTCTGGGCCGGCCGGTGACATTGGTGATGACCCGGTAGGCAAGATCGGTCTGGCCGTTGCGCGGGCAGACACGAAAGGTGCCGGTCACCAGCCCCCCGGAACTTGCAGCAGACCCCTCGGGCCGATAGGCATACCAGTCGGCGGCATTGGTGTTGCGCACGCTGAACCCGCCCTGCAGTTCGCCCTGAACCTGCAGCAGGGTCTCACCGGGATCGTAGACCCCGAATCCCGCGGTATCGACGAACACCAGCCAGCCCTGGGCCCAGTCGCCGTCGAGGGTGCAGGCGGCGCCGTCCGCAGACTTGCACAGGGTGGCGCGCTGATTGCGCTTGATCGCCTCGGTGCGTGCCAGGAACAGCGAGGTCATCAGGATTTCGGCGGTGGTCTGGGCGCGATTGCGCGCTACCAGATCGCCCAGCGGCGGTACCGCCAGCACCAGCAGCAGGCTGAGCACCGCCAGGGCCAGCAACATCTCAACGAGCGAAAAACCGAGTCTGCGCCTGTCCATGTGCGCCGCACCTCCTTATGCACGTCCAGATCTCATACACGTCCAGATCGCTGCGGGCCGGCTAAAACAGCCCGAGCGCCGGCTCCCTGCCGGCAGTGCTAACTTAGCGGTCGTGCGAGCGCTGTGCAAGGCGCCCCAACCGGCGGGCCGCCAGGGCCCTGCTCCCATGGTTCAGGTAGCCTGCCCCTGGGGCAGCAGGGCGCTACTCCGAATCGCCGGCGCCTTCCAATTGCTGCTGTATTTCCAGTCCGCGCCGATCCAGGTCTTCGTGCAGCTGCTGCTCGACCCCCCGGGCGCGCTCCAGCTGAGGCTGGTAGATTACCTGGCCGGGGTCAGCGGCATCCAGCCCGGTGTGCCGCTGGCACATCAGCAGATAGGCGGGCACCAGCAGGGCGACCAGCAGTAACAGGATGCGCATGGATACTCTCGGAGAAAGACCGGCGAGGAATCAGATTCCGGCAATGGGCCCAGCGCTGTCAATGCCCAGGTGGCACGCATTGGGTCCGCTCGCCGGGGAGAGATCAGGCTTCCGCTTCCCGGTCGTCGAACAGGTCCTGCAACGCGTCGCTTCGCTCCTGCCCCGCGGCCGTCCTGCCGTCTGATGGGGCGCCTGGGCGCATCAATTGCCGCAGATCCTGAGCTGGCGCGTCGAGCCAATCGAAAGGCTCCCGCGCCGCGGCTTCGCCGGCCGACAATACTACCCCGGCATCGATATCCGTCGCCCGGTCAGCTACCGCTGTGTGGTCGGAAACCGGCCCGGAATTCGGCGAGCCGTCGCCGCTTGGAGTAGTTTGCGGAGTTGGTGCAGGCGCTGGTACGGCGTCGCCATCGGGGAGCCGCTGCGAGGGGGCTGTCACCGCGATCGCACCCATCCCGGCAAAGGCGCTGGCGCCCAAGCTCTCGAGATCGTGTTCGATCCCCAGCACCCCCATGACTGCGACATAGGCGCCCATGGTGACTCCCGAACTACCGCGCTCCAGGCTGCGCAGGGTCATCACCGACATGCCGGCAGCTGCCGCCACCTGCTTGGCGGTAAGGCGCTGACGCATGCGCAACAGGCGCAGCCGCTCGCCAAAACGGCTCAGGAAATGAATTTGTTCGGCGGGCAGGTGAGATATCTTTCTGGCCATAATGAAAATATTCTGGCGGAAGTAAAATAAAACGTGCGAGCGCGTCAATGAAGCATCACTGCCATTATTCCATCGTTTTCGCAATTTTGCAGGCGGATTCGCAGGAAAAAATTCATTGGCGCATTAAAGACAGCATCTGGCTTTCGGGGTCCCCTTGCCGGGCGCTGCCGCAAGGCAGATCCGACCTCACTGCTGGAGCGCTGTCGATGTTTCGCACTCGCTGCGGTACTGCGCTGGCCGAGCGGTGCGAACCTCGGAAAGTGGCGGTACGGAGCACTTCGCCCGCACGTCCGCCCGCAGGGTGGATCGCCAGCCTTGGCACGGCACAAAATGGTCCGGCTGCGGCTAGCCGTCCCGCTAGCCGTAGCCGCTGAAACTCACCAGCACCGAATCGGCAATCTGCTCACGGGAGATAATGCCCACCACGGCATCCGCCCGGGGCACGCCACTGCCCTCGACGACGATCACATGAGCGGCCTTGCGCCGGGCCAAGCGCGGCAGGCTGTCGAACATGATCTGCTCCGGTGGCGCGATGATGAACCTGCGCTCGGCGATTTCCTCCAGGGTGACGTCACTGCGGACTTCCTGCAGCGCCAGCAGGCCGCGGGACAAGGGCACCACGCCCAGGATGTGATTGTCCCGCTCCACCAGAATATGGGTGGAGTCGTCGTCCTGGCGGATCCGTACCAGAGCCTCCTGCACCCGCAGATCGGCGGGCAATACCGTTATCGCCGTACTCATCTGCTCCCGCGCCGGGCGGATCAGGAACATGTTGGAGTGACGATCCTTGGGGATCCGGATGCCCCGCCAGAGCAGTTTTACCGTGTAGATGTTCTCCGGCGACAACACCCGGCGCACCCCGATGGCGATGGCCACACCCAGGATCATGGGCACGATGACGTTGTAGTCCCGGGTCATCTCGAAGATCATCACGATGGCGGTCATGGCCGCCCCCGTGGTGCCACCCACCACTCCGGCCATCCCCACCATGGCGAACTCCGGGAGGCTGAACTCGACCGGCAGCCCCAGATTCGCGAGCAAGCCGCCATAGGCTGCGCCCAGGGTCGCGCCGATGAATAGCGAGGGGGCAAACACGCCGCCGGATGCGCCGGCGCCCAGGCTGAGGGTGGTCGCCACCATTTTCGCGACCACCAGCAGCGCGAGCAGCGGCACGGCCACCAGATCGCCCTGCAGAATCGCCTGGATGGTGCCGTAACCGACACCGCTCACATAGTAGTGCCCGAATCCCAGCATCAGCAGGTACAACATCAGCCCGACCCCGAACATGCCCAGGGCATTCTTCAGATAGGGATTGAGCTGCATACCCTCGAACCACAATTCCATCAAGGTCAGCAGACGGATAAAGGCCCAGGAGGCCAGCCCGCACAGCACACCCAGCGCCACGAACGCGGCCAGCACCATGGGATCGATGGGTTGCAGTTCGGGAAGCTCGGCAATGGGCACCACGAACGCCGGTTGCAGCCCCAAGAACAGGCGCCCGATGTAGGTCGCCGTGCCGGTGGCAAGGACCACCGGCAAAAAAGTCCGGGTGCTGACCTCGGGCAACAGGAGTTCCACGGCGAACAGCACGCCGCCCAGGGGCGTGTTGAAGGTGGCGGCAATACCGGCGCCGGCGCCGGCCGCCACCAGGGTCACGCGTTGCCAGACGGCGACCCGGATCAACTGTCCGAAGGTCGAACCTATGGCCGAACCGATCTGAATGATCGGCCCCTCACGGCCTACCGCGGCCCCACTGCCAATGGATAGCGCCGAGGCGAGCGACTTGACCAGCACCACGGGCGAGCGGATACGGCCCTCGGCGTAGTAGATGGCATTCATCACCTCGGGCACGCCGTGGCCGCGAGCCTCGGGCGCGAAGTTGCGTACCAGCCAGACCACGCCCAGGCCGCCGATCACCGGTGCCAGCACGATCGCCGCCCCCCAGGGACTCTCCGGGGTGAACAGATTGGCGTCGTAGCTGAAGCTGAACTGGCCGAGGAAGAAGAGGTTGTGGAACAGCGCGGTGAGCGCCCGGAAGGCGATGGCGCCAAAGCCGGTCACCAACCCCACCACCAGGCTCAACAGACACAGCACCAACAGCGAAAACGCGCGCTCTTCGGGATCCGGATCATCCCGCCGGGGATCCGTTGTCTCCGGCGTCATCGGCGGTCGGTCCGCCGGGCGGTGCGATCCGCGACGCTGTTACTCACCCAAGCCACAAGGGCCTTCTGCAAATCGATCCGATACCACACCAACCCGGTCCTACTGCAAAGATGGGTTTCGCAGGCCATGCGCAAACGCACAGGGAAACATGCCGGCGACTCTCGGTGAGACATGATAGACCAGATGCACGCCGTGCAGGGCGCAGCCCCCGATGCGCAAGCCTCAGGGCAGGGTGGTGTCGGCAATGCGCCACAGGTGCCAGGCCGCCGCGCTGCGATAGGGCGCCCAGCGCCGCCCGTAAGCCGCCAGCGTTTTCGGTGTGAAGCTGCGCCGCAACAGTTGCTCCGCCCCCCTGCGCACGCCGAGATCGTCGACCGGCAGCACGTCCGGTCGCCCCAGGGTGAAGATCAGATACATCTCCACCGTCCAGCGTCCCACCCCGCGCGCCCCGGTCAGGCGCGCGATGATCTCCTCGTCGCCGAGCCGCGCCAGCGTGCGCGCTCCGGGAATCAGGCCCTCGCTGCGCTTCAGCGCGATATCCCGGATCGCCGCGATCTTCTGCCGCGAAAGCCCGGCGCCGCGCAGGGTTTCGCCAGGGGTGCCCAGCACATCCTCCGGCAGCGGATGCGCCTTGCCCGGGTAGAGCGCCAGAAAACGCCCGTGAATGGTAGCGGCCGCCTTGCCCGAGAGTTGCTGGAATACCACCGCACGCACCAGGGCGTGGAACGGATCGCGACTTTTTGGGAATCGGGTCGGAAAGGGATCGTGCCCGGCCACCACCAGCGCAAAATGCCTACAGGTGGCGGCCAGATGCATCTCTGCTGGGTTCATGGTGATCTCCGGCTAGTGGCCCACTAGCCCGGCCTGCTTGATGATCCGCTGCGCGCCGGCACGCATCAGGTCGGACAGCTCGTCGGCATAGGCAGTCATCGTATCGTTGGACATGGTAATGGCGCCTATTTTGCGTCAACTCAGAGGCTTTCGTCAGTACGCATTTCAGCAGGAGGTGCCGGTTCCCGGGGGTTGTAGCTGTCACTCGCCGACTGAGATCCCGGTCGGCCAGCGGTGCGGAGGGATTGCTGGCGGGCCGGCTAACAGCCCGAGCGCCGGCTTCCTGCCGGCAGTCCTAACTTAGCGGCCGCGCGAGCGCTGTGCAAGGCGCCCCAACCGGCGGGCCGCCAGGGCCCTGCTCCCATG
>CAJXRS010000124.1 GCA_913060555.1 uncultured Gammaproteobacteria bacterium | reverse complement strand
TGTACCGCAGCGCGGATTTTGTCGAGGGGCCCAAGGCCTTTGCCGAGAAGCGCAAGCCCAACTGGACCGCGGCAAGTGAGACGGGCGATCGCATGGAGGCGGAGTGGCAGAGGGTATGCGTGAGCGAGACCGCATGAAGCAGGTCGGCGAGTTCTGGTTGCCCGATATCGATCTGCGCTGGTGGGGCCATTGGGGCAAGACCCGGCGCAAGGCACGGGCGCGCTATGGTCAGGGCGGTCCCAAGACCGGCGACATCGAGGCCGCGCTGGCGCACATTTCCCGCTGCGGCCACGCCAACCCGGTCCGCCAACCCCAGTGCTTCTGCCCGGTATTCCGAAGAATGATGCCGGCGGGTTGTCTTGGGTTGTTTCGTTTGCTTGGCCATGGTCCACCTCTGTCGCGTAGTCTATTCGCTTAACAGAGTGTCCGCCGGGGATGGGTAGGATCAGATGGGCCGCCACCTGATCCGCGAGCTGACCGCGCCTGAGCTGCTGGGATGCCGCGCCGGATCGATGGACGACGGGGTCGCATCCAACCACCCTGGGTGCCGCAATGGATGCGCCAGCTACTCGATCACGCCCTTCGCGAGGACAGCCTCATACCCCTTCTTGCATGGAAAGTTGTCCAGCTCGTCGCCCTCGGCACCCAGATCGGTGACACTCTCCCGGAGTGCGCTGGCCTCTGGGGGTTCGCCACGAGGCGCGCTTCCGCAGCGGCCGAAGCGTGCACTCCCAGTGTTTCGTAGGGCGTAAAGCATATGTTTCCATTTCCAGACAATTTCGACAATCTGGATTTTTATCCAAGTTATGTCATATAGTTACGTTGTTTCATTTAGGCAACGCCAACGTGACGGACATTCCCCGCGACGGTAGCGGCCGACCCCGGACCAAGGTGCTCATCGGACGCTTCTCGTTGTTGCAGCAATGGGTGGCAGCCACCATCCTGTCGGTGCTTCCGCTGTTGCTCGCGGTGACCTATGCGGGGCTGTCCCTGCAGCAGCAGAACAGCAGCCAGCGCGCGCTGCTCGAGCGTGTCGATCGGGTGGGCGCAGAGGGCGGCACGGTCGCCGAGCACATCAAGGAAATGGTGCGACTGTCGCGGCAATATGCGTTGCTGCAAGAGGCCAGCTTTCTCGACCTCTATCGACAGAAAGCCGACGCCATGGCGGCCAGCGTGAATTCGCTGCGTTCGATGCTCGATAGCCGAGAAAGCCAGGTCACCTTGGAGGCGCTGCAGGACACCGCCGCGGAGATCGAGGGCGTGCTCTTCGAGGAGGGAGGCGCCAGCCAGGATTTGGCCGCCTCGCTGCAGTTGTTGGTGTCGTTGGGAGAAGGTATCGCCAAGCAGGTCGAGGCCTATCGGCGCCGCGCGCTGATGGAAGGCGAGCAGGCTTTCAACCGGATCGTCCGCCAGCTATCCGTGCTCACTGCGCTGGCCCTGCCGGGCACCCTGGGGTTGATGATCATCGGCAACTACATGGTGTCGCGCCCCCTGTGGCGCTTGAGTCAGGCGATCCAGCGGCTTGCCGAACAGGATTGGGAGGTGCCGATCGAGATCGAAGGCCCGGCGGACCTCGCCGGCTTGGGGCGCAATCTCGAATGGATGCGCAAGCAGATACTCAGCAGCGAGCGCCAGACGATGGCATTCATTCAGCACGTCACCCATGAACTGAAAACACCCATCGCCGCGATCATCGAAGCCGGCAGCCTACTGGACGAGGAGGTGCCCGGACCCTTGACTTCCCGGCAACGATCGATCCTGACGGTATTGCGTACCAATGCCAGGAATCTGGAACACCTGATCGAGCAGCTGCTGAACTACAACGCCGTTTCTCATGGGCTTCTGACCCGGTTGGAGGAGGTGGATATCCAGGCACTGTGCGAAGTGACCCGGGCGCGCCTGGAGGCCTCTAATCCGAACAAGAAGCCGCGCTGGGACATCTCCGGGCCGTCGCCGGTGGTGCGTTCGGATCCGAGATTGCTGGAGATGATCCTCAGAAACCTGGTGAGTAATGCCTTTCAGTTCATCCCCAACGGCGGTGATATCGCCATTCAATGGAAGCTGGGGGAGGACGAATGGCGACTGACCGTCGCCGATAACGGGCCCGGGATAGCGCCGGACGAGGTGGCGCATATCTATACGCCATTTTTCTCCGGAGCCAATGATCCTCGGGAGCGCGGCGCCCAGACCGGCATGGGGCTGTCGATAGTCCTCGAGTGCGTGCACCTGCTCAATGGCTGGATCGAAACCCGGTCCACCCCCGGGAGGGGCGCGGAATTCATCCTCCATTTCCCGATGTCCCTGAGGTAAGGAAAAATACTATGCGTCCTGTTCTGGTTGTTCTGTCCTTCCTCGGTGTTTTCGTTCAGGGGTGTCATTCGGGCGCCACTGGTCAGCAGATTTCCGATGAGGTTGCGCCGCGGTCGATGATCGCAGGTGAAACCTCCGCCAGATCCACGGAATCGGCCGTTGACCGGTGGCTACGGGAGCGGCATGCGGAGTGCCAACTCTCGACGGAGCAGCGGAAAGCAAAATTGCAGCGCCTCGAACAAATTCAGGGAGAGCGCACATTGAGTGATGACTTGAAAAAGCTGGCTCTGGCCAGCTGTGAGCCCGAATTGACTCCCGGCCTGTTGCGCGAGGCTTTGAATGCTGTTGCCAGCACCGAGGCGCTGGCGGAGGAGCAGCGCCAGTTGATCGCTCTGATGGCCGCGCTGGACCGGAGCTCGCGTCTCCTGGAGACCCGCAACGAACAGCTCAAGGCGGAGCTCGAAAGGACCATCAACGGCATTCGGGACATCGAAGCCGATATCGATGATATTCACCATAATGGAGGGGGGCGATGAACCAGCCGACCATACTGCTGGTGGACGATGATCCCGGACTGCTCCAGTTGTTGGAGATCCGTCTGGAGTCGTTTGGCTATGCCACCCTGTGCGCAGCATCGGGGGACGCAGCGCTTCGGTTACTGGAGAAGAACACGGTCCACGCGCTGGTCAGCGACTTGCGCATGCAGCCCATGGATGGGCTCGAACTTTTCGAGAAAGTGTGTGAGCGCTGGCCGAGCATTCCGGTGATCATGATCACGGCCCACGGTACTATTCGGGAAGCCGTGGATGCCACGATGAAAGGCGTGTTCTCGTTTCTCACCAAGCCTGTCGACCCTAGCGAACTACAGTCCGTCCTGAAAAAGGCCATTGATCTCCGTGCGGGGGGTGAGCACCGGAAATCGGCGGAAGATACGCGTTTGCTGACCCGCTCTGCGCGGATGTTCGAGGTGCTCGAGCAGGCGGGCCTCTATGCGGAGAGCGAGGCCAATATTCTCATTACGGGCGAGAGCGGGACCGGTAAGGAATTGCTCGCCGAGTTCATCCACACCTACAGCGCGCGGTCCGAAGCGCCCTTCGTTGCAATCAATTGCAGCGCGATCCCCAGCGAGCTGCTCGAATCCGAACTGTTCGGGCATACCAAAGGGGCGTTCACGGGTGCGAACCGCGATCGTCAGGGATTATTCGCCTCCGCCGATGGCGGCACTCTGCTGCTCGATGAGATTGGGGATATGCCTTTGCCGTTGCAGGCAAAATTATTGCGCGTGCTCCAGGAAGGGCAGCTGCGGCCCCTCGGTGCCCGCGAGCAGATCGACATTGACATCCGGGTGATTTCCGCAACCCACGTCGACCTGGATGCCTCGATCGGAGAGGGGGCTTTCCGCGAAGATCTCTACTATCGGTTGAACGTTGTCAGTTTGCATATTCCCCCACTTCGCGAACGGTTGGAGGATATTCCCATCCTCGCCGAGCATTTTTTGCGGGATATTGCCCGGCGCGGCAACAAGCAGGAGAGGGTGCTTTCTCCGCAGGCTCTCGAGTTGCTGCTCGGCTACCAATGGCCGGGCAATGTTCGCCAGTTGCAGAACGTCATGGAGCGATTGTTTGCCTTGTGTCGCGGGCCGGTCATTCCGGAATCCCTGGTGCAGCAGGCGCTGCCGCTGGATACGGGACCTCGGGTCCGCTCCTTCAACGATGCCCGCCGGGATTTCGAACGGCAGTACCTCACCCAGCTACTCGCGGTGACCAAGGGCAACATGACGCAGGCCGCAGAGTTGGCCGACCGGAACCGATCTGACCTGCATAAACTGGTCAAGCGCCACGAGATCAACCCCAGTGCATTCCGTAACCGGGGCGGAGAGAATAACTGAAATAGCCGGGAATCGCTGCGCGCAGGCCGGTCGCGAGACCTGCGCGCAGCTTGGTCGGGATCAGAAGGTATAGGGAACTGAAAGAGCGACGAAGCCGGTCTGCCCGATCCCCACGTTTTCTCCCGCGTAGGTGGTGGAGACCCCGCCAACCAGGGATACCGAGTTGCTGAATCGGTAGCTGGTCATCAACTGCGCCGCATAGCGCTTGTAGTCCGGAAAGGTGGTCAGTACCTCTTCATCGTTGTCGTCGTCGTTACCCACGCTGACGGTATTGGCGGAACGCAGGATGAACGACCACGAAGAACCGCCCGGCGCCCAGCCGATGAAGGCATTGAAAAAGGCTTCGTCGGCCGGCACCTCCCAGCGTTTGGTGTAGCCGGCCTCGCCGCTGTAGAAGATGCGACCGTTGCCCAGGGTGTGGCGATTGCCATAAGCGAGCTTGATCTCTCCATCGTACTGATCCCGTCCCAGGGCGACATTGGCGTCCTCATCCGGGCTGATGGGGACCTTGGCGCCGACCTGCAGGGCGAGGGAGGCCTCGTTCCGGCCCCAGAGTCGCTGGCGGGCGAAGAAGTCCGACTCCGCAAGCCCCGAATTGCTGTCCGTCATGCCCTCGGCAGACTCGATCCAGACCTTGCGGTACTTGGGCTGCATACCCAGAGTGAAGCTGTCGGTGACGCCGTATTCGATGAGTGGACTGAATTCCACCATGGTGAACTCGTCCGTCCGGTCCACGCGATCACCGCTGCTGTCGAAAGACTCGTCGGCATAGGTGTAGGAAGTTGGTACGAGTATCAACAGATCGCCGTCCGGTCGGGTCCACGCGGATCCCGAGGCCGCGGGCGTGACAGCCCCGGTGGCAACTGCGATTGCGCTCAAGGCGGCGGCGCGGTGGAGAGCGTTTGTTTTCATCGGTTTTGACTCCTCAGTACTTGGCGGGGGTTATCTGCCTTGCCCGGTCGTTTGCCCGAGCGAGGGTTGGAAAGATTCGAAGGTCACTTGCACATCGCTGGCACCCAGCGGTGGGTTTGTCACCCGGGTTTCGAAAGGCACAGAAGCGCCCGGTGCCAGTGAGCTGGTGTCGGTGAGGAACTCCCAGCGTTTGATGACGACACCCTGGCGGTTCACCAGTCGTCCCTGGAGCGGGGGAATCCGGGAGCTGCGATCCGAGGTGTTGATCACCACGCCCTTGACGACCAACTGGCGAGGTTGTCCGGGCAGGTTGTGGGCCTCGGGTTTGACCAGGTGAACCCTGAGCTGCCGACTGGCGATCTCCAGGTCCTGTTCCGCACAGGTTCGATACTTTTCCGGGCTCTCCGGATAACGGTCCACGCAGTGCGCCGCGGCGTATGCCCGGCGATCGACCCCGGGCCACTGCACGCCGAAGCGAGCCTGGATACCTGCGGGCGGCTGCGCGCTCAGGGTGTAGAGTCCGGGCGTCAGCGCGCCCAGGGGCGTCACCCGGATGACGTCCTTGTGGTCGTCGTGCCGGGATAACTGCACAGCTACCCGGAGTTCCTCGATCCGGGCGTTGGCCCACTGACTACCGGCTCTCGGTTGGATTTCTCCCGCCGGGGTGATCTCGCTGCGCACCCAGCCGACCTTGTGAAGCTGGATCAACTGTTCCGGGCTGCCGGTGGCAAGCTGGCTGTCGCGAATCAGGAAGGAAACTCCCGGAGAAAAGTTGGATCGTTCTTCCCAAGTCTCGCGCTCCCACTGGGGATCGCCATCGAGCCGCGTGGGCACGTCATGCTCGACCGCATAAAGTCCCGCCTCGCGGGGGACGCCATCGAGGCTGGAACAGCCGGCCAGCAAGCTTGCGAGGCCGCAGATCAGCCAGCCGGCTGGTCGCAAGATGGTCGTTGCTTTTTTCATCCGTAGATCTCCCTCTGCTACTGCTCGTCAAGGTTTCCGCCCACCGCATCGGGCGGCCTGGTCAGTCCTTACGGTGGTCATCGCTGTGGGCTCGAGCCCGAGCCTCCGCCTCGGCGCGGCAGCCGCTGCCCGATTCCTCGGCATGGTCTTCGTCCTCCTGGACATCGCGCTGATTTCCGGATTTCGCTTCGGCGCGTGAGGATGCATTGGCCTGGCAGTTGCCGTCGCCGCGCTTTCCGGATTTGCTCGACGCGCTCGCGGAAGCCGAGGCCGAAGACCTCGCCTCGGTGCGGCTTTCTATCTGGCTGGTGTCTGGATCCTCAGCCGCGGTAATCACGTCGGCATCCAGGGATTGATCTGCCTGTGCGGGAATCCACAGCAGCCAGAGGGTGAGACACAGCATGGCCAGCAGAGCCATGGCCGTCGGTGTGGTCAGAATACGAGTGATCATGGGTTTTCCTCTCTAGGGTAAGGACGTGCTGCCAATGCTTCCAATGTTCACAGCGCTGCGGGTTCAGGTATCACAAAGAGGGCCGGGCAGGCGCATCCGTTGCGCTCGCCCGGCTCTCCGGTGCTACGGGCGCTCCTTGCCCGGTGCATTCACTGCACGGCTTCCGTGGCGCCCTCACCGGATTCCTGATCGATGCTCACCCAGGCGCCAGATTCGGCTTCGGCCTGAACCTGAGCCTGCGGGTTCGCGTCATCACCGGTATCCATGGTGGACTCGGTTTCGGTCATATCGAACTCGGCCGTTGCGTTGGCTTCGGCTTCGGCGTTACCTGTCGCCTTGGCCATCGATTGGGTCATGGTGCTGACCGAGGTATTGCCAGGCGTGTCAATGGCCTTGGCCTGGGACAGGCTGTGGCCCACCGCGTGCCCCTCACCGGGCGCGTTGGCCATGCTCCGGCTGTGCGCCATGGTCTTGGTCATGTGCGGGGTGTCGATGGTTTTCGCCCAGGAATCCGAGCGGGCCTGAACGTAGCTGGCAGCAGTCTCGCTCACCGCCTGGGCCTGGCCCGCGGCTTCGGCGGCTACCCCGGCGGCCACCTGGGACTCCGGGCTGCCGTCGATTGCAGCCGCTTCCGCGGCAGCAGCGGCAGCCGCTTTGGCATTGACGGCGGCCTCGTTGGCCTCGCCTATGAAAGCTTCGGCTTCGGCCACGGAGCTGGCTTCAACGACCTGCGAGGCCTGCTCGGTAGCCATCCCGGCGGCGTCGGCGGCTGCTTCCACGGAAGTGGCTACCGCTGCGTTTACCGAGCCGTCAGCGGCGACCGCAAAAGCGGCGGCGGCAGCCGACGCTGCAGCGGTGGCAGCCTGAGTGACGCCGGCTTCAGTTGCGGTGCCGGCTTGGGCTGCACCCAAAGACTGGGCGAGTGCCAGACCACCTTGCTCGTTGGCCGCCGCGGAAGTGCTGGCGCCAGCCTGCGAAGTGGCATTCGCCGTGCCGGTAGCATCCAGTTCGGCGCTGGCCTCACTCTGGGTGCTGGCATCGGCCTGCGCCTCCACGCCCTGGCTTTCAGTGCCGCTTGTGCCCGTCGCGGTGGTGGAGGTCGAGACGGTTCCGGAATCCGCTTCCAGGTTGGCGCTGGCATCGCCATTCGAGGTGCCCTGAACGACGCCGTCAGCGCTGTCTCTTATACACATCTCCGAGCCCACGA
>CAJXRS010000123.1 GCA_913060555.1 uncultured Gammaproteobacteria bacterium | reverse complement strand
CCCGCCAGGGTCTCGCCCTCCCGCCCCCGGGTCTCCTCCAGGGAGGTCAGGGCGGTGGTGAACAGCGCCTGGGCGGCCTCGGCCAGGGCTTCCGGGTCGGGCGCGGCGGCGCGCACCACGCCGGGCATGGCCAGCAGTTCCAGCGGTGACAGCGGCGCGCTGTCGGGCAGTCGGGCGGCGATTTGCTCGCAGGCGGCCAGATAGGCATCCAGCCGCTCCAGATCCACAGACAGGCCCTGCTGGTCGGCGGTTTCCGCCAGGGTCAGGGTGGCGTCGAGCTTGCCGCGCGCCAGGCGCGACCGCACCAGGTCGCGGAGTGGTGCCTCCAGCCCGCGCAGGGCGTCGGGGAGGCGGAAGTGGGGTTCCAGGAAGCGGTGATTGACCGACCGCAGCTCCCACGTCAGGGTGCGGTCCGGCAGTTGGCTGCTGGCCCGGGCGAAGGCGGTCATGCTGTGGGGCACGGGGGTCGAATCCTGGTTCGCTGGACCCCTCATTTTAGCAAATGGGCCGGCGGTTACCGCATGAATTACAATCACGCCCTTTCGCGCCGGCGGCCGTGGCCGTGTGGCGGGCGGCGTTCGGAGGATAAGGTACATGACCAACAGACCCAGCGGCAGGCGCCCGGAGCAGTTGCGCCCGGTCAAGTTGCAGCGCGGTTTCACCAAGCATGCGGAGGGCTCCGTGCTGGTGAGCTTCGGCGACACCCGGGTGATCTGCACCGCCAGCGTCGAGAACGGAGTGCCCCGCTTCCTGCGCGGCAAGGGACAGGGCTGGCTGACCGCCGAGTACGGCATGCTGCCGCGCTCCACCAATGACCGCATGGGCCGCGAGGCGGCGCGTGGCGGCCAGGGTGGACGTACCCAGGAAATTCAGCGTCTGATCGGGCGCTCGCTGCGCGCGGCCCTGGACCTCAGCAAACTGGGTGACCACACCATCACCGTGGACTGCGATGTGATCCAGGCCGACGGCGGCACGCGCACCGCGGCCATCACCGGCGCCTGCGTGGCGCTGGTCGACGCGCTCCGTCACCTGCAGCGGCGCAAGGGTATCGTCGGGGATCCGCTGCGCCATCTGATCGCCTCGGTATCTGTGGGCATGGTTCAGGGCAGCCCGGTGCTGGACCTGGATTACACCGAGGATGCCGGCGCGCAGACCGATCTCAATGTGGTGATGACGGCTGCGGGGGAATTCGTCGAAGTGCAGGGCACCGCCGAGGCGGCGCCCTTCTCGGCCGCCGACCTGGATGCCATGCTGACGTTGGCGCGGCAGGGCATCGCCGATCTCATTCGCGTCCAGCAGATGGCGCTGGCCCAGTAGGCGCGCGGGGGTCCGGTTACAGATTGAGCAGATCGTAATCGATGACCGTCGGCGCATGGCTGGAAAACGTCTTGGCCTTGTAGATCACCGCATACTCCACGGTGTGCGCCAGCTCCCGGGATACCAACTGGGTATCGGTGCGCCAACCGTCGCCCTTGCCCGGAGTGCCGGAAGGCCACCAGCTGAACTCGTCATCGTCGGTGTTGCCCAGCCGGAAGGCATCTGCATAGCCCACCTGATCCTGAATCTGGCGCCACCACTGCTCGTCCTCGGGGCAGAAGCCGGGCTCGCCGCGATGGGTGGCGGCGTTCTCGACATCGGCTTCCGTACCCGCCATGCCCCAGCCTCCGCAGTAGATGTAGCGCCGCCGCTTGCGGGTAATCTTGTCCATGTGGGCCTGAAGTACCGGGTAGAACCGGTTCTTGGCCTCCTGCTGTTCGGGCTCGGGTCCCTGGGGTGCGAGCAGGGAGACCACGCTGACCGATTCGAAGTCGGCCTGCAGATAGCGGCCGTTGGTGTCCTCTCCGGTGGCCATACCGAAGCCGTAGATGATCGCCTTGGGCGTGGTCCTGGTATAGATCGCGACGCCGTCCTGGTGGGGATCGGACGAATCCAGATAATAGGCGGTAAAGCCATCGAGCTGAAACTCCGGTCGATCTTCCATCTCGGGAATGCGTGCCCGGAGATCCTGCAGGCAGATGACCTCTGCGTCCTGGCCATTGAGCCATTCGAACAGACCGCGTGCCGCCGCCTGAAAAATGCCGTCACAGGATAGGCTGATAACCCTCATGATCGTCCCTAGTGCTCTTTCAAGTTCATATTGGCGCATTCAGCGAGGCTGCGCGCGTGTGTGGCAAGGCGCGGTGCGCAGGCAATGGCTGTCGCCCTTGGCAAGCGCCGCCACGCAGCCCAAGTGTGCGCGCAGCCTCGCCCAACATGGATTCTGTAGTCACGGGGCCGCCTGTGCGCACCAATCACGGCGTTACACTCACTTGCCATAGCACACACCTATACCGTGCTCGCGTGCCTTGTGCCTGGCGCGCACAGGCGGTCTGAATACGGCAATATGGCCTTGCACAGAGCACTGGCACCGTCGGGCTGTATCATACCGGACGGTCATGCCGTGCCGCACCCGGTGCGTGCTGTCTGGCTAGTTGGCGACGGAGGTGGTGAATGCAGGCCTTCCAGCGGCGCTTCATCGAGCTCGCCGTGGCGCGCGAGGCGTTGCGGTTCGGGCGCTTTGAATTGAAGTCGGGTCGGATCAGCCCCTATTTTTTCAATGCCGGCAGCTTCTGCGATGGCAGCAGCGCAGCGGTGCTGGGACAGTGCTATGCGGCGGCGATCGCCGCGGCGGCACTCGACTTCGATTTTCTGTTCGGGCCCGCTTACAAGGGGATTCCGCTGGTGGTCGCCAGCGCCATTGCGCTCGCCGAGCATCACGGCCGCGACCTGCCCTGGTGCTTCAACCGCAAGGAAGCCAAGGCGCACGGCGAGGGCGGGCAGTTGGTGGGCGCCGTGCCGCGCGGCCGCGCCCTGGTCATCGATGATGTGATCACCGCCGGCACCGCGATCCGCGAGTCGGTGGCCCTGCTGGCCGCGGCGGGTGCCGAAGTGGCTGGCGTGGTGCTGGGCCTGGATCGCAGGGAGCGCGGCCGCGGTGCCGAGTCTGCGACCCAGGAACTGGCCCATGAAATCGGTGTTCCTGTGATCAGCATCGTGGATATCGGGCACATCATTGAGTACCTTGAAGCGGGAGCTGAAGTGGCCGAAGCCGAGGCCGTACGCCGGTATCGGCAGGATTATGGAGTGTGAAACCATGCGTGGAGGGGGGATGAGCCAGAGTTGCCGAGTGCCGATCGCCGCAGCGGCGATCATGATTCTGGTGTTGTGCTGGCCGGAGGTGCAGTCGGCCCAGGCAGCCAAGATGTACCGTTACCGCAACGATCAGGGGGTGCTGGTGATCGATCACACGGTGCCCGCCGACGCCGCCGCCCGGGGCTACGAAATCCTCTCCGCGGATGGCAGTGTGTTGGAATCCGTTGCCCCGGCCGGCGCAGACGCGGCCGCCGAGGGCGAGGCGACCGCGAAACCCGGGCCCTCCGTGGAAGCGGTCGCCGCGCAGGAAAAGATCGACCGCTACCTGTTGACGAGTTACAGCTCGGTTGCCGATATCGAGGCGGTCAAGGCGCGCCGTCTCGGCGAGGTGGAAAGGGAGATCGGCATCGCCGAGGCCCAGCTGGAGGACCTGGCCGGCAGGCGCGAGGCGGTCCAGGAAAGGGCGGCCAACCTGCAGCGGAGGGGCAAGCCGGTGCCCGAAGCGATCCTTGACGAGTTGGCCGAACTGGACGCCCAGGAAGCTACAGCACGGGCGCGGCTGCGTGAACGCCAGCTGCAACACGCCGAGCTGACGCAGCATCACGATACCTACGCGGAGCGTTTCAGGGAGTTGCAGGAACGGGCGGAGAGGCAGTCCCGGGAGTCAGCAGCGTCGGGCCCAGCAACTGCCACTGCTCCGGCCAGTGCGCCGTAGGCCGATCGGCAAAACCGGAGCGGGCGAAGCGCTGTAGCTTGCCTTCGATCAGCGCGATCAGCAGGCCCACGATGGCCGAGGGGACCGCATTGGTCGCCAGTCGCTCCTGTATTTCGCCATCGCGCAGCACCTGGCGGAATTGGGTCTCCAGGCGTTCGTAGAGTTGACCGATCCGCCGCCGCAGGCGCTCGGTTTCGCCGACCAGGGCGTCGCCGGTGAGCAGGGGAACCATACCGGGGTTGCGCTCGGCGAACATCAGCACCAGTGAGCTGATCTGATAGAGCCGGTCCTGCGCCGCCGGGGTTTCCTGGAGGATGATCCGGACGCGGCCGAACAGGGTCTCCTCGATGAACTCGATCAGACCCTCGATCATCCGCGCCTTGCTCGGGAAATGGCGATAGAGGGCGGCCTCGGAAACGCCCAGTTCGCGCGCCAGGGCGGCGGTGGTCACTTTCCCCGAGGGTTGGGCTTCCAGCAGCTTGGCAAAGGTTTCGAGGATTTCCTGGCGCCGGCCGGAGTTGTGGTTGGCTCTGGACATGCGGCTCAGCCCGGCTGACGGGAGATCAAGGTGCCCACGCCGACGTCGGTGAAGACTTCGAGGAGTACCGCGTGGGCGACGCGGCCGTCGATGATGTGCGCGCTGGTCACCGAGTCGGCCACCGCGGACAGCGCGCAGCGGATCTTGGGCAGCATGCCGCTGTGGATGACGCCGGTAGCGATCAGGTGCTCGACCTGCTCCGGAGTGAGGCCGGTCATCACCCGGCCCTGGTCGTCGAGCAGGCCGGCGACATTGGTCAGCAGCATGAGCTTTTCCGCGCGCAGCACCTCGGCGAGCTTGCCGGCGACCAGATCGGCATTGATGTTGTAGGATTCGCCCCCGGCGCCGGCGCCGATCGGCGCGATCACCGGGATGAAGCCGCCGCCGGTGAGCATATCGATGACCCGGGTGTCGATCGCCGAGACTTCGCCGACATGGCCGATATCGATGATCTCGGGGGCCTCCATATCCGGTGTCTTGCGTTCCACCACCAGTTTGGTGGCCCGGATCAGGGAGCCATCCTTGCCGGTGATGCCTACCGCGCGCCCGCCGGCGTCGTTGATCAGACTGACGATCTCCTTGTTGACGGCCGCCCCCAGGACCATCTCCACCACGTCCATGGTGGCGCTGTCGGTGACCCGCATGCCATCGACGAAGCTGGATTCGATGCCCAGCTGGCCGAGCAGCTTGCCGATCTGGGGACCGCCCCCATGCACCACCACCGGGTTCATGCCCACCAGCCGCATGAGCACGATATCGCGGGCGAAACTCCGCTTGAGCTGTTCGTCGACCATGGCGTTACCGCCGAATTTGATGACCATGGTCTTGCCGGTGAAGCGCTGGATATAGGGCAGGGCCTCGGTGAGTATCCGGGCGATATCCTCAGAGCGAGGGCGTGTCAGCGACATTGGAAGGCACCGGCAGGATGGGTGGAGTCAAAGTTTGAGCCCGTAGTCGGGCGCTGCGTGATTCAGCAGAGACTGAAAGCGTGCCCGAATGGCTTCCAGCTGGGCTTCGTCGTCAGCTTCGAAGCGCAGGGTGATGACTGCTTCAGTGTTGGAGGCGCGAACCAGCCCCCAGCCACCGGCGAACTCGACCCGCAGACCATCGACGTCGATGATCTTAGCATCCTCGAAATCCGCGGCCGCGCGAACCCGCTCGATCAGTGCGAACTTGTCTTCCTCAGGTACCGCCAGGCGGATCTCCCCGGTGGCCGTGCTTGCCTCCAGGGTGGCGAGCACGGCGTCCAGTTGCTGCTCTCTCAGGTTCAGGATCTCGAGCAGCCGGGCGGCCGCGTAGAGGGCGTCGTCGCAGCCCAGCCAGCGGTCGTTGAAGAAGATGTGGCCGCTGAACTCGCCACCCAGAGGCGCGTTCAGCTCCGCGGTCTTGGTGCGGATGTGCGAATGGCCGGTGCGATGCATCACGGGTCTGCCACCGTAGCTGCTGATCAGGTTGCCGAGCCGCCGGCTGGACTTGACGTCGTAGACGATATCGGCACCGGGATGGGCGGTGAGGATGTCGCGGGCAAAGATCATCATCAATTCGTCCGGCCAGACGATGCGGCCGCTGGCGCTGACCACCACCAGGCGGTCGCCGTCGCCGTCCAGGGCAATGCCCAGGTCGGCTTGGGTGGCGGCCACCACCTTGCGTAGATCCTGGAGGTTGGCGGCACAGCTGGGGTCTGGTGGGTGATGCGGGAAACTACCGTCGATCTCGCAGTACAGGGGTACCGGATCACAGCCCAGGGCTTCCAGCAGGCGGGGCGCCAGTTCGCCGGCGGCGCCGTTGCCGCAGTCCACCACCACAGTGCGCGGCGCGCGCGAGGGGACATCGGCGGCGACCGCGTTGAGGTAGTCCTCGCGGACGTCCTGGGTCACCCGGCTGCCCTCGCCCTGGCGCCACTTGCCACCCAGCATTTCCTGGCGCAGTGCCTTGAGTTCGGCGCCCTGCAACACCCGCCCCCCCAGGGTGATCTTGAACCCGTTGTCACCCCGCGGATTGTGGCTCGCGGTGACCATTGCGGTGGCGCTGATTGCCGGCAGCCGGTCCGCCGCGAAGTACAACACAGGTGTGGGCACCAGACCGATATCGACGACCTCGCAACCGGTGGTCAGCAGACCTTTGATGAGCGCTTCGCACAGCTCCGGACTGCTGGTCCTGCCATCCCTGGCCACCGCGATCCTGCCGCCGCCTCCTTCGTACATCCGACTGCCCAGCGTCTTGCCCAGCGCCAGCGCGAAGGCGGAATCGATCTGGGTGCCAGTTGCGCCGCGGATATCGTAGTCGCGAAACACCACTTCCGGACAGGCTTCGGTGGCTGCCGCCGCCGGGGCGGCAGCCGGTGGCTGGGGAGCAGTGGGCCGGGTCGCCGCTGTTGGCTTCGCGGGGTCTTCTGGCATCGCTTCGCGTTCCACCTGGAGCGCGGCTGTGCGCCGCTGCTGCCGCGTTCCACCTGGAGCGGCGGCTTCCCGAATCTGCAGCCGCGGCCACAGGCGCAGCGTTACCAACAACAGGAGGCCCAACCCGAATGCCCAGGGCACCCCGATGACCAGCAACTGGAAGCCGCGCGGCGGTTCGTGCGCAGCGGCCGCCCGTGGTGACAGTTTGCTGGTGACCTGCCAGTCCGGCACATTGTCGATCGCCGCGGTGGCCGGCGCCAGCCGGCCGCGCCCCAGGGTCAGAAAAGCCTGGGGCGCGGCCCCGTCCGCGCGCTGGCTGAGCATCACCTCGCTCACTTTCGCGGGTTGCTCGAGGGCGTTCGTCAGCGCCGCTGCGGGCAGCTGCACCAGCACCGCGCCGCCGGGCGTCCCGCCCAGCATGATCGGCGCCGCCAGCAGCAGGCTCCAGCCGTCGTCCCCGGTCTTGGTGGCCACCGTTTCGAAGGCCGACCCGGCGAGGACATTGCGGACCAGTTGCCGGCCCAGAAAGTCGGTTGACGCCAGCTGTTCAGGACTGGTGACCAGTCGCGCTTCCAGCGCTTCGGGAAACAGTGTCCGCAGCCGAGCGGCGGCGGCCTCGGCGCCCTGCGGCCCGAGTCCGGCCCGCGCCGCGCCCTCGCTGGCGAATCCGGACAGGCGTATCCGCCAGCGGGCCACGGTGTCGGTGATGGCTGCGGCTGCGGTTGTCGCGGCCTCCCGGGATGCGTCCGCTATGGCCGCCGTGCGGGGCGCGGAGATCAGGCGTTCCCGCAGCCAGCTCCCCGCCATTGGGGGCACGGCCAGCGCGATCAACAGTGCAGTCAGGAACAGTGGATGTCTGAACAGTGCCGCGAGGCGGCGGGCGGTGTGGTTCAAGCCAGGTATCCCTCTTCCGGCGGGTGGTGGGGCCCGGGGCCGGCGGCCATGGCGATCGCGATTTCGGCGATCAGCAGCCGCGCCAGCTG
>CAJXRS010000122.1 GCA_913060555.1 uncultured Gammaproteobacteria bacterium | reverse complement strand
CGCGCGCCTTGCCCACAACGCTTGTGCGACGGCTGAGCGTTACCTAATTAGCCGCATGGCCCACTAGTGGGCGTCAGCGGTGGAGCCCGGCTCTCAGCCCCCACTGTCAGGAGCCGAACAAGCGCCTCCGGCGCCGCCGCAACCACCACAGGGGGCCGGACAGCGCATAGGTGACCGCCAGCAAGAGCAGTACGCGCGGCGGATCGATCACCACCACGGCCGCACCCACGACTGCGGCCACGATAACGATAAAGGGCACCCGGCCACGAAAGTCGACACCTTTGAAGCTGTGGTAGCGAAGGTTGGAGACCATCAACAGGCCTGCCGCCACGGTCACCGCGGCGGCAATCAGCGCGACATTCCCCCCCGGTTCCAGGCGGTGGCCGCTCCATACCATGCCGGCGATCAGGCCGGCCGCCGCCGGGCTCGCCAGCCCGACGAAGAAGCGCTTGTCGGCGGCGGCCACCTGGACGTTGAAGCGAGCCAAGCGGAGCGCTGCACAGGACGCATAGATGAACGCCGCCGCCCAGCCCAGCTTGCCCAACGCCTGCAGCATCCAGGCGTAGGACACCACCGCCGGGGCGACGCCGAACGACACCATGTCGGACAGCGAATCATATTGCACGCCGAATGCGCTCTGGGTGTTGGTCAGCCGCGCCACTCGGCCGTCGAGGCCGTCGAACACCATGGCTACGAAGATGGCCACTGCGGCGCTGGCAAATCGGGCGTTCATGGCCGAGAGGACGGCGTAGAAACCGGCGAACATGGCGCCGGTGGTGAGCAGGTTGGGTAGCAGGTAGATCCCGCGACGGCGCACCACTTCGCCTTCCACCGCATCTTCGGCGGAAAAGGGCGCAAAGCGCCGGGAAGACTCCTTTTCGCTGCCGGGCTGTTCGGGTTCGTTCATGGCCGCACTTTGGTAGTGGTGGCTAGGCCGGCAGGATAGGGCGCGGCCCCGGTGTCGGGCAACCTGTGCACTGTCGACACCGGGATCCAGACCGTCCGCTCAGTTTTTCGACTTGTCGATCAGCTTGTTCTTGCCGATCCAGGGCATCATGCCGCGCAGCCGGGCGCCTACCTCTTCGATGGGGTGCTCCTGGGCGCGGCGCCGGCGCGCCTTGAGTACCGGATTGCCCGCCTGGTTGTCGAGCACGAACTCGCGGGCGAACTTGCCGGTCTGGATGTCGTCGAGGATGCGCTTCATCTCCACCTTGGTCTGTTCGGTGATGACGCGCGGACCGCTCACGTAATCACCATACTCGGCGGTATTGGAGATCGAGTAGCGCATGTCGGCGATGCCGCCCTGATACATCAGGTCGACGATCAGCTTGAGCTCGTGGAGGCATTCGAAATAGGCCATTTCCGGCGCGTAGCCGGCCTCCACCAGGGTTTCGAAGCCGGCCTGCACCAGCGCCGAGGCACCGCCGCAGAGCACTGCCTGCTCGCCGAACAGGTCGGTCTCGGTCTCTTCCCGAAAGTTGGTCTCGATGATGCCGGAGCGGCCGGCGCCGATCGCCGAGGCGTAGGACAGTGCGATATTACGGGCTTGGCCACTGGCATCGCGATAGATGGCGATCAGCGAGGGCACGCCGCCGCCCTCCTGATAGGTACTGCGCACCGTGTGCCCCGGCCCCTTGGGAGCGATCATGATCACATCGAGATCGGCACGCGGTTCGATCAGCTGAAAATGGATGTTGAAGCCATGGGCAAAGGCGAGCGCGGCCCCCTGCTTGAGGTGGGGCTCGATGTCGTTCTGGTAGATGGCCTTCTGGTGCTCGTCGGGAGCCAGCACCATCACCAGATCGGCGTCCTTCACGGCTTCGGCCACTGTAGCGACTTTCAGCCCTGCTTCCTCTGCCTTGCTCCAGGACGCAGACCCCTTGCGCAGGGCGACCACTACCTCCGCGACCCCGGAGTCGCGCAGATTGAGCGCGTGCGCATGACCCTGGGAGCCATAGCCAACCACTGCGACCTTCTTGCCGCGAATGATGGAAACATCACAGTCTTTGTCGTAATACACTTGCATGATCGTTCACCAGATCCTGGGTTGAGGTTGTCGGGTCGCCCGTTTTGCGAGCGCCGTTTTTCAGATGCGCAGCGCTCGCTCGCCGCGCATGATACCGGATACGCCGGAGCGCACGACTTCGAGCACCGCGGCTGCGCCGAGCGCCTCCAGAAAGGCATCCAGCTTGCCGCTGGCGCCGGTCACCTGGATGACATAGGTGGCCGGGCCCACATCGATGATCTGACCGCGAAAGATATCCACGCAGCGCTTCACCTCGGCACGCTGATCACCGCCCGCCCGGACCTTGACCAACATCAGTTCGCGCTCGATGTGGGCACCTTCGGTAAGATCCTGGACCTTCACCACGTCGATCAGCTTGTGCAACTGCTTGGTGATCTGCTCCATGGTGCGGTCATCACTCTGGGTGGTCAGGGTCAGGCGCGACAACGACTGATCCTCGGTGGGCGCAACGGTCAGGGTATCGATGTTGTAGCCACGCTGGGAAAACAGTCCCACCACCCGCGACAAGGCGCCGGGCTCGTTCTCCAGCAATACCGAAATGATGCGTCTCATCAGGTGCGCTCCGTCTTGCTCAGCCACAGGTCGCGCATGGACCCCGGCGCGACGTGCATGGGGTAGACATGCTCATGCGGGTCCACCTGGATATCCACGAACACCACCCGGTTCTTGTAACTGAAGCACTCCCGCAGCTTCTCTTCGAGTTCCTCGATGTGTTCGACACGCAGCCCGATATGTCCGTAGGCCTCGGCCAGCTTGACGAAATCGGGCAGTGAATCCTCGTAGAGGATCTGCGAATAGCGGCCACCGTACTGCATGTCCTGCCATTGCTTGACCATGCCCAGTGCCTGGTTGTTGAGATTGATGATCTTCACCGGCAACTGATGCTGGGTGCAGGCGGAGAGCTCCTGGATGCACATCTGGATGCTGCCCTCGCCGGTGACACAGGCGACATCTGTGCCCGGGAATGCCATCTGGGCCCCCATGGCCGCGGGCAGACCATAACCCATGGTCCCCAGACCACCGGAATTCAGCCACTGCCGGGGCCGGTCGAACAGATAGTACTGGGCGGCGAACATCTGATGCTGGCCGACATCGGACGTGACGATGGCCTTGCCTTCGGTGACCCTGTAGAGCGCCTTGATGGCGTCCTGCGGCTTGATCAGCGAGCCCTCGCTGGGTTCATGGCGCGGCGCCGTGTACAGGCCGTGCCGCTTGCGCCACTCGTCGATCTGCGCCCACCATTCGACCAGCGCCTGGGTGTCGGGACGCTCAGCGCTGCGTTCGATCTGGGCGAGCACTTCTTCCAGTACCGCACCGCAATCACCAACGATGGGAATATCCACCGGCACGTTCTTGGAGATCGACGACGGATCGATGTCGATATGGATGATCTGGGCGCTCGGGCAGAACCGGTCCGGGCTGTTGGTGACGCGGTCGTCGAAACGCACGCCCACCGCCAGTATGAGATCGGCGTGATGCATGGCGGTGTTGGCCTCGAAGGTGCCGTGCATGCCCAGCATGCCCAGGAACTGCCGGTCGCTGCCGGGATAGCCACCGAGTCCCATCAGTGTGTTGGTCACCGGGAAGTCGAGTCGCTGGGCCAGCCTGGTGAGTACTTCCGCGGCATCGCCGAGGATCACCCCACCGCCGCTGTAGATGACCGGACGGCGGGCTTCGAGCAGGGCCTTGACCGCGCGCTTGATCTGCCCGGAGTGCCCGCGGCCGGTCGGCTGGTAGGAGCGGATACGGACCTTGTCGGGATACCGGTAGGGCACCTTGTGGTTGGGGTCGGTGACATCCTTGGGGATATCCACGACCACGGGCCCCGGCCGGCCGCTGGCGGCGATGTAAAAAGCCTTGGCGATGGTCTCGGCGATATCCTCGGCGCGCCGCACCATGAAGCTATGCTTCACGATCGGCCGCGAGATACCCATCATGTCCGTTTCCTGGAAGGCGTCGCCACCGATTTTTTCCTGCGCGACCTGCCCTGAGATCACCACGATGGGCACCGAGTCCATGTAGGCGGTGGCGATCCCGGTGATCGCATTGGTCGCTCCCGGCCCGGAGGTCACCAGCACCGCACCCACTTCCCCCGTCGCCCGCGCATAACCGTCGGCGGCATGGGTGGCGCCCTGCTCGTGGCGCATCAGGATGTGCCGGACCTCGTCCTGCCGAAACAGCGCGTCATAGATATGCAGCACCGCGCCGCCGGGATAGCCCCAGAGGTATTTGACGCCGGAATCGCGCAACGCGCGGATGGTGGCCTCGCCACCGGAAAGCAGTTCCACGGGGTTTGGGTCCTCGATCTCTCGGCTTTACCGGCGGACCGCATGGGCCCGCCACCTCCCACCGGGGGCAGCGAAGACAGACGGAAGCGAGGACATCGATCCGGATGGGGAAATCCGGTACAGGACCACGAGCCACCATGGGTTGCTCGCTGCCGGGAGACGGGGTCGCGCCGCCCGAAAGATGCCCAGCGCGCGCTGTTTACGCTCACTGGCGGGACCACCCGGCAGCAAATTCTGCGGCGCGGGCAGGGCGGCGATTGTAGCGCCATCGCCGCGCAGCGTCAAGCGGAACGATTTTGTTCCACCAATAAAACCCAAAACCCGGCCGCCTGAGCAGACTGACTCACCGGTTGCTTCAGGCTCATGGCTGGATTGGCAAGGACTGCATGGAGTGCCTTGCGCCTCAGGCGGCCACGCTGGCCGCGAGCAGCTCTCCAAACCGCTCCACTGGGATCGGCATGCTGTAGAGGGCACCCTGGTAGCTGTCGCACCCCATGCGGCGCAACAGATCCAGTGCCTCCCGATCCTCGACACCCTCTGCGGTCACCCTGAGACCGTACTGGCGGGACACCCCGAGAATCGCCTCTACGACGCCCCGGGAATCGGCGTCGCGGTGCACATTGCGGATGAATTCGCGGTCGATCTTCAGCCAGTCGAACGGCAGCCTGCGCAGCGCGCTCATGGATGAGTAGCCGATCCCGAAATCATCCATGGCAAAGCGCGCACCCATGGCCTTGATCGCGTTCATCTTGGCGATGGTGCCCTCGACGTCCGCCATGGCCAGGGTCTCGGTGATCTCGAACGTGATGTGGCCGGGGTTGACTGCATAGCTCTGGATGCTGTGGCGAATCACGTCCAGCAGCCGGGGGTCCTGGAACTGACGGCGACTGATATTGACATGGAGCTGCATGTCAGCGCGCCAGACGCCGGCGTCGAGAAATCCGCGCAGGGATTCGCAGGCGGTGCGGATCACCCAGTGGCCGACGTCGACGATCAGGCCGGAGGTCTCCAACAACGGGATGAACTCCGCCGGCATGCTGGTCACCCGATCGCTGTTGATCCAACGCAGCAGTACCTCGCCGCCCACCAGACGATTTTCGGCAACCGCCATCACCGGCTGCACATAGAGTGCAAATTCCTGATTGTCCACCGCCTTGCGCAGTCTGGTGTTGAGCGCGACCTGGCGCTGCGCCTTGGCGGCAATGGCGCGGTCGAAGAAGGCGCAACTGTTGCGGCCCTTGCGCTTGGCCTCGTACATGGCGGTATCCGCGTACTGCAGCGCACGTTCCGGCTCCAGGGTCGCCCCGCTGAGCAGTGATATGCCGACGCTGGCGGTAAGGGCGAACTCGGCGCCCTCCAGGAATATCGGTGTCGCCACCCGCTCGCGCAGGGCATCGGCGAGCGCGCGGGCACGCAGGGCGGCCTCCGTCGCGGTCTCGCCGATATCGGGCACGAAGAGCAGAAATTCATCGCCCCCCTGGCGGGCGAGAAAAGCGCCCGGCGGGCTACCGGCCACCACCTGGCGGTGCAGGGATTGCGCGATTCGGGCGAGGATCCGATCCCCCAGGTCATGCCCCCAGGAGTCGTTGATGTCCTTGAAATGATCCAGGTCGATCAGCATCAGCGCCGCACAGTTGCCGTCGGCGCTCAGTCTGGCCCATTCGTTGCGCAAGTGCGCGAGCATCGCCAGCCGGGTCGGCAGCCGGGTCAGTTCGTCGCGGTAGGCCCGGTTGCCCGGCGCCGGATCGCCGCCCAGCTTGCGCAGCACCGAGGTGCGCGACGGCGGCGACCAGGGCGTCGCTGTGGCCCGGGGATCATCCCGGATCACGGCATCTGCCGGCAGCGGGTAGATCGCCACCGCCAGTTCGCCGCTGGCCTGACCATCCCCCCCCAGGGCGATCACGCAGCGCCGCCGGTCATCGGCGGCACACAACTCCCAGTGGAGTTGTGCCACGCCCTCCGCCAGGGCGGTACGCACGCGCTCCTTGAATGCGGCTAGAGTCACGGACTCTTCGCCCTCGGACTCTGCCAGATCCTGTCCCAGCAACTGCCGCCGTTCGCAGCCGAGCAATTCCAGTGCTGCCGGATTGGCTTCGACGCAGATTCCATAAGAGAAAAACAGCACGCCGAAGGGCGCAGTTTCGATCACGCGGCGGTAGAGATGCATCCTGGGGTCGGTCATCCGGGGAGTCCCGTGTGCTGCGCGCGCCGGCGCGCGCCGCAGGCCGCCGCCTCCGGGGTCGGTGGGGATTGCTTGCCGATGCCTTTCATGGTCGCAACCACGCCGCGTTTGTGACTGAGTATAGCGGAGCCGGTATTGAAATCACTCGAGAATCTTGTCCAATGACACGAGAGCCTGAACTGGGCGCGTGATTCCAACCTGAGGCAAGGCTGAAGGTGGTTTCGGACTTGGGATCATTGGAGTGGGTTATTGTCAGATCTGGTACGGGGCTCAGGCGACCGGCTTGTCGAGTGCTAGGTTATGACCTCGCCGTTGCGAGGCGGGACCTTGTTGACGGCGGGTTCGAGCTTACAAAATCCCTGTATCCGGCGCCAGCCACGGGGCGCCCTCGTGGCGATGTCCCATGTGATGCTTTTGGGGGGGTGGGCACCTACAATGGCGCGCGTTCGATGCAAGCAAAGCGCATATCATGGGTCAACAAGGGGAATCTTGGGCAGCGGAAGCCAGGGGAATACTGTGAAGGTTGCCGTAGTGCACGAATGGCTGACCCAGGTCGCGGGGTCGGAGCGGGTCCTGGAGCAGATTCTCCAAGTGTATCCCCAGGCCGAGCTGTTTGCCGTGGTCGACGCGGTGCCGCCCGGGCAGCGGAGCTTTCTCGACCGGTATGCGGTGCAGACCACCTTCATTCAGAAGCTGCCGCTGGCGGGGCGCTTCTATCGCCACTATCTGCCGCTGATGCCGCTGGCCATCGAACAGCTGGACCTGTCCGGGTTCGATCTGGTGATTTCCAGTAGTCACGCGGTTGCCAAGGGGGTGCTGACCGGGCCGAATCAACTCCACATCAGCTATATCCATTCGCCGATGCGCTACGCCTGGGATCTGCAACACCAATGCCTGCGCGAGAGCGGCCTGGAGCGCGGTCTGCTGAGCTGGCTGGCGCGCTGGCAGCTTCATCGCCTGCGGATCTGGGATCAGCGCACTGCCAACGGTGTCGATCACATGGTCGCCAATTCCGGATTCATCGCTGGGCGGATCCGCAAGATCTATCGTCGCGAGGCGACGGTGATTTATCCGCCGGTGGATATCGAGGCTTTTACCCCGGGGGCCGCCGGAGAGGGCAAGGAGGATTTTTACCTGACCGCGTCCCGGGTGGTGCCGCACAAGCGCATGGACCTGATTGTGGAAGCCTTCGCAGATCTGCCGGAGCGGCGTCTGGTGGTGATCGGCGATGGTCCCGAGCTCAAGCGCTTGCGCCGCGCGGCGCCGGGCAATGTGACCT
>CAJXRS010000121.1 GCA_913060555.1 uncultured Gammaproteobacteria bacterium | reverse complement strand
GAGATCATGCCTAGTCTCGTGGGCTCGGAGATGTGTATAAGAGACAGGCCATATTCCTCCCTTGTCGAGCGTCCTGCCATGAAGCGCGCACTCATCGTCGGCGGCACCGGGCCCACCGGTCCCCACGTCATCCAGGGATTGCTGGATCGAGGTTACGAGACGGTCATCTTTCATCGCGGTGCCCACGAGCCGCCGGACCTGCCCGAGGTCGAACATATCCACGGCGACCCGCATTTTGCGGAGACCATCACCGCGGCGCTGGCCGACCGCGAATTCGATCTGGTGATGGCCATGTACGGACGCATCCGGTTATTGGCGGATCATTTCGCCGAGCGCTGCGACCGCTTCATCGGGGTGGGCGGTATTCCCGTCTATGCCGGCCTGATGGATCCCGATGGTGCCCAGCCCTGGGGACTGCCGGTACCGGTCCCGGAAACCGCGCCGCCCGCCGATTACCCGGGCGATACCGATGGCACCCGCTTCGCGCACCTGATCTGGCGCACCGAGCGCCATGTGCTCGACCTGGGCGAGCGCGGCGCCTTCAATGCCGCCTATTTCCGTTATCCGGCGATCTACGGCCCGCGCCAGCCCACGCCGCAGGAATGGTCGGTGATCCGCCGCGTCCGCGACGGCCGACCGTGGATTATCCTGCCCAATGGCGGTCTGATCCTCACCAGCCGCTGTGCCGCGCGCAATGCCGCCCACTGCCTGTTGCTCGCGGTCGACAACCCCGATGCCAGCCGCAACCAGGCCTACAACTGCGCCGACGAGCAGCAGTTCACCCAGCGCCAGTGGGTCGAGTTGTTGTCGGAGTTCGCCGGACGCAGGCTCGACATCCTGCCCTTGCCTGAGGAACTGGCGACCCCGTCCGAAGTGCTCACCCGGCAGTTGGGCGGCCACAACCACTGCCTGCTGGATATCGGCAAGGCGCGTGCAGAACTGGGGTATCGGGACGCAATAGACCCACTCGACGCCCTGCGCGAAACCGCCACCTGGTATCTGGCCAACCCGCTGCGCGAAGCGGACTACCACCCCGATCCCTTCGACTACGCCGCCGAGGACCGGCTCGCGGAAGCCTATCGCCGCGCGGTGGCGCGCGTCCGGGAGCAAGCGCCCTTCCCGAAACCCGAGTATCACCACTCCTACGCACATCCGAAACAGCCCGGCCAGGGACCCGATCACCGCGGGCGTTGAGTCTCTGCCTCGACCCCAATCCGGACAAAATCCGACTCAAAGGCACATGACTCGGCGCTGAAATAACCAGGGCAAACCCTGGGCGACGGCTGCCGGGCAGCCCGTCAGAAACCCACTTGGCTCGGGCAGTCACAATCTTGAGTGGACCGCATTGAGCTTTAATGGCGAGGATTAATGAGCTTTCATTAATTCGTTTCCGAACCATGACGCAGAGCGCACCGAAACACTCACTGCCAGGGCACAACACCCAGGCGAGACTCCTCGAAACCGCCGAGCGCCTGTTCGCGAACAATGGTATCGATGGCGTCTCTCTCAACCGCATTCGTACTGAGGCCAAAGCCCGCAACAGCTCGGCGCTGCAATACTATTTCGGGTCCAAAAAAGTCCTGATCGAATCCACGCTGGCCTACCGCATGAGCGCCATCAATGTACGGCGCCACCAGATGCTGGAAGCCCTCAGCGGCCAGGACCGAGAACAAAAAATTCGGCTGGTAGTTGATGCGTTGATCATTCCCTTTGCCGAAAAAATTTCCTCCGCGGCAGGCGAGACTTGTTATGTCCGCTTTGTAGCTCAGGTTTACAGCCATCCCGATCTCAGCATCGCCAGCTTGTTCCACAACCGGCACGCATCCGGCCTCCGCAAGGCTATCCAATTACTAAACGAATTGCTTTCCCAGCTTCCCCAGCGCATACGCGAGCAACGGATCCAGCTGTTGCAGTCCCTCAGTGTCCACGCCTTGGCGGACTTGGAAAGGAACATCACTTCCGGGAAAGGACCTGAGTCGCCATCGGAGTTACATGGCTTTGTCGCCGGCCTCATCCAGGTCGCTGTAGCTGGCCTGCTTGCTCCTGTGGAACAAGAATTCACACCAGATCTCGCTCTGAACACGCCTGACCAGGAGGCCAGCTCATGACTATCCTCATCGAACCCGCAACTCCCCATATCGGCGCTTATATTCGCAATGTAGACCTTTCACAGGAGCTAAACGAGACAGAAGGCACAACGATCGAACAGGCGCTCCGCGACCATCTGGTCATTTTCTTCGAGGATCAAGATATCTCCTCGGAGAACCAATTGCATTTCGCGCGCCGCTTTGGTGAGTTGGAATGTCACCCTTTTGTGCCCCATGTGACCGACTACCCGGAACTCATGCAACTACACAACGACCGTGATCATCCACCCGAGGTCAATCGCTGGCATACCGACGTCACCTTCCAGGAGCTGCCCGCCAAAGGCGCTGTACTCCGTGCGGTGGAGGTCCCAGATACCGGCGGCGACACACTTTGGGCATCGATGTACGCCGCTTACGAGGCGCTTTCAGACCGGTTGCAACACTTTCTCTCCGGGTTGACCGCCATCCATGACTTTGAGCATGTATTTTTCGGTAAGGACGGCTACTACGGGGGCAATAGGCAAATGAGCCCCGAAGAGCGCGCTGCCAAGATCGCCGAAGGTCGCAAACGCTGGCCGCTGACCGAACATCCGGTGGTACGCACCCATCCCGGAACTAGCCGCCAGGCGCTCTACGTCAACTCCATTTTTACAACCGGCATTAAAGATATGAAAGAGAGAGAGAGCCGAGCGCTTCTGGACATGCTGTATCAACACATAGCCACCCCGGAATTTCAGGTGCGGTTCAAATGGCGTCGTAACAGCATTGTGGTATGGGACAACCGCTGCACCCAACACTACGCACTAGCTGACTACTGGCCTCAGGTTCGCACCATGCATCGAGCAACACTGTCAGAGGCTGAGCGCCCCTTTTATCGTAGTAGGGGAACCGCTGATTAAGTGTGCACTTCCCCTAGCGGGAGATTTCGATAGTCTGACGCTCCCAGCCCGCGAGGACCATTCGCGTCCTCACGGGCACTTCACGCTTGATGAGCCGCTGCGCAAATAAGGATCCTGATCTGATGCGGAATTCTTGTGTTCCTTCGGAAGGCCAAGACAATTTCTCGAATCCGTATCATCGGCTTCTTGTATTTTTCATTTTCATCTGTACTTTGTTCGAAGGCTACGATGTCATCATCATCAATATGGCGCTACCGCTCATCGCGGATGAGTTCGACGCCACGAGTGAAGTGCTGGGGTACGCTCTCAGCCTGATCAGCATCGGCACAATCGCCGCATTTTTCTCGGTCCGACTTGCGGATCGTTTTGGCAGAAGACCAGTGTTCCTTTGGTCAGTCGCAGGGTATTCACTCTTCACCATACTGTCTGCTTTTTCGGTGGGACTATACGATTTCGTCTTGTACCAGTTCATCGCCCGAATGCTGATGGTGACCGAAATTGGCGTGGGTGCGATCATTCTCACTGAAGAGTTATCCGCGCGTTACCGGGGCATGGGTATCGTGCTGATGTTCAGTGCCGCGACTGTCGGCGGCATCGCCGGCGCCCAACTGTTTCCGATAATCGCAGGTACCGAACTTGGGTGGCGGCTGCTCTACCTGCTGGGTGGCGGGCTACTGCTCATTTTGCCCCCCCTCTGGACGCGGCTGCGAGAGACCCAGCGTTGGCAAGCTGAACACCAATCGGGCGATGCCGTGGGGCGTCCCTTGGTCAAAATCATAACGGGCATCCGCACGGTCTTCGGCACAACCCACCGCAAGTCATTGATCGTCGGCTCGACCATCTGGTTCGTCACTAATTTTTGGACTGCGATCGCGTTGTTCTTTTTTTCGTATTATGCCATCAACGAACGTGACTGGAGCGCCGAACAAGTCGGCGCCACCGTAAGCCTGGGATTTTTAACGTCACTGCTCGGCTTCGCAGCAGCGGGACCACTGCTCGATTTTGCCGGGCGCAAATTCACCGCTTGTCTATATTTTTTCATCGGCGGGATCAGCACAATCATATGCTTCCGGGCCGAAACCGACTGGATCATCTCTGCGGCTTATGTCGCAGTACTCGCGGTGTATCCAATATGGGCAGTATCGGCCACCATCACCAGTGAAGTATTCCCTACAGGCATCCGCGGCACTGCAAATGCCGTTGTCAACAATCTGATTGGTCGCCTTGGGATGGTCATCGCACCCACCTTGGTCGGCTTATTGGCAATCCCGCTGGGCTCTGTCGGGGCCGCAGTCGCACTGCTGGCAATTCTGAATTTCCTCGCTCTACCGGTGATCATCGGGTTCCTGGAGGAAAATAAAGGAAGGTCTTTGGAAGATATTTCGGAGAATAATGGGGGCACCCGCGAGGGCTACGGTCACGGGCCTGGAAACAACAAGTAGACCACTCCAATTTTTCGGAAAGCGATTCTCAGTCTTGCCAGAATGTCGCACTCCGTCTGCAACGTACGCGCTTTGAGCTATTGGCCCTATCTCAGATGTCCACCAACTCCGGGTAGGATCACGCGCCGAGTTGCTGCTGCTGGCAACAGGCGGTCTGCGACAAACCGCTGGCCTGCCAGGCACTGATGTGGTCTTGCCAGAACACGTCTTTGGCGGTGGTGTCCATGAGGGGCTGCTGAGCATAAAGCCGTCAGGAAAGTAGCGAGACTAAGTGGACAATGTTAGATGGCGTTTATTGACCGCTTACGTCGGTTCGATCTCGATCAGGGTTTCATCCGGGTTCACGGCATCGCCCTTGCGGACCAGCACCCGCTTCACCGTCCCCGCAATCGGGGCCTGGATCTCGGTTTCCATTTTCATGGCCTCGGTCACCAGGACCGCCTGCCCGGCACTGACCGCAGCGCCCTCCTCGACCAGCACCGAGACGATATTGCCGGGCATTGCGGTGGCCACGTGCCCGGGCGCCGACGGCCGCGGCCGCCGACCGCTGATGGTGGTGGCGATGGCGCCTTCGGCCCCGCCGCTCAATACCAGTTCGTCGAGGGTCTCCACCAGCGCTTCCACCGGCATGCCGTCCACATCCAGATAGAAATGGCGCTCGGGCTGCCCCTTGTGGCCGCTGCCGGTAATGCGCACATGGTAGCTCTCGCCATGCAGGGTGATATTGAACTCCGTAGGCGCGCGTCTCTGGGCGTCAGTCGCCGTCGCCGGACTCTCGCCCTCGACCGGGGCGACCGACGGTGCCTCCGGCACCAGGGTGCCGGCGCGCCGGGCCTGCAGAAACTGCCGCGCAACATCGGCGAACAGCGCGTAGCTCAGCACATCCTCGTCGCTGTCGGCGAGTTCCCCCAGGTCCTCGCGAAGTTGGCCGAGTTCCGGTTTCAACAGGTCGGCAGGCCGCCCTTCCAGGGTTTCGGCATTGCCCACCGCCTGCATCCGCACCTCCGGATCTATGGCCGCCGGCGGCTGCCCGTAGCCGCCCTGCAGATAGCGCTTCACCTCGTTGCTCACGCTCTGATAGCGCTGTCCGGTCAGCACATTGAGCACCGCCTGGGTACCGACGATCTGCGAGGTGGGGGTGACCAGCGGCGGATAGCCCAGATCGGCGCGCACGTGCGGAATCTCGGCAAGCACTTCGTCCATGCGGTCCAGTGCGTTCTGTTCGCGAAGCTGGTTGGCCAGGTTGGAAATCATCCCTCCCGGCACCTGATTGACCTGCACGCGGGTGTCGACGCCGGTGAAATCGCTCTCGAAGGCCCGATATTTCCGGCGCACCTCGCGAAAATAGGCGGCGATGTGCTGCAGCCGCTCCAGGTCCAGCCCGCTATCCCAGGGCGTGTCGCGCAAGGCCGCTACCATGCTCTCGGTCGGTGGGTGGCTGGTGCCGCCGGCGAAGCTGGAGATCGCGGTGTCGATATGGCGACAGCCGGCCTCGATGGCCTTCAGTTGGCACATCTCGGCCAAGCCCGCGGTGGCGTGGGAGTGCAGGTGCACGGGCAGGTCTACGGCATCGAGCAGACCCTTGACCAGTGCCTCGGTCGCCGTCGGGGTCAGCAACCCGGCCATGTCCTTGATGGCGATGCTGTCGCAGCCCATGGCGGCGAGTTCGCGGCCCTGGGCTACGAAGGCGGCGGTGTCGTGGACCGGGCTGGTGGTGTAGCAGATGGTGCCCTGGGCGTGCTTGCCCGCTTCCCTGGTGGCTTCAATGGCGGTGCGCAGGTTGCGCAGGTCGTTGAGCGCGTCGAAGATACGGAACACGTCCATGCCCAAGGCCGCGGCACGTTCCACAAAGGCGCGCACCAGGTCGTCGGCGTAGTGGCGATAGCCGAGCAGGTTCTGGCCGCGCAGCAGCATCTGCAACCTGGTATTGGGCAAGGCGGCGCGCAACTGGCGCAACCGCTCCCAGGGATCCTCCTTGAGAAAGCGCAGACAGGCGTCGAAGGTGGCGCCACCCCAGACTTCCAGTGACCAATAGCCGACCGCATCGAGCTCGGCGCAGATGGGCAGCATGTCCTCGGTGCGCATGCGCGTGGCGATCAGCGACTGGTGGCCATCGCGCAATACGGTGTCTGTGATCTGAACGGAATCCATACGTACCCCGAGATAAATCAGTGCCCGGTATGGGCGGCAATGGCGGCGGCGAGCACGGTAGCGAGTTCCTCCGGGCGGCGCTTGTCGGAATAGTTGACCAGCTCCGGATGCGCCTCCACAAAACTGGTGGTGAAGGCACCGGCGCGAAAATCCGCCGATTCCAGGATCCGCTGGTAATAGGGGATCGTGGTCTTGATACCAAACACCGCCATGTCATTGAGCGCACGCCGCGAGCGCGCGATGGCGTCCTCCCAGGTGAGGGCCCAGACGATCACCTTGGCAAGCATGGAGTCGTAATAGGGCGGCACCTTGTAGCCGGTGTAGATCGCCGCATCGGTGCGCACGCCGGGCCCGCCCGGCGCGTAATAGCGGGTAATGCGGCCGAAACTGGGCAGAAAGCCGTTCTTGGGGTCCTCGGCATTGATGCGGAATTGCAGCGCGAAGCCCCGCCGCCCCACCTCGTGCTGAGCGTAGCGCAGTGGCAATCCGGCGGCGATACGGATCTGCTCCTCGACGATATCGACGCCGGTGATGCTCTCGGTGATGGTGTGCTCGACCTGGATCCGGGTGTTCATCTCCATGAAGTAGAAATTGCCCGCGCCATCGAGGAGGAACTCTACCGTACCCGCGTTCTCGTAATCGACGGCCTGCGCCGCCCGCACCGCCAGCTCGCCGATATATGCGCGCTGGGCATCGTCGAGCTGGGGAGAGGGTGCGATCTCGATCAGCTTCTGGTTGCGGCGTTGGATGGAACAGTCGCGCTCGAACAAATGAATGCTGTTGCCATGCCGGTCGGCGAGAATCTGCACCTCGATATGACGCGGATCGACGATGCACTTCTCCAGGAAGACCTCGGCACTGCCGAACGCCTTGCTCGCCTCGGAAATCACCCGCTCGAAGTTGCGCGCCAGATCCCCGGGATCCTCACAGCGACGAATACCGCGGCCGCCGCCACCGGAGGTGGCCTTGAGCATCACCGGATAGCCGAGCTCGGCGGCCACCGCCCGGGCGTGTTCCAGGCCGTCGAGATTGCCGTCGCTGCCGGGCGTCACCGGAATTCCGGCGGCCTGCATCGCCTGACGCGCCGCGGTCTTGTCACCCATGCGGCGGATCACCTCGGCGCTCGGACCGATGAAACAGAGCCCCCGCGCCCGGCAGGCGGCCGCAAAGTCGGCGTTCTCCGAGAGAAACCCGTAGCCGGGATGAATGGCATCGCAACCGGTCTCCGCGGCGAGATTCACGATGCGATGGATATTGAGGTAGCCCGCCACCGGATCTTCGCCGATGGAATGGGCCTCGTCGGCTTTCTTGACATGGAGAGCATGGCGATCGGCTTCGGAATGAATCGCGACCGAACGAATGCCCATTTCGGCGCAGGCGCGCGCAACGCGAACGGCAATCTCACCGCGATTGGCGATCAGGATCTTGCGCAGCATCGGCTATCTCCAGCCACCCGGACAACGGCTTCTCAGCCTACCATTATAGGAGTGTCGGCGACCGGAACGCAGGCCGGTCTCGCCCTTTTTGATCGCCATATTAGGAGCCTGCGCTGTCTCAGGCCTGTCTCTTATACACATCTCCGAGCCCACGAGACTAGGCATGATCTCG
>CAJXRS010000120.1 GCA_913060555.1 uncultured Gammaproteobacteria bacterium | reverse complement strand
GATCCTAGCGCTGCCCAGGGGCGCCGGCAAATCCCGTCCGCGTCAGCGGGTCGCGCCGGCCGCTTTCCAGCGGGCGATGCCGCCGTCGTCCAGGCCCAGCCAGTCCTTCAACACCGCTTCGCTGTGCTGGCCCAGGGTGGGTGCGGGCGTGAAGCTGGCGGGCTCGCTGCGCGACAGCTTGACCGGGTTGCCGGGGGCGAAGGTGCGGCCGCCGTCCGGATGGCCGACCTCGACCACCATGTCGCGGTGGCGTACCTGGGGGTCGGCGAGCGCCTGGCTGAAGCGGTTGACGGGCGCACAAGGGATGCGCACGGCTTCGAGCCGCTCCAGCCACTGCGCTGTGCTCTGGGTGGCGAAGATTTCCGCCACCCGATCCTCGATCCATTGTTTGTGGGCCAGCCGTCCGGGCTGGTGGTCGAATTCCGGGCGGCGCAGGTCGTCGGCGCCGAGCACGTCGAGCAGGCTGCGCCAGAACTCGTCGAAGATCACCGCGATGACGATGGCGCCGTCGCTGGTGGCAAAGCTGTTGTAGGGCACGTGCACGAAATGGGAGTTGCCGATGGGCTCGGGATCCTCTCCGGAGAGGAAATACATGGTGGCCATGTAGCTCATCATGGCGATCTGGCCGTCGAGCATGGAGATGTCCAGGTGTTGGCCGAGGCCGCTGCGTTCGCGCTCGTAGAGCGCGGTGAGGATGCCCACCAGGCCGAATAGGCTGCCGCCGAGATCAGCGATGGGAAGTCCGGAGCGCAGCGGGTGCCCGGCATCGGAGCCGGTGATCGACATGTTGCCGCCGTAGGCCTGCACCACCTGGTCGAAGGCCGTGCGGTTGCGGCCTGGCCCGGTCTCGCCAAAGCCGCTGATCGAGCAGGTGATGATGCGCGGGTTGAGCTGCGCGAGGCGGTCGTGGTCGATGCCCAGCTTGGCGGTGACGCCGACGCTGAAGTTGTCGCAGACGATGTCGGCCTTGCGGGCCAACTCGTAGAAGAGCTCGCGGCCGGCCTCGGTCTTGAGATCGACCACCAGGCTTTTCTTGTTGCGCGACAGGCAGAGAAAGTAGGCGCCCATGCCGGCGATCGAGTGCCTGGGGTCTGCGGCCAGCAGGCGGCGGGTACGCTCGCCCTCCGGGGGCTCGACCTTGACCACCTCGGCGCCCAGGTCGGCGAGCGTCATGGTGGCGAAGGGCCCGGAGAGGATATGGGTCAGATCGAGGACGCGAACGCCTGCGAGGGGTTTGGACATGATGCCGGCCCGATGGTTGCGGTTGCAGTGGCCGGCATTGTCTCACCAAGGCCGCGCGGCGAAAAACCGCGGCGGCGCATTCAGTTCTGCAGTAGTTCCTCGGGCGGCTGTTCGCATTCCAGCTCGTGGCCGAGCAGGACACTGATCGGCTCGAGCAGGAAGGCGTCGTCCTCGCAGGCGAAGCTGATCGAGGTGCCGGTCTCGCCGGCCCGGCCGGTGCGGCCGATGCGGTGGACGTAGTCCTCGGGTTCTTCCGGCAGGGTGTAGTTGATCACATGGCTGATGCCGTCGACGTGCAGGCCGCGCCCGGCGACATCGGTGGCCACCAGGACTTTCAGCTTGCCGCTCTTGAAGGCATCCAGGGTGCGTACGCGCTGGTTCTGCGCCACTTCCCCGGACAGCAGGCCGGCTTCGATGCCGGCGTTGCGCAACCGCTCCTGCAGCCGGCGACACTGGTCGCGGCGGTTGGCGAACACGAGGGCGCTCTCCACCTCCGGGTCGTGCAGCAGCTTGCGCAGCAGTGCGAACTTGTTGCGGGTCTCGACGATGAACACTCGCTGGTTGACCGAGTCGGCGGCCACTCGTTCGGGTTCGATCTCGACGAACACCGGGCGTAGAGTCCACTGCTCGGCGAGGCGGTGGACGTCCTCGGTGAAGGTGGCGGAGAACAGCAGGGTCTGGCGGTGCTCGGCCTTGTGGGGGGTCAGGCGCACGATGCGCCGCACCTGGGGAATGAACCCCATGTCGAGCATGCGGTCGGCCTCGTCGATGACCAGCACCTCGACCTGGTCGAGATAGACATCCCGACTGTTGCAGAAATCCAACAGTCGCCCCGGGGTGGCCACCAGAATGTCGCAGTGGCGTTGATGCAGGTGCTGGCGCTGGCGATCGTAATCCATGCCGCCGACCAGGGTGTGGATCTCCAGGTCGGTGTGCTTGCACAGCGCCTTGGCGTCCTCGGCGATCTGCATCACCAGTTCCCGGGTGGGGGCGATCACCAGGGCGCGTGCCTCGCCGGCGAAGCGCTCCTCCTCCTCTACCGGGTGCTGGAGCAGGTCGGTGATGATGGTGATCAGGAAAGCGGCGGTCTTGCCGGTGCCGGTCTGCGCCTTGCCCACCACATCGTGACCGCGCAGCGTGAAGGGCAAAGAGCGGGCCTGGATTGGCGAGCAGTACTGGAACCCCAGATCGGCGATCGCGTGCATCAGCGGCAGCGGCAGATCCAGGTCGTGGAAGCGGACTTTGTCGGGCTGCGCAGCGACGGGAAAATCGTCCAGGCTCCAACTGCTGCCTGCTGGGGGATTCTGGGTGGATCTGGCGCGGTTGGCGCGGCCGCGTCGGCGGCCGGAACCACTGGTCTCCGGGTTCGACCGGGGTGCGTCATGGGTAATGGAAATGGCGGGAACTCCGATGAAAACAGCCATGGGCGATGGAAAACGGCGCCGATTGTAACACGGCGCCGCAGCTCGATCGCATCAGCTCGGGGCCAGTCCGGCACGGCGGGCCAGCCAGTAATCGATACTGACATAGCGACCGCCGCCGGTAAACAACAGGCTCAGCAGCATGATGAAATAGGTGGCGGCGAACTCGATGCCGTTGTTGAGTACCACGTAATTGCCCTTTTCGGTGAGCCATTGGTAGTTGCCGTGTTCGCGCAGCAGGCCGCGGGCCGCCTGCAGCCGCTTGCCCACCTCGACACTGTTTTCCAGGCTGCGCTCGGCCGCTGGGATCCCCGCCATGGCCAGTACCTTGGCGGTGCTGGTGTCCGGATTCGAGGGTGCGATGGCGAACCAGCCGTTCTCCCAATGCACCGCGCCCGCGGCCACTGCCATGGAGATCAGCAGCGGGATGGCGGCCCAGCGCACCGCGAAGCCGATCAGCAGCGCCAGGCCGCCGAACAGCTCGGCGCCCGCGGCCAGCGCCAACATCAGCGCCGGGGCCGGCAGACCCAGGCCCCATTCCGGATTGCCGAACCAGGCCACCATATCCTCCCAATTGAGGAATTTGTGCAGACCTGCGGCGATCATCACTGGCGCCAGATAGAGGCGCATCAGCAGTGGCGGCAGGCCGTCGAGATGGCGCAGGCGGCCGAACAGGTTGCGGTGCAGGCGTGCGTAGGCGGTGCTCATGATGAGATCTCCTGGAGGGGTAGCGGTGGTTGTGTGGCTGGGATCTCGCTGCGGGAGCGCGAGATAAACACCGGGTTCTGGACCCTGGCCTTGGCGTAGTACTGGTCGAGCGGCTCGGACTGGCCCAGCTCGGTGACGATGCGCGCGTGGTGGCGGCGCAGGGCGCGCGGGCTGTCCACCCCGCAGCTGTGGGCGATCACGCCCACTTCCTTGCACAGGTTTTCCACGTACTGAGCGACCCGGGTCGCCTTGTCGGCAGGGTCGAGCCCCTTCTGCAGGTCCGGATCGTGGGTGGTGACCCCGGTGGGGCAGGTGTTGCGATTGCACTGCATCGCCTGGATGCAGCCCAGCGCGAACATGAAGCCGCGCGCCGAGACCACGAAGTCGGCGCCCACCGCCAGCGCCCAGGCGACGTCCACGGGCATGATCAGCTTGCCGGCGGCGATCACCCGGATACGCTCGCGCAGGCCATACTCGGCGAGCTTGTCGACCACCGCCGGCAGGCTCTCGCGAATGCTCAGCCCGGCATGATCCATCAGACTCTGGGGCGCGGCGCCGCTGCCGCCGTCGCCGCTGTCGAGGGTGATGAAATCCGGCGCCGCCTGCTCGGCGCCGCGCGCGAGCACGGCGCGGCACAGTTCATCGAGAAAGTCACCGCCGCCGATCACCAGCTTGAAGCCCACCGGCTTGCCGGTCACCGTGCGGATGTGGTCGAGGCGATCGAGCAGCTGGCCGACGTTGCGGATATCCGGGTGACCATTGGGACTGATCGAGTCCTGGCCCGGCGGGATGCCGCGGATTCGTGCCACCTCGGCGGTGACCTTGACGCCGGGCAGGATGCCGCCCTTGCCGGGTTTGGCGCCCTGGCTCAGCTTGATTTCGAACATCCGCACCTGCTCGTGCGCGGCGATCGCCCGCAGCCGGTCGTCGCTCAGCTCTCCCTGCGCATCACGCACCCCGTACTTGGCGGTGCCGATCTGGAATACCAGGTCGCAGCCACCTTCCAGGTGGTAGGGCGCGAGCCCCCCCTCGCCTGTATTGAGCCAGCAACCGGCGCGCGCGGCGCCCCGGGACAGTGCCTGGGTGGCGACCCGGGAGATGGCGCCATAGCTCATCGCCGAGATGTTGAAGAAGGACGGGGCGATGAAGGGCTGCGGACAGAAGGGGCCCAGGATCAGGGGGCCGTCCATCACCGCGTCCTCGGCCAGGGTGGGGAAGACGCCGGGCACGAACAGCACCGCGCCCGGCGTCGCCATGTCCAGCGTTGAGCCGAAGGCGACGGTGCTGTCGAGCTTTTTGGCCGCCCGGTACACCCAGGAGCGCTGGCTGCGATTGAAGGGTTCTTCCTCGCGGTCGAGGGCGTAGAAGTATTGGCGGAAAAAATAGCCGAGATGCTCGAAGAGATAACGGAAGCGGCCGATGATCGGATAGTTGCGCCGGATGGTATGCCGGCGCTGGCGGATGTCGACCAGGTACATCCATACCAGGCTCAGGATGCCGGTCACCAGCAGGGCGAGAATACCCACCGCGAAGATCTGCAGGCCCAGGATCCAGGGCGATAGTCCGCCGTCTGTCATAGAGTCTCCCGCACTTGCTTCTGTCCTCGATCGGGTGTCCCGTACCGGTTGTCCGGAGATCGCTTGGCAGCGTCCGTGCCCGCGGCTATTATCTGTCGATGCCAGCGCAAACGCTTTCCGCCCAGAGTCCAGATGCGCGCCGTTCGCGGCGCACCCGGTTGGTGGCGTTGGCCAGGATCTACGACCACAACAGCCACGCCATGATCGGTTATCTGGGCGATATCGCAACCGGTGGCATGATGCTGCACGCGCACCGCGCACTGCCGCCGCCGGGCAACCGCTTGCTGACCATACATCTGCCCCATCCGGACAAGGGCCTGCTGGCGATCGATGCCGGTGTCCGCATCGCCTGGCAGCGCCCGGAGAAGACGGTCGGCGCTCCGAATCGGGTCGGTTGCGAATTTGTCGCCCTGGACCCCGCCGATCGCCTGCTGCTGCTGCAGACTGCGCGCACCTACGGCATCGCCTGAAGGTCGCGTGCCTGTCCGATTGGTAGCTCTGTCACGCTGCCTCCGGGTGTAGCCGACACCGCGACCGTTCCTCCGTTTCGAGTCCCCCATTATGCTGGGTGGTGCCCAGGTGCTGCGCTATGGTCTGTCGAATCAGTAAGATTTGACTTACACCACAACAAGGGTCCACCCGACCGTTCCTCAATCGTTCGTCGATGAATGCTCGGGATGCGACCCGCCACAGGGGAGTACCTTTCATGGCCAGATTCGACACCATCATCAAGAACGGCACGATCTTCGACGGCACCCGCATTCCGCGCTACCGCGCTGATATCGGCATCAAGGACGGCATCATTTCGAGCATCGGCCGCCTCGACGCCAAGGACGCCGCCAAGGCAATCGACGCTGAAGGCAGGCATGTCTGCCCAGGCTTCATCGACCTGCACACCCACTATGACGCCCAGCTGTTCTGGGATCCCTACTGCACGCTGTCCGGCTGGCACGGCATCACCTCGGTGGTGATCGGCAACTGCGGCTTCGGCTTCGCGCCGGTGGCGCCCGAGCTGCGCGAGCGCTCCATGCTGTCGATGACGCGGGTCGAGGCCATCCCCTTCGAATCCATGAAAGCGGGCATGCCCTGGGACTGGGTGACCTTCCCGGACTATCTCGACAGCATCGACCGCACCCCGAAAGCGATCAACATCTTGCCCTACGTCCCGGTCGCGCCCCTGCTGACCTGGGTAATGGGTATGGATCGCGCGAAGGCCGGCGCCCTGCCGACCGCGGCAGAAGAGGCCGAAATCTGCCGCCTGCTGGAAGAAGCCATGGACGCTGGCGGCTGCGGCTGGTCGGCGCAACGTCTGGCACCGGGTTGCGGCGCTGACGTGCAGCGGGATTTCGACGGCACCCCGATGCCCACTGACGTGATGCACGACGAGACCTGCATTGCGCTCGCCAGGGTGCTGGCGAAACGCAACGAAGGTTTTGTTCAGATGACCATGCTGAGTGGCAACGATCCGGGCAAGGATCGCGCCCATATGGAGGAGGTCGCCGCTACCAGCGGCCGGCCGCTGCTCTACAACGTGGTGCAGGCAGTGGCGAGCGATCCCGAAGTCCACCGCAGCACATTGCGCTGGCTGGCTGAATGCCACGCGCGCGGCAACAAGGTTTACGGCCAGGGGCTCACCACGGATTCCGGGTTCACCTTTTCCCTCGACGAATGGAACCTGTGGGACGATTCTCCCGCCTGGCGTCACGTCACCACCGGCACCGTCGAAGAACGGCTGGCGAAAATGGCCGATCCGGCCTTGCGGCAATCGTTGAAGGACAATCCGCCGGGGACCTCCGCCACCGGGCCGATCGAAGAGACTGTGTTGGCGCACACGCACTCGGACAAGTTCAACGAGTTCAAGGACCACAAGCTGAGCCTGATCGCCGAGAAGACCGGCAAGCACCCCGTGGATGCGCTGCTCGACATTGCCGTCGGCACCAACCTCAAGGCCGAGTTCTTCGCCACCCTGCCCAATGCCGGCAACCTCGAATACATGAAGGAAATCATCGACGATCCCTATATCACCTTCGGCGTTTCCGATGGCGGTGCCCACACCCGCTTCCTGACTGCGGGCCGCTATCCGACGGAAGCGATCGCCAAGTACGTGCGCGAACACAAGATGCTGTCCCTGGAAGAAGTTCACTGGCGGCTGAGCGCACTGCCGGCGGCACTCGCGGGCTTCAACAACCGCGGCCAGCTCAAGGTGGGCGCGCCGGCGGACATCGTGGTTTACGACTACGAGAACCTCGAAGCGCTGCCGGCCGAAATCACCCACGACATGCCTGCAGGAGAGTGGCGTCGCGTGCAGCGCGCCAAGGGCTACGATTATGTGCTGGTCAACGGCCAGGTCACCATCGACCATGACCGTGAAACCAACACCTACTCCGGCCGCCTGCTGCGCCACGGTGACGGCTGAAACCTCGGGCCGGCACGGCGTCGTTTGAAGCCCGGCCGCAAGGCCGGGTTTTTCATTGCCCGCGCATGATCCGGAGCTGTTCGCGCAGGGCGTCCTCCGGCAACCCGCTTTCGAGGGTCAGCCGATCCACCAGGTGACCGCAACGCGCCTTGATCTGCTGGGCCACCTGGCGCGGTTCTCCCACCACGGCGAAGGTTTCCAGCATTTCGTCGCTGATCAGATCCGGCATGCGGTCCCAACCGTTATTCTTCGATAGCTGATTGAGCTTGGGTTGCAGATCCTGCCAGCCGTGGCATTCCAGCACCGGGCGATAGGCCGGCGTCGAGCCGTAGAAGGCGATCCGGTACTTGACGCGCTGTTTGGCGGCCTCGAACTCCTCCTCGGTGCGGCCGGTGACCACGAACGGCGGGAACGACACCTCGAAATCCTCGCGCCGCCGACCGCACTCCGCGAGCGTGGCACGGATGCGTGGCAGGATTTGTTCCTCCAGATATTTCGGCGTACAGAAAGTATGTATGAGGATGCCGTCGGCCTCGCGCGCGGCGGCGTTGATCATCAGTGGGCCCACAGCCGCCATCACCACCCTGGGACGGCCGTACTGGGTGTTGAGCGGGGTGAAATCCGGTGTCATCAGCGTGTGGCGGTAGCACTCGCCGCGAAAATTGAGCGGCTTGCCGTCGTACCAGCAATCCCAGATGGCGTGCAGTGCGCGGATGAATTCCGCCATCTGCTGCGCCGGCCCGTGCCAGGGCATGCCGAAGCGTTTGGTGATGTGCGCCTGAATCTGCGACCCCAGCCCTGTCTCTTATACACATCTCCGAGCCCACGAGACTAGGCATGATCTCG
>CAJXRS010000119.1 GCA_913060555.1 uncultured Gammaproteobacteria bacterium | reverse complement strand
TACGAGATCATGCCTAGTCTCGTGGGCTCGGAGATGTGTATAAGAGACAGCACGCGGACAGCCCGTCTTCCCCCGGCATCATCACATCGAGGACAATCAGATCGAAATGCGCTTCCGCCAGCCTTGCGTCCATCTCAACTGCATTTTCCGCCGCTGAAGCACGCATGCCGTTGCGTTCCAGATAACTGGTGACGGATTTCCGAATCTCTGAATGGTCATCGACGACAAGGATGCGTGGCAGATCGCTCATGCCGCCAACATAGTCATTTTCACCAAGGGACGCCCATCCCGTGTTTGTAGCCAAATGTAACAGCGCGGGCAGTCGACTTCGGGATACCGAGCAACTATTTAAGGAAGAACATCGAGGAGTTTTAAGTGAACCGACGTGAATTTGGCCTTACGGCACTCAGCCTGGCCTTGGCCGGGCCTGCTTTGTCGCAAACCGCCGCACCCACGTTGCAGGTGACAAAGACACCGACCTGCGGCTGCTGCGAAAAATGGGCGGACCACATGCGCGACAACGGGTTCGACGTGGTCACCCACGAGGTGCACAACCTGCAACCGATCAAGCAAAAAGCGCAGCTGCGCCCGGGCCTGGGTTCCTGCCACACCGCCTTTATCGACGGCTACGCCATCGAGGGCCATGTGCCGGCGGAAGACGTGCGGCGCCTGCTGGAGCAGAAACCCGACGCCCACGGCCTGACCGTGCCGGCCATGCCGGTGGGCTCGCCCGGTATGGAGATGGGCGGCCGGCAGGACGATTATCAGGTGCTGCTGTACGGCGAGGATGGCGTTCAGGTGTTTGCCGAGCATCCTTGAGGGTTCGGGTCTGATGGTGGGCTCCGTAGCCCGGCGCCGGGAGCGGAGCCCTTGTGCGAGCGGGCCCCGCCCGCGAAAGGCAAGCGGAGCTTGCCGGCGGGATACCAGAGACCTGTCTTATTCCTCCTGATCCGTGGTGCGGCTGCGCAGGTATTCGACCAGCGCCGCGCGGCCTTGGGCGTCATCGCCCTGGTCCAGGGTTTCGGGGAAGTAGAAGGGATGCGGCGCCTGCTCGCCGCGCGCCGGGTCGAGCAGGCGATCGAGGGCGTGGCCGAGGAAATGGCCGGAAGCGCGGGCGGCATGACCGGGCAGATCCGCATCGGCGCGCCGGACGGTGCGGCGAATTTCGTGCTGCCCCAGGTCTGCGCGCGCATCGGCGAGGCCAATCCCGACCTCGAGGTGCAGATCGTCGCGCTGCCCCGGGTCTTCAACCTGACACGGCGCGAGGCCGACATGGTGGTCGCTGTGAGCCCGCCCACCGCCGGACGGCTGAGCGTGCAGCGCATCACCGATTACCGCCTGCACCTGGCGGCCTCGCGACGCTACCTGCGCGATCATGCGCCGATCACCTCGCTCGATGATCTCAAGGGGCACCGGATGGTCGGCTACATCCAGGACATGATCTTCGACAAGGAGCTCGATTACATGCGCGAAGCCGCGCTCGAGCGGGTGTCGCTGGCGTCGAATTCGGTATCGGTGCAGGTCAACTGGGTGCGCCAGGGCGGCGGCATCGGCGTGCTGGCCACCGACGCCCTGATCGCCCAGGGCGGCACCCTGGCCGCATTGGCGCCCGAGACACTGCAGGCACTGGACGCCCGCCTGCCGGCCACCTGGTCGCACGGCAACCCGGTGGACATCGTCGGCGACGCACCCGGATCGCGCTATGCCGCTGCGGCGGAAATCCTGGCTGCGGACCCGGGCGTCGATGCGGTGCTCGCGCTCAACTGCCCCACCGCCATCGCCTCCAGCGAGGAAGCGGCCCAGGCGCTGATCGAATGCTGGGGCGAACGCCGGGAACCCATGCTGATCACCAGCTGGGTGGGCGCCGCCAGCGCGGAGGCGGCGCGGCGGCGCTTCGCCGCCGCGGGCATTCCCAGTCCCGCCACCCCGGAACAGGCGGTGCGTGCCTTCGAGTATCTGATCCGGTACCAGCGCAGCCAGGAACTCCTCACCCAGGTGCCGCCCTCGGTACCGGAATCCTTCGCCCCCGACCCGGTGGCAGCCCAGCGCCTGCTCGGCGAGGCGCTGGCCCAGGGCCGCGACTGGCTGACCCCGCCCGAGGTCAAGGCGCTGCTCGACGCCTACGGCATCCCCCGGGTGGCCGGGCGGGTCGCCGCCACTGCGGAGGCCGCCGCCGAGGCGGCGCTCGCGCTGGGCGGCAAGGTCGCCCTGAAAATCATCTCGGCACAGATCCAGCACAAATCCGATGTCGGCGGTGTGGTGCTCGACCTGAGCCGGCCGGAGACCGTGGCCGCCGAGGCGGCGGCGATGGCGGAGCGGGTGCGGGAGCTGCGCCCGGAGGCGCACCTCGACGGCTTTCTGATCGAACCCATGATCGACCGCCGGAATGCCTGGGAGCTGATCCTGGGCGCCACCCTGGATCCGCAGTTCGGCCCGGTGCTGCTGTTCGGCCAGGGCGGCACCGCGGTCGAGGTGGTGCGCGACCAGAGCCTGGAGCTGCCGCCGCTCAACCTCACCCTGGCCCGCGCCCTGATCGAACGCACCCGGGTCGCGCGCCTACTGCACGGCTTTCGCGACCGCCCGGCCGCCGACCTCGATGCCCTGGCGCTGACCCTGCTCAAGGTCGCCCAGTTGGTCGTGGATCTTCCCCAGTTGGTGGAAATCGACATCAATCCCCTGCTCGCAGATGGCGAGGGCGTGCTCGCCGTCGATACCCGGGTGCGCATCGCGCCGGCCACCGGCAGCGGCGCCGGGCGCCTGGCGATCCGCCCCTACCCCCGCGAGCTGGAAGAAGCGCTGCACCTGGCCGACGGCCGCGAGCTGCTGCTGCGCCCGATCCGGCCCGAGGACGAGCCGGCGCTGCGCCGCGCCTTCGCCGATCTCACGCCCGAGCAACGGCGCACGCACTTCTCGGCCTCGCTGCGCACCGTGGCGGAAATCGACGCCGCGCGCTTCACCCAGATCGACTATGACCGCGACCTGGCGCTGGTGGTGACCGTCCCCGGCAACCCCGGGCGAACACCCATCTCGGGCATCGTGCGCATTCTCATCGGCTCCGACCAGGAGCGCGCCGAATTCGCCATCCTCCTGCATCCGGCGATCGCCGGTCAGGGCCTGGGACGGCGGCTGCTGGAACGGATCATCGCCCAGGCGCGGCAGCGGGGCCTCGCCGAGCTCCACGGCCAGGTGGCGCGGGACAACCGGGCGATGCGCCGCCTGGCCGCGCAGCTCGGCTTCGTGGAGCGGCCGGAGATCGGCGCCCCGGAGCTGATCCGCGTGACCCTGGCGCTGGAACCCGGCCGATGACCGCGACCGCCGGCGACCCCCGCGCCATGCAGCGCCGGCAGTTACCGCCACTCCACTGTCGAGGAACCATCCAATGACCGAACCCCTCCTGGCCCGCGACAGCGGGGCGATCCGCTACCTCACCCTGAACCGCCCGGACAAGCGCAACGCGCTCGATGACGCCCTGACCCGGGCGCTCGCCGCCGCGCTGCGCGCCGCCGAGGACGACCCCGGGGTCGCGGTGGTGGTGCTGGCCGGCGCCGGACCCGCCTTCTGCGCCGGTGCCGACCTCGGTCAACGCAGCGACGCGGGCGAAAGCCCCCGGCCACCGCCCGGCGCCCGGGCCATCGCCACGCGGCTCGACCACACCGTGCGCTTCTACGGCACCATCCAGCGCATGGACACCCCGGTGATCGCCGCGGTACAGGGTTACGCCCTGGGCGGCGGCGCCAACCTCGCGGTGAGCTGCGACCTGGTGGTGGCCGCCGACGACGCCATGTTCGGCTATCCCGAAGTGAAGCTCGGCATGGCTGCGGCCGGGGTTGCGCCAACGCTGGTCCACCAGATCGGGCGCAAGGCCGCCTTCGAACTCCTGGCCCTGTGCGAATACATCGACGCGCAGCGCGCGCTGGCGATCGGCATGGTCAATCGGGTGGTGCCGGCCGCCGAGTTGGAGGCCACCGCGCAGACCCTGGCCGAGCGGCTCGCCAGCTTTCACCCCGACGCCCTGCGCCTGACCAAGCAACTGATCCGCCGCGCCGCCGACCTGACTTTCACCCAGGCACTGGAGGCCGGGCGCGACATCGGCCTGGCGATGCAGCTGTTTCGCTGAGCGCGGCGCCCGCGGCCGGCGGCCTGCCCTTTCCATCACTCTCCGAGAGGCCCACACCATGAACTTCGACATTCCCCAGGATCTTGTCGACTACCTGCACGAACTCGACGATTTCATCGAGCAGGTGATCAAGCCCCTGGAAAACCGGGACGACAACATCCGCTTCTTCGACCACCGCCGCGAGGATGCGCGCACCGACTGGGAGCGCGGCGGTCTGCCCAACGCCGACTGGGAGGCGCTGATGGCGCGGGCCAAGCGCCTGGCCGACGACGCCGGCCACTACCGCTACGCGATCCCCGGCGCCTACGGTGGCCGCGACGGCACCAATCTGGGCATGGCCATCATCCGCGAGCACCTGGCCGCCAAGGGCCTGGGCCTGCACAACGACCTGCAGACCGAACACTCCATCGTCGGCAACAACGTCGGCGCCCTGCTCATGCTGGCCTATGGCACCGAGCGGCAGAAGGCAGAATGGGTCGAGCCCCTGCTGCGCGGCGAGAAAAGCTACGCCTATGGCATCACCGAACCCAACCACGGCTCCGACGCCACCCACATGGAGACTCGCGCCGAGCGCCGCGGCGGCGACTGGATCATCAACGGCGAGAAGACCTGGAACACCGGCGTCCACAGCTCGCCCTACGATCTGGTCTACGCCCGCACCAGCGGCCAGCCCGGCGACGCCCAGGGCATCACCGCCTTCCTGGTGCCCATGGCTGCCCGGGGTGTCAGGGTCGAGGAGATGCTCTGGACCTTCAACATGCCCACCGACCACGGTCGGGTCTCATTCACCGATGTCCGCGTCGCCGACGACACCATCCTCGGCGGCGAAGGCAAGGGCTTGCAGGTGGTACAGCATTTCTTCAACGAGAACCGCATCCGCCAGGCCGCCTCCAGCCTGGGCGCCGCCCAGTTCTGCATCGATCAGGCGGTGGCCTATGCCAAAGAACGCAAGCCCTTCGGCAAGCCGCTGGCCGTGAACCAGGGCATCCAGTTTCCCCTGGTGGAACTGCAGACGCGCGCCGAAATGCTGCGCGCCCTGATCCACAAGACCGCCTGGAGCATGGACACCCACGGTAACTTCACCGTCTCCGACAAGGTGTCGATGTGCAACTACACCGCCAACCGGCTGTGCTGCGACGCCGCCGACTGGGCGATGCAGGTGCACGGTGGCCTGGGCTATTCGCGGCACCAACCCTTCGAGCACATCTACCGCCATCACCGCCGCTATCGCATCACCGAAGGCGCCGACGAGATCCAGATGCGCCGCATCGCCGGGTACCTGTTCGGTTTCATGCGCCAGCAAAAGCCCAAGGGCGTCGAATGACGGCCGCCCGGCGCCAGCGTCAACCGCGCCTGGAAGTTTTCGGCAGGACGTCGAGCAGCGCTTCACGCCACAGGCTGCGCGGTTCCGGAATTTCCGGCTCCGCCGGCCTCTATATCGGATTGGCGCCTAGTGGACCACTAGTTCAGACCAGAGATCGGTATTTTCCCCTGTGGCATAGCGACCCAACGAACCGATGTCGTCCCGGCGTGCCGCCATCGGGCTCGCGGGCAACGCAGTCGCTGGGCGCCCGGCAGCACAATTACTCCCTGAACTCAAAGCGCAGGTAATCCGCAAGTCGTTTCGACTCGTTGATTTCGTCATGGGGCACCAGCAGGTACTGCCAGGGCTTGGAGCCTACGTTCGCCGCGTGATCGGAGGCGTTGCTGCACCACCGCGCAGCGGCAACGGCCTTGGCCTGCACCTCCTGCGTGTTGATGTCGGTGCGCGCCTTGGTCTCCACCATGAAGATGGTCGCGTCCGTATCGACCACGAAATCGGGGATGTACTCCGGCTGCTCGGGGCCGAGCTTGTAGTAGATCTGGAACTGTCCCTTGGCGGGCTTGAACCACTTCGCCGCGTCGCGCTCCAGGATGATGGCGAAGCGCCGCTCGGTATCCGAGTCGAACTTCTGCAGCGGGTACAGGCAACGCGAGAAGCCACCGAAGAGCATCTGCTTGATGCGACTGGTATCGGTCACCGTCTCCCGGAAGTGGTGGGCCGTCTGGCCTGCCGTGGCGGTGTAGTTGCACGGCTTGAGTTCCGTGAAGCCGCGACTGACCTGCACCTCGTACTCGGTCGCCTCCTCCCAGAAGTGGGCCATCATCTGCGCGTGGATTTCGCGCGCGATCAGGCGGCGGTCACGATCGAGGACGCTGATGGCCTCATCCTCGGACAGATAGCCGCGCAGGTGCTGCACCATCTGGCCCGCGAGGTCGTAGAGCAGCTCAGCGTGGGTGAAGTAGTCGATGTCGTCGAAGTCAACCAGGGCGTGGACGATGTAGTCCTCTGGGCGCTGTTCCCGCAAACCAACCTCAGCGGCCAGGGTGAACTGCTCGTTCGTGCGCAGCATCTGACCCACGATCTCGCGCTGGCCAGGCTGGAGATGAAGCTGGCTCACATCCAGCTTGAAGGCGTGGAAGCCCATCGTGACCTCGCCAGTCGGCACCACCGCGATGCGCGGGATGTCGATGGTCTGCTGCACCACGATCTCGGTGGTCTTCGCCACCACCGCGGACAAATCAAGTGCGGGGACTGATTCATCGGTGCCCGCCAGAAATTCGCCTTGCAGCGGCTTCAAGCGCTCCGCCACCTCCGCGAGGATTTCCTTCTGCACCTCTGGTTTCAGAAGCGTACTGCTGGTCGGCACCAGATCGCGCCTGACCTCGTACTTGCCGATGACGTCCATGACCACGCGTGCGGCCTGCTTCTCCGCCTCGGTGGTGAACACCGGCGTGTATTGCTCCCCTCGCCCGCTTGCGGGAGAGGGGCTGGGGGAGAGGGCGGAAGCGTCCGTCAAACCGAGACGCGCCGATGCTCCTGATTCGACCTGCACGCTGACCTTCTTGTCGTCGGCGCTCGGCGCATCAAGAATGACCTGCTGCAAGCGAATCGGCGAGTCGCCGCGGTTGGCCTCGTCGATGATCTCCTGGAACCTGTCGTGGGCGACGATGTTCAAGCGATCCACGGACGCGACGCCCGTGCGCTTGCCGTAAGGCAGGCGCAGGCCGCGCCCGATGGACTGCTCGATCAGCGTGCGGGCATTAGCCGCGCGCAGTGGAACGATGGTGTAGAGATTGGTCACGTCCCAGCCTTCCTTGAGCATGTTGACGTGAATCACGATCTCGGTCGGCTCGTCCATGCTCTCCACGGCCAACAGGCGCGCGATCATCTCCTCCTCTCGCGCGCCGGTGCGGCTGGAATCAACCTGAATCACCTTGCCCGCGTAGCGCCCCTCGTAGAAGGTATCGGATTCGATTAATGCCTTGAGTTGCGCCGCGTGCGTGGTATCGCGCGCGATGACAAGCATGAAGGGCTTCACCACCGCGACGCCGTGCTCACGGGCGTAAGTGAGCAACTCGACTTTCGTGGTCTCGTGCAGGCGCACGCCGTCTTCCAGCTTTGTCTTCTCGATTTCCTCGGGCGTGTACGCCTTGGCGTCGAAGTTGCGCTGGGTGACCACGGCAGGTTCCTTGACGAAGCCGTCTTCCATGGCCCGCGACAGCGGGTAATCCATCACCACGTTCCTGAACGGCACAGGCCCTCGGCTGGACTCGACGAAGGGCGTCGCCGTCAGTTCCAAACCAAACAGCGGCTTCAGCTCATTGATCGACCGCACGCCGGCGCTGGCCCGGTAGCGGTGCGACTCGTCCATCAGCAACACCAGGTCGGTCAGATTGGCGAGGTGGTTGAAGTAGCTGTCGCCGAGCACCTCCTTCATCCGCTTGATGCGGGGCTCCTTGCCGCCGCGCACCTCCGAGTTGATCTTGGAGATATTGAAGATGTTGATGCGGACTTCACCCAGCAACTCACCGCCAAGAATGTTCTGCTGGTCGTAGTTGTCGCCAGTAATCACGCGGGGCGCGTTCATCGCAAATTCGCCGATGCCTTTGAAGACATACTTCGGCGTGTTCGGCGTGAAGTCCGTGATGAGCTTGCGGTAGATCGTCAGGTTCGGGGCCAGCACGAAGAAGTTGTTGATGCCGTGCGCCAGATGCAGGTAGGCGATGAAGGCGCCCATCAAACGGGTTTTGCCCACGCCCGTGGCCAGCGCGAAGCACAGGGACGGAAACTCGCGCTCGAAATCCTCCAGCGTGGGGAACTC
>CAJXRS010000118.1 GCA_913060555.1 uncultured Gammaproteobacteria bacterium | reverse complement strand
GGCAAAGCCAGTCCTGCACTCGCGCGCCTTGCCCACAACGCTTGTGCGACGGCTGGGCGTTACCTAATCAGCCGCGTGGCCCACTAAATCGCCGGGCTGGCGTCTCCGGCCAACAGCCTGCGCGCCGGCGTCCCCGCCAGCATGGGCCAGAAACGGCCGGTGCCGCAGGGCATGTCCAGTACCGAATCCGGATCCCCGGCACTGCGCAAGGCGCGGCGCGCCAGTGATACCTCCCGCCAGGAGCTGAGCCTGCGCGCCCAGTTCCTGTGATGCCAGCGCGCATAGGCGGCGGCGCGCCGCTCGTCGTAGCAGGCCGCCACGGCCGTATCCCCATCCGCTCCCGTATACATGGTGTCCGCCTCCACAAGGAGGCCTCAGGGTGTCGCGCCCGGCTTAACGCCCCCTTAACCGCGAGTGGCTCCGCACTTCGCGGCCCTGCCGGGGAGGGGCCGAAAGCGAGGCGCGATTAAGCAAGCTTTAAGCTGGAGCCGCCAAGCTTCCCTTCATCGAGACTCCAGGAGCAACGCGATGCGACAGATTCAGGCCCTGCCGGAAACGTCGTTCGACGGCGGCGTCCAACTGCGGCTTCACGGGCCCCGAAGCGCAGGCCGTGCCTCCCTGGAGCGCTATATCGCGGGACGCTACGCGCGGCGCTATGGCGCCCGGCTCACCGACTTCACGCCCTGGCTGCTCAGTGCGGCGCGGGGCGAGGCTCCCGGCGCGGCTCCCGGCGCGGTACTGGGGCTGCGGCCGGCGCTGGCCGATGCGCTGTTTCTGGAGCGCTACCTGGACCGCCCGGTGGAGCAACAACTCGCGGCGCGGCTGCGCCGCCCTGTCGACCGTTCCGGTATCGTCGAGATCAGCAATCTGGCCGCCTCGAAACCAGCCGCCCGACGCCTGCTGTTCGCCGCCCTGGTGGAGATCCTCGCCCGCAGTGGCCATCAATGGCTGGTATGCACCGCCACCACCCGGGTGCGCTGCCTGATTCGCGCCATGGGCCTGCCCCTGCTGACCCTGGCGGCCGCGGACCCCCAACGCATGGGCGCGGAACGCGAGCAATGGGGTGGCTATTACCAGGGCGGCCCCCGGGTCGTGGCGGGCGAAATTGCCACCGCCAGTGCGGCGATCGCCGCCAGCCCCGAGCACCGCGCGTCCCTCGCTCCCCTGCTGCCGGCACTGGAGCACATTGCGGCTGCCCTGCGGTGAAGGACGCCGATTTCCAGTCCCTGTGGTCGTCCCTGGGTCGGCGCACCGCATCTCGCGAACCCCTGCTGGTGGAGGGAGCACGGGCCCTGGATGCGACAGCGCTGGTGCGCGGCGTGGAACAGGCCGCCGGGGAACTGACCCGCACCGGCATCCGACTGCTGGCACTGGCGGCGGTCAGCGCGCCGGACTGGGTGATCCTGGATCTCGCCTGCGCGCTGGCGGAAATCGCGGTGATTCCAGTGCCGCCCTTTTTCACAGCCGCCCAGATCGATCATCTGTTGGTGCCCGCGGAGGCGATCGCCGGCGACCGTACGGCAATCGCCTCCGCCGGATTTCCGGCCGCTCACCGCGAGTTGCTCCCGGGCGTCGGCCTGGCGTTCAATCCCCAACCACGCGCAGCGGAAATCCCCCCGGCAACCGCCAAGATCACCTTCACTTCCGGTTCCACGGGAACGCCCAAGGGGGTCTGCCTGAGCACGGCCAACCAGCTGCGGGTCGCCGGCGCCCTGTGCGAAGCGGTCGGCATCCCGCGGATCCGCCACCTCTGTGTGCTGCCGCTCGCCACCCTGCTGGAAAATGTCGCCGGCATCTACGCCCCGCTGCTGGCCGGCGGCCGCGTGCACTTCGCCGATTGCGGTGCCGGCGGGTCCGCCGGCGTCGCCCCCGCTGCGCTGACTGCCGTACTGGACCGCGAGCAGCCGCAAAGCATCATCCTGGTTCCCGAGCTGCTGCGCCTGCTGGTGGACGCCGCGGACCGCGGGTGGCGCCCGCCCCCTTCGCTGCAGTTCGCCGCGGTCGGCGGCGGCCGGGTCGCGCCCGACCTGATCGCGTCCGCGCGCGCCTGCGGCCTGCCGGTGTACGAGGGCTACGGACTCTCGGAATGCGCATCCGTGGTAAGCCTCAATACGCCCCGGGACGACTGCCCGGGCAGCGCCGGCAAACCGCTGCCCCATGTACGGGTAAACAGCGTGGACGGCGAGTTGATGGTGTCGGGCAACGTGTTTCTCGGCTATCTCAACGAGCGCGCCGGCTGGGGGCGAAGTACCCTGTCCACCGGGGACCTGGGCCGCATCGACGCGCGCGGCTTCGTGCGCGTCGCAGGGCGGCGCGATCACCTGATCGTGACCACCATGGGTCGCAACATCTCTCCGGAATGGGTCGAGGCGGAATTGCTGGCCGACGGCACCCTGCGGCAGGCCGTGGTGTTCGGCGACGGCAGGCCCTGGTGTGTCGCCTTGCTCTATGCGGCAGCGGATACCGACGCCGCCGCCCTGGCCCGCCACATCGCGGCGGTCAACGCCGGGCTTCCCAAATACGCGCGCATCCGCGCCTGGCATCGCCTCGCCGAACCTCTGAGCGCGGGCGCCGGCCTCCTCTCCGGCAACGGCCGCCTGCGCCGCGCGGCGATCAGCGAACATTTCGCCGCTGTGCTCGACAACCTCTACCGTCAATACCAGGAATCACCGCGATGAGTTTCTACCGGCAACTGCAGGAAGATACCCGGGCGGATCGGCAACGGCTGCTGGCCGCCCCCATCCTCGCCCGCTGCCTGCGCGGCGCGGTCACCCGCGAGGAGTACGTGGACTTTCTCACCCAGGCCTATCATCACGTCCGCCACACGGTGCCGCTGCTGATGGCCGCCGGCAGCCGTTTCGCAGCCGAACACGAATGGCTGCGCCGCGCCGTGGCCGACTATATCGCCGAGGAATACGGCCACGAGGCCTGGGTGCTGGACGATATCGCGGCCGCGGGGGGAGATCCGCAGCGGGCGCGTCTGTCCCGCCCGCTGGCCGCCACCGAACTGCTGGTCTCCTACGCCTACGACAGCGTGCAGCGCGTCCATCCGATCAGCCTGTTCGGTATGGTGCAGGTGCTGGAAGGCACCAGCGTGACCCTGGCGAGCCGCGCCGCGGACGCCCTGCAGCAGGCGCTGGATCTGCCCGACACGGCCTTCACCTACCTGCGCTCCCACGGCGCCCTGGACCAGGATCACCTGGCATTCTTCGCGCGCCTGATGGATCAGGTGACCTCGACCGCCGAGCGGGAAATCGTCTGTCATGCTGCACGGATGTTCTACTGCCTGTACGGCGACGTCTTCCGCAGCCTGTCCCGCACCCCGGAGGACGCGCCTTGGAATTGACCGGCAAGACCGCATTGGTGACCGGCGCCAGCGGCGGTATCGGCGCGGCGCTGGCGCGGGCGCTGGCGACCGCCGGCGTCGACCTGGTGCTCACCGGCCGCGATACCGAACGCCTGGCAGCCCTGCGTTTGGAACTCGGCGATCGGCACATCGCCGTGGCCGCCGATCTCGCCACTGCGGCGGGCCGCGCCAGGGTGATCTCCTCCTGCGAAGCCCGACCGCGCGGCCTGGATCTGCTGGTCAACAATGCCGGCATCGGCAGTTTCGGATTGTTCGAAACCCTGGAGGAAGCCGACATCGAGCGTGTGGTGCTGCTCAATCTGACGGCGCCACTGCTGCTGACCCGGGGGCTGCTGCCCTTGCTGGCGCAGGCGCCCGAAGCCGCGGTGATCAATCTGGGCTCCGCCTTCGACACCCTCGGCTATCCGGGCTTCAGCGTCTACTGTGCCAGCAAGTTCGGTCTGCGGGGGTTCAGCGAGGCCCTGGCGCGGGAACTGGCAGACAGCAAAATCCGTATACTGCACCTGGCCCCGCGAGCGACCGCAACCGCCATGAACGACAACCGGGTCGAGGCGCTCAACCGGGCCCTGGGCAACGCCGTGGACACCCCGGAGGCGGTGGCCCGGGCGATGATCCGCCTGCTGCACGGGCGCCGGCGGCGCTTGGCTCTGGGCAGGGCAGAAGGCTTTTTCGGTCGGCTCAACGCACTGTGCCCCTGGATCCTCGACTCCGGTATCAGCCGCCAGCTCCCCGTGATCCGTCGCTTTGCCCGCTCCCGAGCGGAGCCCCTGTAGGAGGAATACTTCCATGAAAGCCCTGTCCATTCCGCTGCTTTGCCTGAGCCTGATGCTGGGCAGCTCCGCCTTCGCCCAGAGCGAACTCGATACCGCTATCGAAGACCTGCAACAGCGCTGGGCGGTGGCCAACTACGAGATGCGCGGCAAACCCAGAATCACCGCGCTGCAGACCCTGACCCAGGAGGCGGAACGGCTCACAGCAGCCTACCCGGACCATGCCGAGGCCTGGATCTGGGCGGGCATCATCCGCTCCACCATGGCCGGCGCCGAGGGCGGCCTGCACGCCCTGGCCGCGGCCAGGGCGGCGCGCGCCGATCTGGAGCGCGCCCTGGCAGTGGATCCGGACGCGCTCCAGGGCTCGGCCTACACCAGCCTGGGGGCCCTCTACTACAAGGTGCCGGGCTGGCCGTTGGGCTTCGGGGACAACGACAAGGCCGAGGAAATGCTCAAGCGCGCCCTGGAGATCAACCCGGAGGGTATCGACGCCAACTATTTCTATGGCGATTTTCTCCTCGAACAGGGTCATCGCCGCAAAGCCCGGGAGTACCTGCTGCGCGCCCAGCAGGCGCCGCCCCGGCCGGGCCGGCCGCTGGCGGACAGCGGCCGGCGGCAGGAAATCGCCAAGCTCCTGAAACGCGCCAGTTCCTCCTGACCGGCAGGAGATCGCCGCCCTGCACCTGTTACTCATCGAAGACAACACCTCCCTGGCCGCGGGCCTGACCCAGGCGCTGCGCGCCAAGGGCTTCGCCGTCAATCACGTGACGCGCGGCGACCACGGCCTGCACGCCATCCAGACCGACGCGCCCGACCTGGTGATCCTCGACCTGGGTCTGCCGGACATGGACGGGCTGGACCTGCTGCGCCGGTTGCGCGCCAACAACCGCCGACTGCCGGTATTGATCCTCACCGCCCGGGACACCATCAACGAGAAGGTGGCCGGGCTGGACCTGGGCGCCGACGACTATCTCGCCAAACCCTTCGACATGAACGAACTGGAGGCGCGCCTGCGCGCCATGGGCCGGCGCCTGGGCAGCGCCACCACCAGTATCCTGAGCGCCGGCGATCTACGTCTCGATACCGCCTCCCGGGAGGTAGCGGTCGACGGCGCGCCGGTGGCACTGTCGCGACGCGAATACGCGCTGCTCAAGGCGTTGATGGAGCAGCCGGGCCGCGTCCTGACCCGGGACATCCTGGAAGGAAAGCTCTATGCCTGGGGCGAGGAAATCGCCAGCAATGCGCTCGAGGTCCATATCCACCACCTGCGCCGCAAACTGGGCAACGACCGGATCCGCACGGTGCGCGGGGTCGGCTACAGCCTGCGCACGCCGTGAGATCGATCCGCTCCTTTCTGGTCATCGCGGTGCTGTCCGCGATCACCCTGACCAGTTTCGTGGCGGCGCTCTACGGCTATCGCGCCAGCGTCAAAGCCGCCCAGACCCTGTTCGACGCCCAGCTTTCGGATACCGCGAGTCTGATCGCCGCCCTGCTCGCCACCCGCCCGCCCCAGAAGGCCCAAACCTTCGGTCCGGGATTCGCCCCCAGCGCCGGCCAGGCCGTATTCCAGGTCTGGACCCGGGACCGCCGACTGCTGCTGCACTCCTCCGATGCCCCGGCCGAAGCCATGGCGCCGCTGAGACCGGGATTCCAGGACCGCAATTTCCTCGGCCAGCGCTGGCGGGTACTGGTGCGCTTTGCCCCCGCCAGCGACCACTGGATCCAGGTCGCCCAGCGTGCCGACACCCGCTACCTGCTGGCCGACAGCATCGTCATGGAATCCGTGATCGCGGTGATGATCAGCCTGCCGATCGCCGCGCTGTTCATCTGGCTGATCGTCGGCCACGGGCTGCGCATGCTGGACCGCCTGGCCGCGCAGCTGAGCCGCAAGCAGGCCGCCGACCTGTCGCCCATCCAGCTTGCGGATCCCCCGGGTGAAGTGGCGGTGATAGTCTCCGCGGTCAATGCCCTGCTGTATCGACTGGAGCGCTCTTTCGAGCGCGAACGCCGGCTGACTGCGGACGCCGCCCACGAACTGCGCACGCCGGTCGCGGCCCTCAAGGTCCACTTGCACAATCTCGCCGCCCGGCTGCCGCCCGAGGATCCGGACCTGGGCCAGGTCCGCGACGAGGTGGCGCGCCTCGAACATCTGATCGCCCAGATCCTGCTGCTCTACCGCATGGAGCCCGAGCACTATCGGGCCGACATGGGGCCCCTCGACCTCACCGAACTGGCGCGCGGCGCGATCGCCGCACGCTACGCGGATCTCGATCGCCGCGGCCAGCACATCGAGCTGCGCGGCAAAGGCCGCCAGGTACGCGGCGACCGCTTCGCCCTGACCACCCTGATCGACAACCTGCTCGCCAACGCCAGCCGCTACACCCCAGCCGGCGGCGAGATCCGGGTCTGTATCGAGGCCATCGCCGGCGGGGTGCGCCTCGAGGTCGCTGACTCGGGTCCGGGCATGCCGGCCGCCGAACGCGACCGGGTATTCGACCGTTTCTACCGCATCGGCGGCGACCGCGGCCAGGGTTCCGGCAGCGGGCTGGGGCTGTCGATCGTCAAGCTGATCGCCGATCTGCACGGCGCCAGCGTGGTCCTGGGCAGCGCCGAGCAGGGCGGCCTGGCGGTGCGGGTCGACTTTCCGGCAAGTGGCCCGTGCAGTACGCACCTGCCCGGGCGGAGCGCGGCATGAGCATCCGGCGCTGCGCGCAGACGCTGGCGTCATTCGCCGCCGCGGCCCTGCTCGGTGCCGGTGCCGGTGCCGGTGCCGATGGCAAAGCGCCGCCCGCAATCGACCTGCGCATCCGCAACCATCTGTTCGAGCCCTCGGAGCTGGTTATCCCGGCACATACCAAGGTGCGCCTGCGGGTGCACAACCTGGATGACACCCCGGAGGAGTTCGAGAGCTGGGAGCTGAACCGGGAGAAGGTCATCCTCGGCGGTCAGACCACGGTGATTTTCGTCGGCCCGCTGTCCCCCGGGGAATATCCCTTCTTCGGCGAATTCAATCCCAAGACCGCCCAGGGCAAGTTGATCGCGGAATGATCTATGTTGATCGATAGCGTCGTCATCGTACTGCGCGAAGTGCTGGAAGCGGCGCTGCTGGTCAGCGTGCTGCTGGCCGCGACGCGGAAACTGGCGACCCCCGGGCCCAGCCTGGGCCTCGCGGCCGGCCTGGGGATCGGCGGCGCCTGGTTGTTCGGCGCCGCCATGCGCCCCATCTCGGGCTGGTTCGACGGCGTCGGCTTAGAGGTCGTCAACAGCCTCCTGCAGCTGGCCATCTATATCGCCATTGTCGCCGTCATCGGCCTGCTCGGCGCCGGCGCGGGCACCGGCGCGCGCCGCGCGGGGGCGGCGCTGCCCTGGGCGATGGTCGCCGCGGTGAGCCTGGCGATCGTCCGCGAGGGTGCGGAAATCCTGCTCTACTTCAGTGGCTTTCTCCATCGGATCGGCGCCACCGCCGACGTCCTCGCCGGCGCGGTGCTGGGCCTGGGCGTGGGCTTCAGCACCGGCGCCCTGTTCTACTATCTGCTGATTGCCCTGCCGCCCCGGCGGGCGCTGCGCGTGGCGGTGGGCCTGCTGATACTGGTCGGCGCCGGCATGTGCGCGCAGGCCGTGAAACTCCTGATCCAGGCCGACTGGCTGCCGGCGCAACAGCCACTGTGGGATACCTCGCGCTGGCTGCCCGAACAGTCGCTGCCGGGGCAACTGCTGTACGCCCTGATCGGCTATGAGGCCACCCCCACCCCCCTCCAGGTGATCCTCTACCTGGCCAGCGCCGCAATCGCCCTCGCAGTGTTCGCCATCGCCACCCGCAGCTCGGTTTCTGAGGCATAAGCATCGATGAACCATCACGGATACAAACGCTCCGCAGGCGCGCTGGTCGCCTGTACGGCGCTGCTGGCGCTGAGCGCGCCATGGGTCGAGGCCGACGGCAGTTCGGTCGACAAGATCTATCACCCCTATGTACAGCCCCTGGAGCGGGAACTGGAATTGCGCCTGGTGGCGGAGCAGGACCGCGCCGGCGAAGACGTCCGGCGCTGGCGGCTGGGTTACGGGCAGGCGCTGAGCAGTAACTTCCGGGCCGAACTCTATATGATCTGTCTCTTATACACATCTGACGCTGCCGACGAATAGAGAGGTGTAG
>CAJXRS010000117.1 GCA_913060555.1 uncultured Gammaproteobacteria bacterium | reverse complement strand
TCTACACCTCTCTATTCGTCGGCAGCGTCAGATGTGTATAAGAGACAGCACCAGCTCCTGCTCATGTCGGGAATTGGCAAGATTCATGCTCAGCGCATATTTGAGCAGGTCGCGCTCACGGTATCCCACCAGCGCCACCGCCCGACTGGCGGCGATACTGCCAGAGGGGGGTACGGGCACGCCGGCGGCGCGCACGGCGTGATAGAAGTCTTCCAGCGTGCGCTGCATGTCAGCCCCCGGCGGCCTGCCGCGCCTTGTCGACGAAGCCGCGCAGCTGTTCTCCGGCCGCCTCGATATCGGTCTCGAACTTGAGCAGGGTATTGAGCGTGTTCTTGACCATGGCGGGCTCCAGCTCGGTGGCATGGAGCAGCAGCAGGGTCCGCGCCCAGTCGATGGTCTCGGAGATCGAGGGCACCTTTTTCAGATCCAGAACGCGCAGCTGTTCGACAAAGGCCGCTATCTGCCGGCGCAGGCGCGCGTCGAGCTCCGGGACCCGCGTGGCCAGGATACGCCGCTCCAGCGCCGCATCGGGATAGGGAATGTGCAGATGCAGGCAGCGGCGCTTGAGGGCATCGCCCAGCTCGCGGCTGTTGTTGCTGGTGAGAAACACCATGGGCTTGACCCGCGCGGCGATGGTGCCCAACTCCGGGATCGAAACCTGAAAATCAGACAATACTTCGAGCAAAAAGGCTTCGAACTCCTGGTCCGACTTGTCGATCTCGTCGATCAGCAACACGCAGCCGCCCGGTTCGTGGAGGGCGCGATACAAAGGCCGCGGCTCCAGGAAATGCTCGGAGTAGAACAGATCCTCGTGGGCATGGATCTTGTCCATGGAAGCGCGCAATCCCTGGGCCCCGTCGAGCAGCTCGCCGAGCTTGTCCTTGAGCAGTTGCGTGTAGAGCAGCTGCTTGGCGTATTTCCATTCGTACAACGCCTTGGATTCATCCAGGCCTTCGTAGCACTGGAGACGGACCAGGGGCACGTCGAGCAGGGTCGCACAGGTCTTGGCGAGTTCGGTCTTGCCCACCCCGGCAGGGCCTTCGACCAGTACCGGCTTTTCCAGGTTGTGCGCAAGATACACGCAGGTCGCTATCCGCTCGTCGCAGATATAACCCTGGCGTTCGAAGGCGGAGGCCACTTCGGCAATCGAGGAAAAGTGCGTTTCGCGGAGTTCTTTCATGGGCCATCCGGTTTCAGGCGCCGCGCCGGGAGGGTCGCGCCGTAAGCGCAAATTATACCCGAGCACCGGTTCACCCCGCCGCGCATCCGAGACCCCCGGGTTTCGCTGGTGCTGTGCGCTGGTTGGTTGTTCGGGCCGGAAATCCGTTGCAAACTTGCGGCGCATCGAGATCCTGCCAGCCAGCAATCAGCGGCGATAAGAACGCAAACAGGTACTGGACAACGTCGGTTGGCAAGGGAGCCAGGTCCAGGTAACAGTCGCAGGGGAGCCCGTTACCGTGAATCCCAATAAAGCCCTGGGCGGCGCACTGCTCGCCGCCTGCCCCTGGCTGTCGTCCTGCGGCCCGGCGCCACCGCCCACGCTGCGGGCAGCGGCCATCGCCTGGCCGGGCTATGAACCCCTGTTCGTGGCCGAGGCCGCCGGCTATCTGCCCGCCGATTGACCCCTCGACCAACCGGAATTCCCGCCATGTCCCGCCACCCGGCCCGCGAAATCGACATCCGCTACTTGCTTCCCGCGCTGGCCGTGACGGTACTGCTGGTCGCTACCCCGGTGTTGATGAGCATCGATTACCACAGCCGCAAAAGCGCCGCCGAAAGCCAAGCGCTGGCCGGCTGGCATCACAACATGCTGCGTATTCAACGCCTGCTGGAGAGCGGCGTTGCGGGACAATCCGCCGCGGCCCCGGCAGAGACCCTGTTCAGTCTGTTCAACGATACGCCCGGACTACAGTACCTGGCCGCGGTGGATACTTCGGCGCGGATCCGCCACGCCAATCGACGCGGGTTGCTGGGCCAGACGGCCGCGGCGCTGCCGGGATTCGACCCGGCAGCGCTACAGGCGAAGCAGCTGACCGGCCGGGCCGGCGCCATCGGCCTGGATCCGGACGGCCATATCCGCGGTTATTATCCACTGGCTCTGGCCCGGTCCACGGCCGATGTGCGTCCCTCGCCCGATGCCCTGCTGTACCTGGACTTCGACAGCTCGGGGTTGATCGCGCCGCTGCGCCACCAGCTGCTGCGCCAGACCGGCATATTCGCGGCGGTAATCTTTGTCGGGTTACTCGGCGCCGTGCTCTTCGCGCAACGCCATGTCAACCGACCGATCGCCACCATCACTCGAGCGGTACGGGAATTCCATCCCGGGAAGCCCTTCACCACCATCCCGCTCACCGGCCGGGGACCGCTGAATCGTCTCGCCCACGCCTTCGAGAAAGGCGCGCGATCGCTCAACGACAGCATCCTCGAAACCGAGCGGCGCGAAAATCGCCTGGAGCGAATCCTGGAATCCATCGGCGACGCAGTGATCATCACCGATGCCGGCGGCCGCATCGAACGTGTCAACGCAGTCGCCGAAAGCCTCACCGGCTGGCCGCGGGAGGCAGCACTGGGCCGTCTGGTCAGCGAGATTTTCGCGCCCTTCAGCGCACTGGACGGACGCCCGCTGCCGAACCCGGCGCTCCAGGTACTCGAAACCCGCGCACCGGTGCAGCTCGCCAATCACGCGACGATCATCGCGCGCGACGGGCACCGCTATCAGATCGCCGATACCGCCGCCCCGGTTCGCGCCCCCGACGGCGGCCTGGAGGGCGTCGTACTGGTGTTTCACGACGTCAGCGAAGCTTACCGGCTGCGCGAGGAACAGCGCATCGCCGCAGTGGCCTTCGATACCGGTGCTCCGCAGCTGGTCGCGGATCGGCTCGGGCGCGTCATCCGGGTCAATCAGGCGTGCCTCGATCTGGGCGGCTACTCGCGGGAGGAGATGCTGGGATTTCGCCTGGTGGGCGATATCTTCATCGGCCAGGACAGTCCGGGACTGGGTGAGTTCCTCGCTGGCCGGGCCGACTTCGACACCTGGAGCGGACCCACCTGGTGGCGGCGCAAGAACGGTGAGCGGGTCAATATCTGGGTCACCGACAGCATCATCCGCGATGCCCAGGGCGAGATCTCCTATTTCGTGATCAGCGCCATCGACACCACGGAACTGGTCAAGGCCGCCGGCGCCCTGGCGGAAACCCAGGACAACTACCAGCGCCTGATCGAATCCATCAACGATGGCATCGCCATCATCCAGCAACAGCGAATCGTCGACTGCAATCAGCAACTCGCTGCGTTTCTGGGTAGAGAACGCGAGCAAATCGTCGACCATCCGGTTGAGCAGCTTTCGCTCCCCAGGCAATTGGACGACTCGGATTCCGGCGCCAAGGCGCGTGCGCTGTTCGACGAGGTCATCGCCCAGGGCGAGGGCCGCGTCGACTGGTCGATGATGCGCGCGGATGGCACACCCATCATCCTCGAGGCCACGCTGAGCAGGATCCTCTGGCACGGCGAGCCGGCGATGTTCGCGGTGACGCGTGACGTGACCGAGCGCCACCAACTGGAAGCGGAGCGGCAGCACCTGCTGGCGGCACTCGGCCGCAGCGAAGAGATGCTGCGTCTGGCCAGCGCCGCCTACGGCATCGCCGCCTGGGAGCTGAATCCGGAGGGCGGCGCCCTGACCTGGGCCCAAGACGCCGAAATCGTACTCGGCGTGGACCGCGGCAGGCTGGCGGCGACCCACGCCGAGGTACTGCGGCTGATACATCCGGCGGACCGGGAGGCATTCGACACCGCTGTACAGAACGCGCTGGCGGAGGCGACCGCCTTCCGCGTCGAGTTCCGCGCCATCGTCCCGGGACGGGAGAGGCGCTGGTTCCGCAGCCAGGGTGAGTGCCGGCGGGACGAGTCCGGCGCCGTTCGGCTGTTCGGCGCAATCGCCGATATCAGCGACTACCGGAAAGCGCAGGAAGATATCGAACAGCTCGCCTTTCACGATCCGCTGACCAACCTGGCCAACCGCCGCCTCCTGCTCGACCGCCTCCAGCACGCCTTGCGCCAAGCTCAGCGCAGCGGCCAATGGGGCGCCGTGTTGTTCGTCGATCTCGACCGCTTCAAGCTGCTCAACGATAGTCTGGGGCACAGCGCCGGAGACGCCCTGCTGCAACAGGTTGGCCAGCGTTGCGCTGACGCCGTGCGCGGCGCGGATACCGTGGCCCGCCTGGGCGGCGACGAATTCGTGATCCTGGTGATCGATCTGAGTGACAACCCGGATGCGGCCATCAGCCACGCCGGGAGGATCGCAGCCAAGCTCCGCGAGCGACTGAACCTCGCCTATCCGATCGGCGGCCACGACTACCATCTGAGCGCCAGTATCGGCATCGCCCTTTTTCCACGCGATGGCAATACCGCCGAGGAACTGCTGCGCCATGCCGACGTCGCCATGTACCAGACCAAACAGCGCGGGCGCGACGGCATGACCTTCTATCAACCCAGCCAGATGAGCCACACCAACCGCCGCCTCGAACTCGAACGCGACCTGCGCAAGGCGCTGGAGCTTGACCAGCTGCTGCTCCACTACCAGCCCAAGGTCGGCGCCGGCGGCGAGGTCATCGGCGCCGAGGCACTGCTGCGTTGGCAGCATCCAGAGCACGGCATGGTACCGCCCCTGGACTTCATTTCCATCGCAGAGGAAACCGGTCTGATCTATCCAATCGGCGAGTACGTCCTGCGCACCGCCTGCGCGCAACTGGCGCGCTGGCGCGAGCGGGCTCCGCAGCGGACCCTCAGTCTGGCGGTCAATGTCAGCCCGCACCAGTTTCGTCGCGCCGACTTCGCGGCCAGCGTGACCGAAGCCGTGCGCGACTTCCGCGTCCCGGCCAATGCGCTGATCGTGGAGATCACCGAGAACGCCATGCTCGACGGCATCGACCTGGTGATCGCCCGTCTGCGGGATCTCAAGGCACTCGGCGTGGCGGTGTCGGTCGACGACTTCGGCACGGGGTACTCTTCCCTGTATTACCTCAAGAACCTGCCCCTCGACGAGATCAAGATCGACCAGTCCTACATCCGTGACCTGCTCGATGACGCCAACGACGCCGCCATCGTCGAGAGCATCATCGCCATCGCCCGCAACCTCAAACTGCGTACGGTCGCCGAAGGGGTGGAAACCGCGATCCAAGCGGAAACCCTGCGCGCCCTGGGTTGCAACGTCCACCAGGGCTACCATTATTCGCGGCCGCTGCCGCTGGACGAATTCGAGGCGTTCGCCCGCCTCTGAGGCCCGGGTGGCGCCCGCCCTTGCGCACCGCCGGGCGTGCGCCTAATCTGCCTCGATGAACGATGACGAGCCGGATTTCCGCGCCCTGATGGCCGACGTGGCGCCACTGCGCCAGGCCGAGCGGCTCGCCGAGCGCGGCCCCCGCAGCCCCTCACCGGGTCAGGAACAGCGCCGTCGGGCGGCGGCGCGGGAACGCGAACGCGATGGCAACTACCTGGCCCGCGCCGAGCAGATCACACCCGTAGAGCCCTGGGCGGTATTGGAATGGCGGCGCGACGGGGTCCAACAGGGTGTCTATCGCAACCTGCGCCTGGGCCGCTACGCCATCGATGCCCGCCTCGACCTGCACCGCCACACCGTAGAGCAGGCGCGCTTGGCGGTATTCCAGTTCGCCCGCGATGCCCTGGCCCACGATATCCGCTGCGGACTGATCAGCCATGGCCGCGGTGAGCACCGAAATCCCCCGGCATTGCTGAAAAGCTGCGTCAATCACTGGCTGCGCGAGCTCGACGAGGTACTGGCCTTCCACAGCGCCGAGCGCCGTCACGGCGGCGTCGGCGCCACCTATGTACTGTTCCGCAAGAGCCAAAGAAAAAGCGGCGACAACCGCGAGCGGTTCGGCTCCCGCGCCGAGTAAGGGCGCGAGCAGCCCAGCGCTGCCAGCTGAATCATCAGGCCAGCCGGTACAGTGCCGGCGCTTCACTTTCCCGGAAGCATTCCCACAGCCCGGTTGGCTCCAGCCGTCATGGCGCGGTCACAAGTCGGTCATCCCAGGGTCACCGCAGCGTCAAGTTGCGGCGCCGACAATGGGCGGCGGCGGCCGCCGTCCGTACCGCCCGCAATGACCGACCCACCGCCCATCAGATGAGGAAAGACCGCGATGGATGACCAGACTTCCGGCGAGTTCATTGAACATCGTCAGGACACCGATGTGACACCCGGCTCACCAGCCCGCCCCCGGACCGCCGAGCCCTTGCAGAGCATCCTGTCGAAGGCCATCAGCCGCAGAGCCCTGCTCAAAGGCGGCGTTGCAACCGGAGCCACCCTGGTGCTTGCACCGGGCGCCCTCTTGACTGCCGAACGCGCCGAGGCGCGCGGCCACTTCGGTTCGGAACGCCGCCTCACCTTCGAGACGGTTCCGCCCGGCAACGAACCCGATGTGGTGGTGCCTTCCAACTATGCAGTAGACGTCCTGCTGCGCTGGGGCGACCCGCTGTTTCCCGATGCGCCGGCGTTCGATGTGAACAACCAGACCGGCGCGGCCCAGGCCCGCCAGTTCGGCTTCAATGCGGACCTGGTGCTCTGGTATCCACTGCCTGCGTTCGTCGCCCACTCCGTCAAGCGCAAGGGGCAACTCGATGATAGTGCCAATCGGTTTCTGGGCATCGTCTATCCGCTGCTCAAGGATACCTACAGCCGGTCCGCCCTGGTGATCGTCAACCACGAATACACCACGGCGCCGGACATGTTTCCGGACTTCGATGCGAGCACCTACCCGACCGCCAACCAGACCGAAGTGGAGATCGAAGCCCACGGCTTTTCCATCGTCGAATTGCAACTCGATCACCAGGGCCGCTGGGAATTCAACCGCAGTTCTCCCTTCAACCGGCGTTCCACCGGCTCGACTCTGATCGACATCGCCGGCCCGCTGCGCGGCCACCCGATGATGCAGACCGCAAGCGATCCCACCGGCACCGAGGTGCGCGGCTCGCTCAACAACTGCGCCGGCGGCAAGACTCCCTGGGGCACCATCCTCACCTGCGAGGAGAATTTCGACCAATACTTTGCCAACTTCGACGCCGTGGTCGCGAATCACTCCGAGGTGGCCGCCCTCAGCGAGCGCATTCCGGCAACCACCGGACCGACCAGCCGCGGCTGGGAGAAGCATGAGCCGCGCTTCGATCTGGCGCAGGATCCCAAGGAGTACAACCGCTTCGGCTATGTGGTGGAAGTCGATCCCTATGACCCCGGTGCGCGCGCCAAGAAACGCACCGCCCTGGGCCGCTTCAAGCACGAAGCCGCCAGCGCCGCAGTCGCCGGGGACGGCCGGGTGGCCATCTACAGCGGTGACGACGCCCGCTTCGAGTATGTTTACAAGTTCATCAGCCGCGGCACCTACAACCGTCACGATCGCCGGGCCAACCTGGACCTACTCGACGAGGGCACCATCTACGTGGCCCGCTTCGACGTGGGCGACACCGCCGGCGACGACCTGGGAACCGGAGTTTGGCTGGAGCTTTCCCCCAACAACCCGGCGCTCGCCGACTGGACGCAGGAGGAGATTCTGCTCAACACCCGCGGTGCGGCGGACCTGGTAGAGGCCACCCCCATGGACCGCCCCGAAGACATCGAGGTCAGCCCCCAAACCGGCAGGGTCTATATCGCCCTGACCAACAATTCCAGGCGCACCGAACCCAACGAAGCCAACCCGAGAACCGACAATCAGCACGGCCACGTCATCGAACTCATCGAGGCCGGCGGCGACGCGGGAGCGCTGGCATTCAGCTGGAATATCCTGATCAAATGCGGCGATCCTACCGTACCCGCGCACGATACGAGTTTCGGCGATCTGGCCGACCCGGTTGCGGCAGGCGTCAGCCCGATCTCCGATCCGGACAACCTGGTGCACGATGACGACGGCAACCTGTGGATCGCCACCGACGGCCAATTTTTCAGCGACAATGTCGGCTTCGGCCAGAACGACGGTATCTTCGCCGTCCGGGTCGATGGGGATAACCGGGGTCTGCTGCGCCAGTTTCTCTCCGGGGTGCCCGGCGGCGAAGTCTGCGGTCCGGAATTCTCTGGCGACAACAAGACCCTGTTCTGTGCCATCCAGCATCCTCACGACGGCCAAGCCTTCGAACAGGTATGGCCGCTTGGCGACCCGGATGGAGTTTCCAAGGCCAGCTTGATCGCGGTCCGCGAACGCCACCGCCACAAGATCGGCAGGTGACGGCTCCGATCGACCTGCAACGCAGACCGGCAACCCGCCGAATCCCGGAAATCCACTCC
>CAJXRS010000116.1 GCA_913060555.1 uncultured Gammaproteobacteria bacterium | reverse complement strand
ACGAGATCATGCCTAGTCTCGTGGGCTCGGAGATGTGTATAAGAGACAGGGTGGACGCCATAGCACCCTTGATGGCCGATATCGCCGAGCGCCACGGCGCACTGGATGTTCTGGTCAACAATGCGGCGGTCACCCGGGCCATCGATTTTTTTGCGGTGCGCCCGGAGGATTGGGATCTGATCCACAGCGTCAACGCGCGCGGGCTGTTTTTCTGCATGCAGGCGGCGGCGGAGGTGATGCGGAGCGGCGAAGGTGGGCGCATCATCAACATCGCCTCGATCGCCGGCAAGGGCTATCCGGCGACCTCGAACATTGCCTATGCGGGTTCCAAGGGCGCGGTGATTGCCATGACCCGGATAGCCGCCCATGTGCTGGGCAGGTACGGGATCAATGTCAACGCCATCTGCCCGGGCGTGACCAGGACCGATCTCTACTATCAGGTGGTTCGCGAGCGCGCGGAGGCCAGTGGGCGGCTGGAGAGCGAGGTCATAGCGGCGCTGGACGCCAGCATCCCCGTCGGACGCTCCAACGAACCCGAAGATATCGCGGCGCTCGCCGTGTTCCTGACTTCGGAGGAAGCGCGCAATGTCACCGGGCAGTCGTGGAACGTGGATGGCGGATTGACCTGGGACTGATCCTGGGCCGCTTCGAGAAAGATCACAACAACGAAAGCAAGGGGGAACCATGCAATCTTCGATATTCTCGGCAAGGCTGTTCCGCGTTGGCCGGCTTTGGGCGGGCGCCTGGGCCATGTCGCTGATGGTGGCCGGGGCGCAGGGGGCGGACCTGTCGGCCAATGACCAGGAGCAGCGCAGGGCGCGGGGGTTGGCCTCGCTGCAGACCATCCTCGGTGCCCCGAGCGCGGAGGCGACCGCGGAACTGGCCGCTGGTCTGGAGCGGCAAAACGGCGCCTTGGGCTCGTTCGCGATCGATTTCGTGATGGGTGAGATCTGGAGTCGCGAGCAGCTCAGCCGCCGGGACCGCAATCTCGTGGTGCTGGCGATCCTGGGCGCCATTCACCAGACCAACCAGCTCGCCTACTATGTGCCGGGCGGGATTCGCAACGGCCTGACGCCGGCAGAGATCCGCGAAATCTTCATTCACCTGAGCGGTTATGCCGGCTTTCCCCGCGCCCTGGATGCCATGGCGGAAGCCAATCGTCTGCTCGCCGAGCTGGGCCACCCGGTTCCTGCCGAGGGGCTGCCTGCCGCCGAACCACTGACCGGCGCAGAGCGGCGGCAGCGTTCGATCGAGGTGATGACCCGGCTGTCCGGCAAGGACTCCGCCGATGCCGCCAGGCTGCTGGAGGGTATCGCCGGCAACCTGGGCCCGCTGGCCGGAGCCGGGGTGGATTTCGCCTTCGGGGAGATCTGGGCGCGGCCGCAACTGTCGCGGCGCGACCGCAGCCTGTTGGTGGTGTCCGTACTGGCCGCGCTGGGCCGGGGCGAAGAGCTGGATATCCATGTTCCCGCGGCCTTGCGGCACGGCGTAACCAAGACCGAGCTCGAGGAGGTCATGCTCACCGTATTCGCCTACGCCGGCGCTCCGCTGGCGGTGGAAGGTATTCGCAAGGTGATCGAGCATACGGGTGAGCAGGAAAACTGACGCCGCGGCGGCCGTGCTGCGGCAGAACCGCTCCTACTGGCAATTACGGAGGTAACAGCGATGTCAAAGAAAGATGTACTACTCGACGCGAACCAGCTGGAAACGCGGTTGGCGGAACTCAACGCCGGGGCGCTGGAAAACTGGACCATCGGCGACGCTCGCTTGCATCGGCGCTACAAATTCGAGGATTTCGGGCCGGCATTCGGTTTCATGACCCAGGTGGCCATGGTGTGTGAAACCATGAGCCATCATCCCAAGTGGACCAACGTCTGGAATGTGGTGGAGATCGATCTGCTTACCCACCGCGCCAAGGGCATAACCAGCCTGGACTTCGAGTTGGCGGCCGCCATGGAGCGCATCGCCCGACAGTACCTCGACTGAATCCGGAGGCGTTTGACCTCAGGCTTTCGCCAGGCCCTGGCAGAACAGCTTGGCCATCTCGTCGGCGACTTCCCGCGTGGTCATTTCCCCTTCCGGGTGATACCAGCGCGTCATCCAGTTGATGGCGCCGAACAGGGTGAAGGCGGTGATCTTGGGGTTACAGTCGCGCATCGAACCATCGGCCATGCCATCCTCGATCATCTGGCGCATGGCCGCGTCCAGGCGGACATAGAGCGGCTCGATCTCGGCCAGGCATTTTTCGGACAGGGGTTCGGGGCCGGGTCGAGCCAGACAGCGGCCGAATTCGTCGTCGAACACCGAGATGAACAGATGGATGAAGTCGATCAGCTTGTCGATGCCGCTGCGGTCGGAGGCGAGGATGTCATCGGTCTGGTCGAGCAGTTCGGTGATCGCGGTATGCAGGCATTGGAAGAGAATGTCCTCCTTGTTTTCCACGTAATAATAGAGCGTGGGTTTGGTAACCTGCAGTTCATCGGCGAGATCGTTCAGTGAGGTTTCGCGGAAGCCTTTTTGGTTGAAGAGCCGGCCCGCGGTGCGCAGGATGGCCGCCCGCTTGAGCTCGTATTGCTCATCCTTGCTCTGGATGCTTTTCCCCCAACGGACCTTGGTCATCGGCGCGATTTCCGGATTGCCCTGTGATGGGCGCAGTGTAGCGGATTCGGGATCGCCAGACACCAAAAGGTAAACAGATTTACCAACGGGTTTAGCAATTCGACCGCCACTCCCGTGGCCGGGGTTCGGGCCGGCGAGAGATACCCCAGGCGCCGCTGTCCGAGCGGCGCTAATCGCGCTCTAGCCCGCGCATGAGCAGTTCGACCTTGACCCGGGATTCACGGTATTCGGCGTTCGCATCCGAGTCGGCGACGATGCCGCCGCCGCCCCAGCAATGGAGTTCTCCGGATGCGGCCAGCAGGGTGCGAATGGCGATATTGCTATCCATGCCACCGTTCGCGGACAGGTAGAAGATACTGCCGCAGTACAGCGCACGGCCGATGGGTTCCAGCTCGGCGATGACCTCCATGGCGCGGCGCTTGGGCGCCCCGGTTACCGAGCCGCCGGGGAAGCAATGGAGCAGCAGGTCGAGCGCGGTTTGATCCGGCCTCAGGCGACCGCAGACGGTGCTCACCAGGTGGTGGACATTGGCAAAACTTTCCAGCCGGAAAAGCTCCGGCACCCGGATGGTGCCGGGCATGCAGGCCTTGCCGAGGTCATTGCGCAGCAGATCCACGATCATGAGGTTCTCGGCGCGGTCCTTGGCGCTGTGCTGCAGGGCAGCGGCGAGTGCGCGATCCTCCTCGGGCGAGCGGCCGCGGGGTGCGGTGCCCTTGATCGGCCGCGTCTGTACGCGGTCTCCCGTCACCTGGAGAAACTGCTCGGGTGACAGACTGAGCACGGCCTGCTCCGGCCAGTGCAGGAAAGCACTGTAGGGGGAGGGAAGCAGGCGCCGGAGCCGGCGATAGGCGTCCCAGGGATCGCCGCTGCAGGGGGCGCGGAAGTGCTGCGCATAGTTGACCTGATAGCAGTCACCGGCCTGGAGATAGGCGAGGATGCGGTCGATGTCGGCGCGGCAGCGCGCCGCGGGGACGGTCGCTTGGAAATTACCGGTGAGCCGGAAGCCGGGCTCGCGATCCGGTGGCGCGCGGTGCGGGCGCAGGCGGCCGCGGATCTCCCGCCGCAGGCCGGGAGGACAGTCCGGATGAAAGACCAGCAGGGTTCGAGCGGCCTGGTGGTCGACGATCGCCGCCCAGGAATAGCAGCCCACCTGTAGTGCCGGCCAGGGTAGGGGATCTGCGGGGCCCGGCGGCAGCCCCAGCAGTTCGGCGCCCGCGGAGTACGCCAGCCAGCCGATGAGGCCGCCACAGAAGGGCACTGCGGTGGCGCCGCGCGTCGCCGCCGGCCGCGACAGTCGATCGAGGCGCTGGCGCACGCGCTGAAGCCCGGCCAAAGCTTCTCCGGGAGCGGCGGTCAGGAGTTCGTCCGGGGCGGCACTGATGAGGTCGTAGCGGCCGGAGGCGCAGCCGGGCCGGCCGCTGTCCAGCCACACCGGCGCGGGCAGATCGCGGATCGCCGCGAACAGGGTTTCCGCCAGCGGGCGGTGGGCGATCTCCTCGATCTCGATCATGCTGCGCCCGGAAAAGCGCGAAGCCTAGCGGGCTGCGGCCCCACTGGCAACGCGCTGCTTGCTGCCGCCTTTATACTGTGCGCCCCCCAATGGCTGTGAGGCAATCCGATGACCCAGGCACCGCGCGATGTGACGCCCGATCTCTGTGACGACAATGCCGATCTCCAGGTGCTGGAACCCATGTTGTCCGGCTATGGCGGCCGCTCGGCCTTCGGCGGCGAGATCGTCACCGTGAAATGCTTCGAGGACAACTCGTTGGTCAAGGAGCAGCTCGGCAAGCCCGGTAACGGCAAGGTGCTGGTCGTGGATGGCGGCGGGTCGCTGCGCCGTGCACTGCTCGGTGATCTGATCGGCGCCAGTGCGGAAAACAACGGCTGGGAAGGCGTGATTCTCTATGGTTGCGTACGCGATGTCTGCCAGCTCGCCGAGTTGGACCTGGGTGTGCAGGCACTGGCGGCAATTCCGCTCAAGACCGAGCGCAAGGGAGTGGGCGAGTTGAATGTCGTGGTCGCCTTCGGCGGAGTGACTTTCCGGCCCGGAGCCTATGTCTACGCCGACGACAATGGTGTGGTGGTATCGGCCCAGGCGCTCGCCATGCCCTGAGGCGTGCCATTCGTCCGGAAAACAGAAACAGAAAAGCCGCCTGCAAGGCGGCTTTTCTGTCGGATCGGAGGTCCGGGATCAGTGGAACTGGTCTTCCTCGGTCGAGCCGGTCAGTGCGGTCACCGAGGATGTGCCGCCCTGGATCACCGTGGTCATGTCGTCGAAGTAGCCGGTGCCGACTTCCTGCTGGTGGGCGACGAAGGTGTACCCCTTGTCGCGAGCGGCAAACTCCGGTTCCTGCACCATCTCCACGTAGGCCTTCATGTCCTCGCGGGCATAGGAGTAGGCCAGCTCGAACATGTTGTACCACATGTTGTGAATGCCGGCCAAGGTGATGAACTGGAACTTGTAGCCCATGGCCGACAGTTCGCGCTGGAATTTGGCGATGGTGGTGTCGTCGAGGTTTTTCTTCCAGTTGAACGACGGTGAGCAGTTGTAGCTCAACAGCTGATCCGGATACTGTTTCCTGATCGCCTCGGCAAACTGCTTTGCCTCGTCCAGATCCGGGGTGGCGGTCTCGCACCACAGCAGGTCGGCGTAGGGCGCATAGGCCAGGCCGCGGGAGATGGCCTGATCGATCCCGGCCCTGACGCGGTAGAAGCCCTCGGCGGTGCGCTCGCCAGTCAGGAAGGGGCGGTCGTTGTCATCGACGTCATTGGTCAGCAGGTCGGCGGCATTGGCATCGGTGCGCGCCAGCACGATGGTGGGCACGTCGGCGACGTCGGTCGCGAGACGTGCGGCGACCAGTTTCTGAACGGCCTCTGCGGTGGGTACCAGCACCTTGCCGCCCATGTGGCCGCATTTTTTCACCGAGGCGAGTTGGTCCTCGAAGTGGACGCCGGCGGCCCCGGCTTCGATCATGCCTCGCATCAGCTCATAGGCGTTGAGCACGCCCCCGAATCCGGCCTCGGCGTCGGCGACGATGGGCAGGAAGTAGTCGAGATAACCGGCATCGCCCGGGTTCTTGCCCGCTTTCCACTGGATCTGGTCGGCGCGCCCGAAGGCGTTGTTGATGCGCCTGACGACCGCGGGTACGGAATCCGCCGGGTACAGGGATTGATCCGGGTACATGGTGGAGGCATTGTTGTTGTCTGCGGCTACCTGCCAGCCAGACAGGTAGATCGCCTGGATGCCGGCCTTGGCCTGCTGCACCGCCTGGCCGCCGGTGAGTGCGCCCATGGCGTTGACGAAGTCCTTGTCCGGGCGGAATGCGGGCTTGGCGCCCTGGGTGATCAACTGCCAGAGCTTCTCGGCGCCGCGGCGCGCGATGGTGTTTTCGACCTTGAGGGAGCCGCGCAGGCGCACCACGTCCTCGGCGCTGTAGGTGCGCTTGACGCCCTTCCAGCGAGGGTTGGTGGCCCAGTCTTCCTGAATCCGGGCGATCTCGGCCGCGCGGTCGTAGTTGCCGGTGGTCATGGTGTTCGACTCCTTGAGCGAGCTTTGGGTGGAGAGGTTGCGCATTGTATTTTTTGTGCGATGATTCCGCCAATTTATTGCTTTTATCCTCATTATTTTTTTTATGAATGTAAGCAGGGTCGACCTCAACCTCCTCGTCTATCTGGATGTGCTGCTGCGGGAACGCAATGTCACCCGCGCGGCGCAGCTGTTGGGCATCACCCAGCCGGCGATGAGCAATGGTCTGCGCCGGTTGCGCGACCTGTTCGGCGACCCCTTGCTGATCCGTACCAGCGGTGGCATGACACCCACCGACCGGGCGCTGGCGCTGCAGCCCCAAGTGCGGGATATTCTCGCCAGCATCGAGCAGGCGGTACAACCGCAGCGCGAGTTCGATGCCGCTTCGGCCAATCAGGTATTCCGGATCATGGCCAGCGACTATGCGGAATCGACGCTGATTCCCCAGCTGCTCACCGAACTGGCCCGGGAGGCGCCGGGCATCACCCTGGATATCCTCAATCCCAGCGATGTGGCTCTGCACGACGTCGAGCAGGGCCGGGTCGACATGCTGCTCAACCGCTTCGACGACATGCCCCAGTCTTTCCATCAGGTGACCCTTTGGGAGGACGGCTTCTCCTGCCTGCTGTGCCGCGATCATCCCGCTCTGAAGCGGTTCGATCTGGAGCGCTATCTGGCCGGGCGCCATGTCTGGGTCAGCAAGACCGGCATGGGGGTGGGCGTGGGCATGAGCCCGCACGACGACCAGCGCCTGGGCTGGGTCGACGAGGCGCTGGCGCGGCTGGGCCGCCGCCGCAATATCGTGGTGTTCACCCGCCACTATCAGGTGGCGGCGCTGTTGGCGCGCCAGCCGGGTCTGATCGTCACCATTCCCAGCCGGCTGGCGGCGTTGCTGCGCGACAGCACGCAGGTCGCGATTGTGCCCCCACCCTTCGAGATCCCGCCATTCGAACTGAAAATGGCCTGGAGCCCCTTGCTGCAGAACAATCCCGCGCACCGCTGGATGCGGCGGCGAATCCAGCAGGTGGCCCGGGGCGGTACGGATTGATATTTTCTGTGTGAATATCGAGAATAAAAGCGATAAATTCGATAAATTTTGCGTCCGAGACTACAATTTCCGGCCAATATCAGCGACGGTTCGAGATCGAGCGAGGAGGACGATATGACCGACGGCAAGCGTACCGACAGAGTCCGGATCGGTGGTCTGCAGGTGGCGCGGGTGCTCGAGGAGTTGCTGCGCACCCAGGTGCTGCCGCCACTGGATATCGACTCCGAGACTTTCTGGGCCGGCTTTGCGGCTTTGCTGGCCGAGTTGGCGCCGGAAAACGCCCGACTGCTGGAGATTCGCGAGGATCTCCAGCGGCGCATCGATCACTGGCACCGCGAACACTCGGGTCAACCCCATGACCCAGCGGCCTACCAGGATTTTCTGCGGGAAATCGGATACCTGCTTCCGGAGGGCGAGGATTTTCGGGTCACCACGGAACAGGTCGATCCCGAGGTCGCGCGCATCGCCGGACCCCAGTTGGTGGTGCCCATCACCAATGCCCGTTACGCACTGAATGCCGCCAATGCGCGCTGGGGCAGCCTCTACGATGCGCTCTATGGCAACGATGTCATTGCGGAGACCGGCGGCGCCGAGCGCGGCCCCGGGTACAACCCGGCGCGCGGCGCGCGGGTGATCGCCTATGCACGCCAGTTTCTGGATGCCAGCGCCCCCCTGGAGCGGGGCAGCCATGCCGATGCCACCGCCTACCGAATTGTCGACGGCGGGCTGCAGGTGACCCTGGCGGCGGGGGACAGCACAGGTCTGCGGGATCCCGCGCAGTGCGCAGGCTATCAGGGATCTTCGGAAAATCCAGATTCAATTGTTTTGAAAAACAATGGATTGCATATCGAAGTTCAGTTTGATCCTGAGCATTACGTGGGCCGTGACGACCGGGCACACATCAAGGATCTGTGCCTGGAGAGCGCGATCACCACCATCCAGGACTGCGAAGATTCGGTGGCAACGGTGGACGCCGAGGACAAGTGCCTGGCCTACCGCAACTGGCTGGGCCTGATTCGCGGGGACCTGCAGGAATCCTTCAGCAAGGGCGATCGGGAGCTGCGCCGCACCCTCAATCCGGACCGTGAATATCAGGGCCTCGATGGGGCGCCCTTCACACTGCCCGGGCGCAGCCTGCTGCTGATACGCAATGTCGGCCACCTGATGACCACGGACGCGGTGCTCGACCTGTCTCTTATACACATCTCCGAGCCCACGAGACTAGGCATGATCTCG
>CAJXRS010000115.1 GCA_913060555.1 uncultured Gammaproteobacteria bacterium | reverse complement strand
GCCCCAGCCAGAGCACCGCCAGCAGCGCCAGTCGGGCTCGCGACGCGCTCCCGCCCGCGGGCGAGCCAGCCGGAAGGCGAGTGCCGTAATCCGGGGCGCGCAGCGCCGCGCAGTGCAGCGGCGCCGGTGTCCGCCAGCGCCGGTACAACAGTGGCAGGGGGGCGAGCAGCAACAGCCAGGGCCACTCCAGGTGAATCACGGCTGCCTCCGGCGGATCCAGGCGCGGACAGCATCGCGCAGCGCCTGAGCCTCGGCGGGCGCCAGGGTCGCGGCATGGGGCGCGTAGAGCAACGGAGAGAGTCGCGCCGGCGCCAGCCGGTAGCGGCCGTGCTGGTCGATGCGCGCCACCAGGTGTTCGGTGGGCAGGGCGGCGACTTCCCGGCGTCCGGGGAGCGCCAGTGCCGCGCGGCGCGCCAGCGCGAGCAGTTCAACAGCCAGCCGGCGGGCGTCGCCCTGGCGGCAGTACTCCCGCCACAGGCGGTCGAGGTGGCGAATCGCCGCTCGGGTCGCGCGTCGCCGATGGCGGTGTCGCCACCAGATTGCGGCGCCCCACAGTACCAATCCGGCAGCCAGCGCGGCGAGCATCCACCAACCCGGGGCTGGGGGCCACCAGGTTGGCGGCGGCGGTGGGTGGATGTCGCGCAACTGGCCGAGGAGGTCTGGCTCGAGCGGTGGATGCATTGGGCTCATGGCGCACTCAAGGCTGTAGCGGGATCGCTATCGGTGGCGGCCCGGGTGAGGCGCGCGCCCAGTTGGCGCGCCAGCCGTGCCAGGTGTTCGGCATTGGCCGCCGCCCGGGTCTCGAAGCGGTGCCGCAACGCGCGGTCGCCGGTGTCGATCATCCGCCGCTGCTTGCCGTCGATCACCGTATAGTGACCCGGAGGCGGCAACTGCAGTTCCAGGGGGTCGCGGACCGCCACCAGATGCAGGTTGCAATGGCGGCTCAATTCGAACAACTGGCGCTCGGCCACGGGTTCTTCGGCGAGGTCACTGAAGTCGCTGATCACTACCAGGTCGCTGCCCGGGCGTGCTACCCGGCGCAGTGCGTCGAACATGCCCGGCAGCCGTTGCGCGCTGCTGTCCGGCTGCAGCAGTTCGCCGGCAATCGTCCGCAGCGCGTGGATCAGGCGCAGTACGCCGTGGTGGCCGCGACGATTGCGCAGGTGCGCCGAGGAAGCCGCGCCGAAGAGCAGTCCGCCGACCCGGTCGCCACTGTCGCAGGCCGCCCAGGCAAGCAGGGCCGCGAGGTCGCAGGCGACCCTGGACTTGAGACGCCGGCTGCCGAAAAACATGTTGCGGCGCAGGTCCACCAGCAGGTGCAGGGGCCGTTCGCGCTCCTCGCGAAATACCTTGGTGTGGGCGAGGCTGCGCCGCGCGGTCACCCGCCAGTCGATATTGCGCACATCGTCGCCGGGCTGGTAGCAGCGTACTTCATCGAATTCCATGCCACGGCCGCGCTGCCGCGACAGTTTGACGCCGCCGGCCTCGCGGGGTGGCCGCCGCCCGGTCCGCCGGCGCAGCAGCCGCGCCCGCTGTCTCAGCCCGGCCAGGGCCGCTGCCGAGGGCAGGATTTCGTCGGGAGGTGCGGGCGCCGCTGGTGTTGTCATGGCTTCAGGCCGAGGGCACCAGGGCGAGTAGTTCGCCGAGGACCTGTTCCGGTGTTACGCCCTCGGCCTCGGCCTCGAAGCTGAGCAGGAGGCGGTGGCGCAGCACATCCGCCGCGATCAGGCGGATGTCGTCCGGGGTGACATAGTCGCGGCCGTCGAGCCAAGCCAGGGCGCGGGCGCAGCGATCCAGGGCTATGGTCGCCCTCGGACTGGCGCCATAGCTGATCCAGTTTCTCAGGTTTTCTCCGTAACTGGTCGGTTTTCTTGTGGCCATGATCAGTTGTATCAGATATTCCTCGACCGCGGGCGCCATGTGTACGGAGAGGACTTCCCGGCGGCCGGCGGCGATGGCCTGCTGGCTCAGGGGCGAATGTGGCGGACGCTCCCCGCCCAGGGCTTCATTCCGGGCAATGGCGAGGATGCGCCGCTCTGCGGTGACGTCCGGGTAGTCCACCAGGACATGGAGCAGAAAGCGGTCGAGCTGGGCCTCCGGGAGCGGATAGGTGCCCTCCTGTTCGATGGGGTTGCGCGTGGCCATCACCAGAAACAGTTGCGGCAGTGGGTAGGTGGCGGCGCCGACGCTGATCTGGCGCTCGGCCATGGCTTCGAGCAGCGCGGCCTGGACCTTGGCCGGCGCGCGGTTGATCTCATCGGCGAGCACCAGGTTGTGGAATATCGGGCCGCGCTGGAAGACGAAGTTGCCGGTTTCCAACCGGTAAATGTCGGAACCCGTGATGTCCGCCGGCAGCAGATCCGGGGTGAACTGGATGCGGTGAAAATCCGCTTCCATGGCTTCGGCGAGCGAGCTGATGGCCCGGGTCTTGGCGAGCCCCGGCGCGCCCTCCACCAGCAGGTGCCCATCGGCGAGCAGGGCTACCACCAGCCGCTGGCAGAGCTGCGGCTGGCCCACCACCCGGTTGTTCAGGTGGTCGAGCAAGGTGTGGAAGCTGTCACGCTGCGACATCGCGCATTCTCCCCGGAGTTGGGGCGCGATTGTGCCGCGCCGACGGTGGGATTGGCACCCCGCAAGGAGCAATTCGCGTCCCAGCGGCTATAATGCGCGCCCTCGACCGGAGCCCAGCGCCCATGTACGCCGCCCTGCGCAGTGCGCTCTTCCTGCTGCCACCGGAAACCGCGCACGCTGTTGCCCTGGCCGGGCTGCGGGTTCGTGCTCGGGTGCTGGGGACAGCGGAGCCGCCGCGGGTCGCGCCGGTCACGGTGATGGGGTTGCAGTTTGCCAACCGCGTGGGGTTGGCCGCGGGTTTCGACAAAGACGGCGATTGCATCGACGGCCTGGGCAGCCTGGGGTTTGGTTTTGTGGAGGTGGGTACGGTTACACCCCGACTACAACCGGGCAATCCCGGCCCGCGCTTGTTTCGGCTGCCCGGCCAGCGCGCCCTCATCAATCGAATGGGTTTCAACAATGCCGGCGTCGAAGCTATGGTCGAGCGGCTCTCCCGACGTAAGTACGGCGGCATCCTGGGGGTCAATATCGGCAAGAACCTGGACACTCCGGTGGCCGAGGCCGAACGCGATTATCTGGCCTGTCTGGAGCGGGTCTATCCGTTCGCCGATTACATCGCCGTGAACCTGTCCTCGCCCAATACGCCGGGTCTGCGCGAGCTGCAGTTTGGGACCTACCTGGAAAGCCTGCTCGACGCCCTGGGAGAGCGGCGCCGGGCGCTGGTGGCGCGCTGGGGCAAGACGGTGCCACTCGCGGTGAAGATCGCCCCGGATCTCGACGATGCCGAATTGGACGAGATCGGGCGTATCCTGGTCGCCAAGGGAGTCGATGCGGTGATTGCCACCAACACCACGGTCTCCCGGGAGGGTGTCGCCGGAGTCAGGCACAGCAGGGAAGCCGGCGGCCTCAGCGGCGCACCGCTGTTGGCGCGCAGTACCCAGGTGGTTCGCCACCTGACCTCGGAATTCGGCGCGCAGCTGCCGGTGATCGCGGTTGGCGGCATCACTTGCGGCGACGATGCCTGTGCCAAGCTCGCCGCCGGCGCGGTGCTGGTGCAGCTCTATACTGGCTTCATCTACCGCGGCCCGGCGCTGGTGGGCGAGGCGCTCGCCGCAACCGAAGCGGCCCGACAAGTTGCCAAGTCAGCTGATGTTTAGCTGTTATTCCCTTGATGTGAAAGAGAAACCATTTTCGCTTGAAACGCCTGCAAGCTAAATCCTGCACTGCGGTCCTCGTGCCCTTCGCGCCAGCCGTTGAGCCAGCGTTGTCCCGTTTCGGCAACAGGGTCATAGGGGCACTTGCTGCGCGGCCGGCTGGCAAACCCGGCCTCATAGCCGCGGTTGAAGATCCTTTGATTCGGATTGCGCTTGCTTCGCTTCATGGATGGATTGCTCCGTTTTGCCCGGGAGCCAAGCCTGCGGCGGGGTGCCGGCGGTCGGCTGGATTCCCGATGGGGTTCCAGTCCACCAGATCCGAACGCCCGTGTCGAAGATCAATCTGTCATATCCATGTCACAGACTAATTCCGTTTTTGCATCTGCCCGCCTCGCAGACGCTCAGTTGCGGCACTGGTTTCTGACCTGTCCCCGGGGCCTGGAAGCACTGCTCGCCGAGGAGGCGCGTGGCCTGGGCGGTCAACAGGTGCGGGAGACGGTTGCCGGAGTCGCCGCCACGGGCAATCTGGAGTTTGGTTACCGAGCCTGTCTCTGGTCGCGACTCGCCAACCGGGTACTGCTGCGGCTCACGGAGGCCCAGGTGACGGATGCCGACACGCTGTACGCGGCGGCACGCGTGCCGGATTGGCCGGCCTGCTTCGCTGTCGAGACTTCTTTTGCGGTGGATTTCAGCGGTTCATCCCGAGAGATCCGGCATTCGGGGTTCGGCGCCCAGCGGGTCAAGGATGCCATTGTCGATCGTTTTCGGGAGACCTGTGGCGAGCGGCCGGCGGTGGATCGCAGCGAGGCCGAGCTGCGCATCAATGCTCGACTGTACCGCGGCTCTCTGACCCTGGCCCTGGATCTCTCCGGCGGCAGTCTCCACCGACGCGGTTATCGGGTGCGCCAGGTGGCGGCGCCCCTCAAGGAGAATCTGGCCGCGGCGCTACTGGTGCGTGCCGGCTGGCCGGAACTCGCGGGCCAGGGGGCGGAACTGCTGGATCCCATGTGCGGTGGCGGAACCCTGGTCATCGAGGCGGCACTGATGGCGGCGGATATCGCGCCCGGATTGCTGCGCAAGCGGTTCGGTTTTCACGCCTGGCGCGGTCATGACCCGGCGCTCTGGGAACGGTTGTGCACCGAGGCCGAGACTCGGCGCGCGGTGGGCCTGGCGCGTCTGCCGTTGCTACGCGGCCGGGACAGCGATCCCGAGGCCGTCGCGATCAGCCGCGGCAATGCCGCAGCCGCTGGGCTTGCCGATCGACTCTCCTTTACCCGCGCCGAGGTGACCGATCTCGGCTCCCCGGGGCCCCGGGGCCTGCTGATTACCAATCCACCCTATGGTGAGCGGCTCGGCGAGCAGGTGCACCTGAAAGCCCTTTATGGCCAGTTGGGTGACGCCCTGAAACGCGACTGCCCGGGCTGGCGGGCGGCGATTCTGACCACCGACCCGCAGCTCGGCCACGCCCTGGGCCTCAAGGCCGAACGGCGTTACCGTTTCTACAATGGCGCCCTGGCCAGTGAATTGCTGATCTGCAGCGTCCATACCCGCGAGCAGGCGGTCGCAGCGCGGGCGTTGCACGAGCAGCGCGCGGCAGTGCACGACGCCGGGATCACCATGCTCGCCAACCGCTTGCGCAAGAACGCCCGGCGCCTGGCGCCCTGGCTGCGCCGGGAGGAAGTGCGCTGTTACCGACTCTATGATGCCGATCTGCCCGAGTATGCGGTGGCCATCGATTGCTATGGGGACGCCGTCCACGTCCAGGAATATGAGGCGCCGGACAGCGTGCCGCCCGCCACGGCGCGACGCCGCATGGGCGAGGTGCTGGCCGCCGTGGAGCGCGCGGTGCAGCCCGATGCCCGGCTGGTGTTTACCAAGGTGCGCCAGCGGCAGAGGGGTTCGCGCCAGTATCAGCCGCTGGCGGCGGAGCCGGGCGCGGGCCGGTTCGTGGTCGCGGAGGGGCCTGCGGCCTTTGCGGTCGAGCTAGCGGCCTATCTGGATACCGGGCTGTTTCTCGATCATCGGCCGGTCCGGCGGCTGCTCGCACAGATGGCTCCCGGAAAGCGCTTCTTGAACCTCTTCTGCTACACGGCGACGGCCACGGTGCAGGCGGCTCTGGGTGGCGCGGCGGAGAGCCTCAGTATCGATCTGTCCAGTACCTACCTCGACTGGGCGCGGCGCAATTTGGCGTTGAACAGCCTCGACACCGAGCGCCACCGGCTGCTGCGGGCGGATTGTCTGGAGTGGCTGGCCGGCGATGGGCGAGATCCGGCCTTCGATCTGATCCTGCTCGATCCGCCGACCTTTTCGAACTCCAGGCGCATGGCCGATACCCTGGATATCCAGCGCGACCATGCCGCCCTGATCGCGTCCTGCATGGCGCGCTTGGCCCCGGCCGGAACCCTGGTGTTTTCGACCAATTTCCGGCGCTTTCGCATGGCCGCCGAGGTGGCCGAGCGCTACCGCGTGGTGGACGTCTCGACCCAGACACTGGATCCGGATTTTCGCCGCGACGCGCGCATTCATCACTGCTGGCTGATCGGCCATCGGAGTACTTCATGAGCCTGCCCGTGCTTACCCTCTACACCGGCGAGGGCTGCCACCTGTGCGCCCGGGGCCACGCGGTCGCCGAGCCGGTCGCACGCGCCCTGGGCTGGTGGCTGGAGCAGGTCTCGATCACCGGCGATGGGGCCCTGAGCGCAGCCTATGGCACGCGCATTCCGGTGCTGCGCACGCCCTCTGGCGCGGAGCTCGGCTGGCCGTTCAGTCCGGGGCAGGTACGCCGGTTGCTGGCGGCGGAGGCAGTGGGCCACGCGGCTCAAAGCCGCGAATAGATCTCGCCGAGGCGTTTGGTGAGCAGGGGGTTTTCCCGGTAATCGATGGGGATTACCACCAGGCTGGGCCCGGATTCGGTGAAGGCGGTTTCCAGGGTGGTGCGCAATTCGCGGCTGCGGGTACAGTGATGACCGTGCCAGGCGAAGCTGCGCGCCAGCAGCAGCCAGTCCGGATTGCCGAAGCTGAGGTCGGTGTGGCGGTCAAATTCGGCGTCCTGCTTCCAGGAAATCAATCCGTAGCCGCGATCCTCCCAGACCAGCACCACGAGGTTGCTGCGCAGCCGCGCCGCGGTTTCCATTTCCTGGACGTTCATCAGGAAGCCGCCATCGCCGGCAATGGCCAGGATGCGCCGGTGGGGATGAACCAGACTTGCGGCGATGGCGCCGGGCAGGGCGAAGCCCATGGAGCAATAGCCGTTGGGGATCAGGCAGGTGTTGGGTTCGTGACAGTGGTAGTAGCGCGCGATCCACATCTTGTGGGCGCCGACGTCGGACAGCAGGATATCCTCCGGGCCCATCACCTGGCGGACGTCCCAAAGCGCCTTTTGGGGGCGGATGCTGCCCTCGGTGTCGTCCTCGGCATGTTCCCGGAAGTCCTCCTGCAACCGCTCGCGGACGTGCCGCTGGCGGCCGAGCTCGAACTGCGGGGGCTCGCCCTGGATGAACAGTTGCTCCAGCGCGGTGAGGGTGGAGCCCAGATCACCGATCAGCTCGATGGCGGGGTGGTAATGCTGGTCGATTTCGGCGGGCAGAAAATCGGCGTGGATGATGGTCTTGTCGCCGCTGGCATTCCACAGGCTGGGGTGGTACTCGACCATGTCGAAGCCCACGGTCAACACCACGTCGGCTTCGTCCAGGACCAGATTGGTGTAGTCCTTGCTGCCCAGGCCGACGGTGTAGAGGCAGTAGGGGGCGTCGGCATCGACGCAGCCCTTGGCCATGAAGGTGTTGATGACGCCGATCCCGGTGTGGGCGCACAGGGCGCGCAGCGCGCGGCTGGCGTTGCGCTTGCGGATGCAGCCGTTGCCGGCCAGGATCACCGGCCGCTCGGCCCCCGCCAGCAGTTCGAAGGCCTGGTTGAGGGTTTCCGGATCCGGGATCGAGCGATGAAAGCGGCGCGGGACCATGGGCCGCTGCCGCGAGAGCAGCTTGGCGAGGTCCTCGGGCAGTTCGATGTGCACCGCCCCGGGCTTCTCCATGCGCGCCAGGCGCACCGCCTTGCGCACGATCTCGGGGATGGTGTCCGGGTGGCGAATGGAGATCGCCCACTTGGTCACCGGCTCGAACATGGCCACCACGTCCATCACCTGGTGGGATTCCTTGTGCAGGCGCCGGGTGGCGCCCTGGCCGGTCAACACCAGCATGGGCGCGCGGTCCATGTTGGCGTCGGCAACGCCGGTGATCAGATTGGAAGCCCCGGGGCCCAGGGTGCCGAGACAGCCGGCCGGATTGCCGGTGAGACGGCCGTAGACCTCTGCCATGAAGGCTGCGCCCTGTTCGTGACGGGTGAGGATGAAGGTGATCTTGCGGCTGTCCTCCAGTGACAGCATGAAATCGGCGTTCTCTTCGCCCGGGACGCCAAAGATGTACTGAATACCTTCTGCTTCCAGACAGGCGACGAGCAGATCGGATGCTTTCATGTGACTGGTTCAGCGTTGGAAATCATCACCTGGACGGAAGCGCATTGGGTGAGCGCCTTGGTCTGGGGTCTGCACAGCATAAGGCAAGATAAGGACCAGAGCGGGCCCGGATGGTGCGCCGGGCCCGCTCCCGGTTCAGGAAATCGCCCCGGCCTGGCGCAAGCTGGCGATGCGGTCGGCGGCCACGCCCCAGTCGTGCAGGGCGCGTTCGGTATCCGCACCGGGGCGGGAGGAGGGGCCCTGGATCGCCG
>CAJXRS010000114.1 GCA_913060555.1 uncultured Gammaproteobacteria bacterium | reverse complement strand
GCCTAGTCTCGTGGGCTCGGAGATGTGTATAAGAGACAGGTCTTTCGCCGTGGGGCCGCCGTCGTCGGGTAGCTGCGAGAGAAAGGCGTCACGTTCACCCTGCTTGCCACGCACCACAGGGCAAACCCGAACTTCGAAGCCCAGTTTCTGGTCGTGTTGCCAGGCTATATCTCCGATTGATTTCGATGCGGCGCGCTCCCAATCACAGACTGCCGCGCCCTGCGGGCTCGCAAACAACCGGACATGATTTCTGATCGTATCCGCGTCCGCTTTGCCATAGCCCAGCAGGCGAATCGATCCGTTGCGCTGCTCGATTGGCCGGAAGGTACGGGGCGCAAGCTCTCCCAGGGCGTCCGTCAGCCAACTGTGGATGGCGTAGCCGAGATCCTCGTCGTGGGCATGGTTGTGTCCCTGTGTCTCGGCGTGCCTTACGAGGTGATCCGGCCTGAGCTGTAGGTCTATCATGTGCATGGTGGCACCTCGCTCACGTGCCCGACGATAATGGTGCGAAGCCCGACATGGGCTTGAATGCGCCAGTCCCGCTCATCCGTCCGGTTCTCGCGTTGCAGAGTCTCCGTCCGGTCATCCTCGCAGCCCGGCGGCCAGCAGGCCTCGAAGCGTTCTGTCTGCGGCGAAGCCCGCCTGTCCCGTGGCTCCGCTTTCAGCGCCGAGACCGTGTCCGCCGCTTCACGCTGCCCTAGAACCAGCCGTCCTGCCGGCAGGCAGGTCTTCCGGCCCAGGAATAACGGACGGGCCGGGCGTTGCAGGGCGGCCGTTACAGTGTCGAGACTGGGAGAACCCTCCCGCAGCGCAAGGGCAAGCGTCATGACGCCATCAGCCCAATAATGTCGATACCTCTGGTGAGTGCCCTTTTTCGCCGCCTCTCCACCTTCACGGTGCTCCGGGACGCCGCGCGTGGTCCACCCGGGCTGGGCAAGATGAGGCTGCCCAAGGTCGACCGTGTGGTAGTCCCGCAGCGGCGTCGGCGGCACATCCCACCGGGCCGCACACTCGATACGGGGCTGAAGTTCATTCAGGGCTTCGGCGTCGCCATGATGCCAGCCCAGGGCGTTTGCGATCAGCCCGGTCAACATGGCCTGACCCGGGAAGCGTTCCGTACGGTTGTGCTGATCCACGAGCACGCCGCCGAAGCTCATCAGGGGCGCGTCGAATCGCAGCATCAGGCAGCGCATCACACACCTCCGAAGAGGCTGCCCAGGGTCGCCTCGATGGTCTCGTTCAGCGGGGCTCGGTGTGCCTTGGGGACAGCATCGGTATTGCGGGTAGAAGCAATGAAGCGCGACCCCTCGACGCCGTACATGCCGTCGAGTTGCTCCAGATAGCCGCCCAGCGTGTCCACGGCCTGCTGCATGACGTCGCCGTTCGGACGAAGGCGATCCAGATAGGCGTTTGCGAGGGACCTCGGCTGCGCATCACCGGTCTCCAGCAGAGCGCAGTCGGTCCGGGCGTAGGGAGCAGTTGCGCCGAGCTTGGCACCGGGAGACACGGTCGCAATCGAGTTGATTAGGCTGGCAAGCACGTCGCGCGCGTCGCCGATGGCTTCGGGCTGGTCCCTCCACTCTCGCCGGTCGCAGCCAGAGAGATTGGAAATCAGCAGCGGCACGTCGACCACCACGTACCCGTAGAAGAGCCCGGCCCCGAGCTCCATGTCACCCGCGTGGGCTGCACCGGCATGCTCGCCCTCCTCCTTGAGGTCGTCCACTACAGTGAAGTAGTCCACTTCGTTGTCCAGCGCATGGACCGTAAAAGCGTGAGCGACGTGCACACTCGCATCAGTGCGCGCGAGAATGTCGGAGGTAACGAAGCGTCCGAACAGGGCTCCTTCGATTCCGGCTATGAGGTCGTTGCCTCCGGCAGCGGCCAACAGGGCTCGGAAATTTTTCTTGTGCTCCTTCATGCGCTCGTCGAGCAGTTTTCCGGGGTCCTCCCCGGATTCGGCGCATTCTCGTATCAGACCTACGAAGTAGTCGGCCTCAGGTCGGCCGAAAAGCACCGGCTGTTTCAGGAACAGCGACCCCTTCTCCCTGGCCTCCTTGCTCTGAATCACCGCGCCGATGAGCTTTTCGGTCAGCTCGCGCGCCTTGCCTTCGTCGACGCCGTCCGCCACGGCTCGCCGGAAGACTTCGCGATCGAAGAAGTGGCGGGAACGGATCCCGGAAGGCAAAGAGAGGGTCTCGTTCAGTGCTAGGCGCCAGTGGCGCTTTAGACATTGTGACGACACCCGCATGCGCTCGGTACCGCCAAAGGGAATCCGCTTGGCGAGACCGGCATCGTCCCGGTTCAACAAAGCGGCGTGGTAGGAAGTCAGGGTATGGATCTGCAGGAACATGGCGGCCCTCCTCAGGCGGTTTCGACGGCCTGGCCGCCGGTAGATGAAACCCGATAAAAATCACGGGCAATGCGTTGGTTGACGCGTTCGCGGGTTTCGTCGTCCCGGGCGAACAGCAGCCAGGCTATATCCTTCCAGTTGCAGCGCGCGCGCTGGGCGGCCAGGCGCGTCGTGGCGCGCAGGGTCAGAGTGGCCAGCACGCGGCCTTCCGCTGCGAGCAGGCTCTCCAGGCGTAGTTCGGAATAGCCGCAGTCGGCCAGAGCGCTGCCGAAGGGCACTGATGGGTTATGGGGGTTCTGGTGTTGCCGGGCGAGCGCCGTGATCAGCGTCCGCCACGCAAGCGCCTGCTGTTCGCCCTGCCAGCGCTCGGGAACGTGACGAAGCAGAAAGCGGTGATAGGACAACGGCGTCGGCCCGCCGATGCCCATTCGCTTGAGACGGGCCCGCTCGCCGTTGGGAAAGCCCTCTCCGTGAATGATGGCCGCCAGGCGGGGTATCAGGTCGGTCGGATATTTCACTTCCGATTCAGCTTGCGACATCGCTCATCTCCTCGTTGAAATGCCTCCGGAAGGCGCCGTGGAACAGCCCGGTCGCCCGGACCTTGCCGCGATAGCGGCGCCCGGTGCGCTGGGGCGCGGCCTGCAGCGCGTCTTCCAATACCCTCATGGCCAGCGCTTGAAGCTCACCGAGCCATTCGGCCCGGGCGGCCTCGTCGCTCTGGTCGATGGTTCGCCAAAGCCATGGGAAATAGCCGCTCGCCCAATGCTGGTCGTAGGGGGCCAGCCAGCTATCCACCCAGTGGCCGGCCTCGCGGCGGCTGGTATCGGGCCACTGCTCGGGACCGCCTTCCACGAGTGCGAAAAGCGCGGGCCGGAGGGCTTTGCTGCGGACATCGCGTGCGCGCGTCAGTGCCCAGTCGGACAGCTTTCCCAGCCGATCCCGGGCTTCGCCGTGCTGCAGCAACAGCTTCTTTGCCTTTGGCGCGATGTAGATATGGGCTTCGTGATATCCGTCGGTGGTGCCCTGACCGCGCACGAGCACCGAGGCATGAAACCAAGCGGGGCCAGCGGCGGGCGGCAGCTCCTGCATGGCTGCCGGTTGATAGCTTTCCTGGGTAATGATCAGGTCCCGCAAGAGCTCGGGGTGAAACCCCCGGCCCGATGCGGTGAATGCCGCCTGGTCTTTCCGTTTGAGCGGGGTCCATGGATCGCCGACGTTGCCGGCGGTTTCCTTGCTAGTGGTGATCCGGGCAGCGCGGCTGGGTTTGCCAAGGGCCACGAGGCTCTCGCCCACAGGTACCAGGCGAGCGAGACGGCAGACCTCGACGAAGAAAGGATGCAGCGTGTCGAGCCCAAGCCCGGTCGTGCCGTCCCAGGGAGTCAGCCACAGCAGGGTGTGCCCGTCGCGGCGGAACAGCCAGGGAGGCTGGAGCAGTGTCGCAAGCCTGGCCATCAGCCGCGCCATATCTTCCTGCCAGCGACGGGCGGGCTGCAGATCCGTGTAGCTCGCCACACAGGGACGCGAGGCGAAGCCGCCGTTCATACGGCAGATGCCGTAGTTCCCTTGGCCCAGGAAACCGCTCATCGTCTGCATGGAAATCAGCGCCAAAGCCCAGGCTTCGACCGTCGCACCGCTCAGCCGCGCCCCTTTCAGATCGTGATTCTTCGCCGTCTGCAGCACATCGAGCTCATCGGGCGTCGCCGCCTTCGGTTTGTAGGTTCCGAACTCCTTGGCGCCAGGAACCGGCGGCTGCATGAAGGCCGGCCGAGTGGGGTCGTCCACCACCAGTGTCCAGGCATCATCGTCATCACGGTTCGTCAGGCGCCGCAGGCCGGCCAGCCAAAATGCCTCATCCTGAACCGGATCGGAGTTCTCCTCCTGATCGAGCACTGCGCCAGCCAGGTAGCAGAGGAAGGTGTGGAAGGCATCGACTTGGTGCCTCTGGGCGCCCGTAAAGCTCTCGACCTCTCCTCGACCCAGCGCCTGCAGCAACGCCGGAAGAGACAGGGACCGTCGTTCGCCCGAGGGCAGTTGGATGCCGAAGACGTCATCGAGTAACAGATTAGCGTTCATCGTCGAACTCCAGTCCGAGGCGGGTGTATTGGTAGGCCCTGCCACCGTAGCGGAAGCGGAGGGTCGATCCGTATCTTGCGGGCGGCTCGTCCAGTTCGGTCGCCTGTGTGCCCCTCGCCATCCAGCCAGGGACGGCCAACTCGTAGAGCGTCTGACCGAACGGGCTTGTCACGGGCTCTGGCAGCGGAATGCGGCGATCCTCCAGGCCCAGCCGCGTCTTGAGCTTCTCGTCCAGGGCACGAAAGCGCAGGGCAGGGTCTCCGAAGACCTCGGTCTCCGGGATCAGCGCGCTTCGTGCCGTTTGGCCGTGCGCCATGGCCACGGCGCAGAGTTCATTGCGATGACGAACCCAGGGACCGCTGTCGAACCGGTCCAGATTGTCGGGGTGGGTGGCCCACTCCACCAGGGCGCGGTTGTCCGCCGGAATGCGAATCTCGCAGCCTCCACCGATGCAGTCCAGGGTCAGCCGGGCGATGCGCAGATCGGGATAGACGTTGCCGAGCCCGGCTTCGCCGCGAACATCGCCTCGTGCGTCAAAATAGGATTCAAGAGTGGGATCGTCGGGTACGAGCACCGTGCAGCGGGGAGACTCGAAGGCGGGTGGGCGTGCACGATCGTGCCGGTGCAGCCGGCCGATGCGCTGGAGCAGCACGTCCATCGGACAGAGATCCGTCACCAGCCAGTCCGCGTCAATATCAAGACTCTGCTCCAGCGTCTGCGAGCCGATGAGCAGCAGTGGCCCGGCTCCGCTTTCCTTGCCTAGTTGCGCAGTCACCGCCCGGTCCAGCAGCAGCCGGTCGGCCCGGGCAAAACGGCCGTGGTGTGGACAGGCGATGTCGCCGACCCGGAACAGGGAATCCGCCAGCTTCGGATTCGTCTCCGCAGCCCGCAGCAACGAGATAACCCGGGAAACGGTATTGAGAACGACTAGCACGCGCGCGCCGCGGTCGATGGCCCCCGCCAGTTCCGGAAGGATTCGCTCCGGGGCTGACAGGTGCCGTACCGGCTCGATCCAGACGTGCTTTTCGCGACCGGATACTGCGGCCACTGAGCGCATTTGCCCCTGATCATCCGTTATCGCCGGATAGGGCAAATTGCTCGCGTCCTCCAGAGGTGGCGGGGCGTGCATGGCCTGCAAAGGCGTCAGCAGCTCGGCACGCGCATCGCTGCCTAAAGTGGCGGAGAGTAAAAGGGCGCGGCCCCCAGCCGCGCGGTGGTGGTCCAGCAGGGCACGGAGTAACCCACGCATGTAAGTATCCGAGGCGTGCACCTCGTCCACCACAAGCAGTGCTCGGTCCAGGCAGACCGAGCGGAGGTGGGCATGATTGACTTGCATGACCGACAGCAGGGCCTGATCCACGGTGCCGACGGCAATGGGTGCGGCGAGGAATCGCTTCGGTCGCTCGGCGGACCAAGCTCGCTCTAGCCGCCGGATAGCGGCGTCGTCCTGCCAGAGGTGATCCGATGTCGGCAGTACACTGTTGTCGCCATCAACCTGCGAGTAGCCGGGTACCGCTAGAACTACCGGCGGGTGATCCTCACCGAAGGCGTGATTCGCAAAGTCCAGTACCCGCTGGTAGAGCTCTCGCGCCGCGACCCGCGTCGGCAAGGCAAAATATAGGGAATCGACGCGGCCCATCACGAACAGTCGGTAAAAATAACCAAGCGCCGCTTCCGTCTTGCCCGATCCGGTGTCGGACTCGGCAATAAGGATGGGCGAGTCGTACTGTTCGAATAATGCGGCCTGAAGTGGCGAAGGTTTCAGCTTGAATGAAAATAGACTTGTAAACTCTGCGTTCGGATTCAGCCGCTTGCGGGCTACGGTGGGATCCAGCCCGACCACGAGCAACGCCCGTCGGGCAGCTTCGCGAGCGAACTCCACGCGTGATTCGCCGCCATGGTCAAACGGGAAAAAGGCCTCGGCGTGGGAGCCGAGCCAATCCGCCAGCATTACCAGTCCGGCGAAACGATGTTGCAACGCTGGCGTGGCCGAAAGCGTCGGCGCATTTGTTCCGAACGCGTTGGGAAAGAGGTGGCGCGCTGCTTCGAGCAGTGTGGCTATGTCGGTGATCGGATCGACGCCGTTCACTGTCACCCAGAGCCGTCTTTGCAAATGGACTGTGGTGTCATCCAGCTCTATGGGCTTGCCATGATGAGAGATGCTGGCGAGCAGCATGCGTAAGGCCGCTTCGCCGGATGGATCGTCGAACCAAGTGCTAAGCGCCGGGTGCGCGATGGCTTCGAGGAAACGGGTTTGCAGCTCGACGTCATGGAATAGAGCGCTCATTTCCCGGACATGGCCCGCGGTACGAACGGGATTCTCCAAGGCCTTGGCCTGAAAGCCGTGGTTGCATTTGCCGACATCGTGGAGAAATGCAAACACGGCCAAGCGCTGGATTTCCGGCTCGGAAAGGTGATGTCCGGCGGCCATGGCAAGCGACCGCGCGATGCCATTGCATTGGCAAAGCGCGTAGAAGACGCTGGCGACATCAATGCAATGATCCACCAAAGGAAGCCAGGCCGCCGATTCGGCCCCGGCGGCAGATTGTTCGAGTTTTCCCCATAACGGGATTCGGCCCCGGAGGGGATCCCATGGCATATCGACATCCTGTGTAGTTGCCTTGCCCATTGGCAAGATGGTCGGTTTTCTGTTTTACCCCACCCCCTTGCTCAAACCATGATAAAACCCGAAACCTTTGGCCTATTTCTGTGGTGTTCTCGTCAGTTCCCCGCATAGATCGCTACGGCCCGGCGCAATCGCTCGGCAATTTGGTGGCGCAGCTCGTCTGGGGCGAGGACTTCGACGTCCGGGCCGTAGCGCAGTACGTCGAGGATGAGTTCGTCCGGGCGGCCATAGGGGATTTCCAGCTCGTAGGCGCCGTCGGGCAGCAGGCGGCCGCGCTGTTCGGGGTGCCAGGTCTCGTCGGCGACCCAGCGCGCGCGGTGGGGGCTGAAGCGGAGGAGGGCGCGCTGCCTTGCCGGCCCGGCGAAGATGCCATAGGACTCGGCGTAGTGTGCGTCGAGGAGGTGGTCGTCGAGCTCGGTGGCGGGCTGGGGCAGCAGGTGCGGTTCGCGAATCCGCTCCAGGGCGAAGGTGCGCAGGCCTTCGCGTTTGTGGCACCAGGCGTCGAGGTACCAGTTGTCGCGGTAGCGGGTGAGGCGCTGGGGGCAGACGCTGCGCTCGGTTTCATCGTCGTCGCCGCGGCCGCGGTAGGTGAATTCGAGCCGGCGCCGCGCGAGCACGGCTTCGGATACGCGCTGGAAGGTGGGGATCGGCACAGGCCGTCCGGCCATGGCGAGCACGCGCACCCGACGCGCGGCTTCGCCGGAACCGAACTGCTCGCGGGCGAGCAGGGCGTCGATCCGTTTCCCCAGGGGGGCGAGTTCCACTTCCAGCAGACTCGGCTGCAGGCCTTTGAGCAACTGGCGGATGGAGACCAGGGCGAAGAGTTCGGCGGGGCTGAACCAGAGCCCGGGCAGTTCGTAACGGTCCTGGGCGTCCTCGGCGTAGCGGTAGCCGCCGCGCTGGTGATCCGATTCGATGGGCGCGCCGAGGAAATCCCGCATGTAGCCGATGAGCCGGCTGAGGGTGGCGCGGGAGCATTCCAGGCGCTCCATCAGGGTGGTGGCGGCGACCGGGTAGCGCGCCTGCTGCAGGCAGCGGTGCAACAGGTGGATGCGATCGAATTTGTCCATGATCCGCCGAATCCCTGGGCGCGCCAAAGGCCGCCGTTCCCCAATCAGTGCGCGCAGTAAGCTTGGCCGCGGCGGCTGGCGCTGTCATTCCGCCACGGGCTGGCGGGGTTGTGTCCGGTATCGTTATGCGGCAGCGAAGTCCGCGAAGCCGGCGATGAACTTGCGCAGGGCCTCGCGGCTGTCGGGGTCGGTGAGGTTGCCCTGGTCGTCGAAAAGCTGCATGGCGCCGGACAGGCCCAGCCGGCCTCCGGCCCAGATCTGGCAGCCCAGGGCGCGGAAGATGGGCAGCCAGGCGCTTTGCACCAGCGCGGTGGCCAGGGCTCCGGGCGTGGC
>CAJXRS010000113.1 GCA_913060555.1 uncultured Gammaproteobacteria bacterium | reverse complement strand
TCTACACCTCTCTATTCGTCGGCAGCGTCAGATGTGTATAAGAGACAGGTCTGATGCCCTTCCTGCCGTCCCTGGATCACCTCAAGAAGCTGTGCCGCGCGGCGCGGGATGCCGCCGTTGCGGCCGGGCGCGATCCCGCGGCCCTGGACTGTATCCTCAGCATTCCCACCTTCCTGTCCAACAACCTGGACGCGGCAAGGTCCGCCGCCAAACATAATCTGGCCTTTTTCGCGCGCCTCCCGAACTATCGCCGCCAATGGCGGCTGTGCGGCTTCGCGGACGAAATGGACGCCATCACCACGGCCTGGGAAACCGGCGACCGACGCGCCGCTGCGGCCTGTATCAGCGAACGCATGGTCAACCAGGTATGCGTCTATGGCTCACCGCAGATGTGCCGCTCGCAGCTGGCGGCCTTTCATGCCGCGGGCGCCCGCCTGCCGCTGCTCGCGGTGAGCCCGGTGGGCAACGCCGACCGGCTGGGCGCGACCCGGGAGGCAATCCGGCTATTGGCGCCCTGACCGCGGCGACAAAATCAGCGATCACCTCAGTGGCTGATGCGGGCACCCGGCCGGTAACGATCGCCCTCGAAGGCGCCAAACAGACGCACCACCTGCGGATGGCCGACCGGCTTGCCGCTGGTGTCCGGGAGCAGATTCTGCTCGGACACATAGGCGACGTAGTAGGATCGGGCATTTTCCGCCAGCAGGTGGTAGAAGGGCTGATCGCGGTGGGGGCGCACCTCCTCGGGGATCGCGGCCAGCCATTCCTCGGTGTTGTTGAAGGTGGGGTCGACATCGAAGATCACACCCCGGAACGGGTAGAAGCGATGCTTGACCACCTGCCCGATGTGGAATTTGGCGATGCGGTGAGAAGCGCTGGTCATGAGTCTCGGGCAGATTTCATCAACTTCATCGAGCCATTCTCAGCGCGGTCGCCATACACCGCAAGCGCTGCTCCCCGAGGGGCGGCGGATAGCGGCGGCGCCGTCTGCAACAATTTCTCGACCAACAGGCTCCAGGGCGCGCCCGGGGGCTGCACCCACGCCCGTTGATGCAGCTCGACGAGCGCCCCTGCGTCCTCAGCCAGGAATCTCTTGTCGGTCACCGATAGCGCCTCCGGCCCGGCGCGGAGACAGGCTGCGATGAGCCGGGCACGGTGCTCGGCCCGCAGGGGGGTGAGCCGTCGCTGCCGCGCCAGCTGGATGTGCAGCGCGTTGGCCAGGGGCAACAACACGGCCCGGGAGAATCCTGACAACGGGCCACCCAGGGGGCTGCGGTAGGCCTCCAGCTCGCGGAGCACAGGGGGCGGGACGGACTCTTCCGGCGTCAACAGCCACCCCCACCGGCGCAGTCCGACACCGGCGCGATACCTGCTCAGCCAAACCGAAAGCGGCGCGGCAAGTATCAACGGGACCGCGACCGGCAAGGACCACAGAAAGAAGCGTCGATCCAGCCACCAGGCGAACCCGCTCCAGGCGAGCGCCACCACCGTCCCCGGGACGTGGCGGACCCAGGCATCCGCCCAGGAGGTTTCTCGCGTGCGATTCTGCCCGGCCCAGGACACCCGGGTTCCGAGCAGGGCCGCAATTACAAAGCGCGCGTGCGCGAACATGCGGACGGGCGCGAGCAGTGAGGCCACCAGCACCTCCAGCGCCAGACTGGCCGTCAGCCGTACGCCACCCCCCATGGTGCGCCGCCGCTTCGAATCACACAGCACCTCGAACAGCGCCAGCAGTTTGGGCAGGAACAGCACGGTTACCGTAACGGCGATCAATGCCAGCGCCCAATCCGGGTGCCACTCCGGCCACAACGGATAGGGCAGATGAGGTTCCGGGAAATACTCGACCGGAAACAGCGTCAGCAGGGCCGTCTCTGCCGTCACCGCGGCGAGAAATGCCAGCCAGAGCAAGGCAGAACAGTAATTCATGATGCCGTTGAGAAACGCTGCCCGATGTGCGGCGCTGAAGCCACGACCAAACAGAAACACCAGATGCTGAAGATTGCCCTTCACCCAGCGCTGGTCCCTGGCCAACTCGTCGACCAGCGTCGGCGGCGCCTCTTCGTAGCTACCGTTCAACCCCGGCTCCAGCCAGATTTCATATCCTGCCCGGCGCAGCAGCGCGGCTTCCACGAAATCGTGGCTCAATACAGTACCGCTGAACAGGCCCCAGCCACGCAATTGTGGCAACCGGCCGTGCCGCTGGAAGGGTGCCACCCGCAATACCGCGTTATGACCCCAAAACGCCGCCTCGCCCAGCTGCAGGGCCGCCAGCCCGGCGAGAAACAGGGGCCCGTAAAGGCGGGAACCAAATTGCTGCACCCGGGCATGCAGCGTCCGGGCATTGATCAGGGTCGGCGCGGTCTGCAGGATAGCGATTCTGGGCTCGTGCTCCATCAGTTGGACCAGCGCCACCAAGGCCGCTCCGGTCATTACGCTGTCGGCATCGAGCACCACCATGTAGCGATAGCGCGCCCCCCACCGCGCCAGGAAATCACCGACGTTGCCCGGCTTGCGCTTCACATTGAGGCTGCGGCGGCGATAGTGGATACGCCCGTGGCCGCCGAGTTCCTCGCACAGTTCGAACCAGGCTTCCCGCTCGGCCAGCCAGATCTCCGGGTCACGGCTGTCGGAGAGGATGAAGAACTCGAAATGCGCAAGCTCGCCGGCCTCCGCCAGACTTCGATATGTGGCGCGCAACCCGGCAAAGCTGCGCTCGATCTCCTCGTGGTAGATCGGGAAGAGGATTGCAGTGGGGGCGAGGCCGGTAGCCGAGAGACGGTCTGCGGGGATGCGGCGCAACGGGCTGAGCGGATCGCCGCCGAGGCGCCGCAGCGCAAAACCGTAGACCGCGATCCAGAAACCCGAGGTGATGCCCGCAAACAACAGCCCGAACAATACCAGGATCACCGCCTCCAACGGCTTGGCGCCGTGATAGGGCAAGACGCCGCGCATGGCCCATACCGCGGCGGCCACCGAGCCCAGCACCAGCGTCAGAAACAGGCTGCGCCGCCAACGCGCGCGGCCCTGCCAGTGGCACCCGGCTTCAGCGCTTGCCGCCATGGTCGCGCCCCCGGTGTTTGCTCAGCGGCGGTGCTGGCTGGACGACCACGCGCCGCCGTTCGGACCAGACCGGGTCGGCCAACAGCAGCCGCCACCACTCGCCGGGCACACGACAGGGCGTTGCGGTGAGCGCGATCTGTAGTCGTGCGATCGCTCGCGCTGCCGCCGCAGACGGGACCCCCGCCAGGCGTAGATAGACGTAGGCGCGCGCCAGGGCCAGGAATTCCGGCTCCAACAGTGGGGAAACGGCGGCGGACGCGGGTTCTGAAGACATGGGTTCAAGGCGTCAAGGCATTGTGAAACGGGAGGTGGTAAGTCCAGGTCTCGCTGAGCACCCGGTCGTCGCGACGCAGACTGGCGCGCATCTCCATGCCCGCCTCCCCGGTCGGCCGGGCCACGAATACCAACCGCCAGCGATCGACGGCTGCGAGATACTCGACATATTGTTCCAGCAGCTCGCCTCCGGAGACCGCGACCTCGCCCAGAATCTGGGCATCCGGGTTGCGAACCCTGCCCAGCTCACCACCGGCGAAGTCGACCGCAAACCGGTAGCTCGCGGGCGGTTCCTGATCCTGGCCCTGTGTCCCCCCAACCAGCGTATTGACCACCGTCGCCAGCTCAGACTCGGGCTGCGGCGACGCACCGAACCTGAGCTGGTATTCGAGACGCAGGGACCGGCCGGCCGGCAGTGGTTCCCGGGGACTCCAGAACGCGACGATATTGTCGTTGGTATCGTCCCGAGACGGAATCTCGACCAACACCACGCGCCCCGGCCCCCGTGGTTTGGCCAGGGAAACCCAGACACTGGGCATGCGTTCGCGATCGGCGTCGCCATCCTCGTAGGCGTCGAATCTGCGATCGCGCTGCAACAGGCCAAAGCCCTCGGCATCCGCGACGGCAAAGTAATAGATCTCGGCGGCACGCGGATTGTGCAGCGGCCGCCACAGCCGCTCACCATTCCCGTCATGGATCAGCAGGCCATCGCTGTCGTGTACCTCCGGGCGCCAGTCGCCGAGCGGGCGCGGCGTGTTCTCACCGTAGAAGAACATGCTGGTCAGGGGCGCGATGCCGGCGAGGGTAACCGCCTCGCGAACGTACAGCTGGGCGCGCACGGCTATGACGGTATCCGTTCCCGGGGTGATGAGGAACTCATAGCCCCCGGTTACCCGGGGCCCCTCCAACAGCGCATAAACGCGCAAGCTGTGGGCATCGGGGCGCGGCTGCTCCAGCCAGAACTGTGTAAATACGGGAAATTCCTCACCGCGCGGCAGGCCGGTGTCGATCGCAAGCCCGCGCGCCCACTGGCCGAACACCCCCTCGCCACCGGCGGCGCGGAAATAACTGGCCGGACCGAACTCCACCACCTTGCGGAGATCCTCTCCCTCGGGCCCATAGTGAATCTCGAAGCCAGCGAAGCCCAGATCCGGGGGGATTCGCTTGCCGAGCTCGGGGTCGCCGAAGTCGAAGTGCCCCCGATCGAACGGCACTTCGTGAACTCCATCGGATGCGACGCGATGAATTTTCACCGAATGTCTGAGATGGCGTGCCGGGACTGCGAAAGATACCTGAAAGGAGGCGCGGTTAGCGCGCCATAAACGCCACTGCGGCAGGAATCGAAAACGCCGCGCCTCTTGGTAGGAGAGGTCGCGGAGAAATGCCGGAGCCTCGACGGGCGGCCGGTAGGGCGCAGCGGCCCGGCGCTCGGCGAGCGCGACCACCTCCGGCCAGCCGAAAGCGTTCGCTTGCACCGTACCCACTGGAGCCAGGATGAGCAGCATCCAGATCAGCCTGGGAATCGACCCCGGGCGCTCCCTCCCGGTTCCTCGGCCAGGCTCACCACGGGCGCAGCCGGTGATCCCCGGATCAGCACCACTGACGCGCCGCGGCGGCAGGCGCAGCCGGGCAAAGGATAGCGACATCGATGAGCACATACGTGCAAGACATCGGCGGCGGCAAAAAATTTCCCACGGCAGGCAGTCTCCTCGGCGCTATCCGGGGAACTGTCGGGCGCAATCCCGATCTAGACGATCGGGCACCGATCGCGGGTAGTCGCCGGACACCAACCCTTTGCAGGCAATGGAGCGAACCCTTGGCTTCTTTCAACCCACGCAGACGCAACCTGTTGCAGGGAATCTTGGTGGCGGCAGCCGGCATCGGCGGTTGGCGGCCGGGCTCGGCGTTGGCCGGCGCACCCGGTCAGCTCGAACTCGGTCCGGCGCGACCGTTCAGCTTCGAACTGCTGAGCGAGCGCGCCCGGGCACTGGCGGGCGCGCCCTACCTTGCACCACCCGACCCGCCCGCCGTCGTCGCCGAGATCGACTACGACCGGCATGGCGAGATTCGCTATCGCCCGGAACTGGCCCTGGGCGCGCAAGGGCCCGGCATCTACCCCGCTACCTTCTTTCATCTCGGCAAATGGTTTCGGCAGCCGGTACGCATCCATGTGGTGGAAGGTGATGGCGCCAGGGAGATCCGCTATCGCAGGAACTATTTTTCGATACCCGAGGGCAATCCGGCACGACGCATGCCGGACGACGCCGGGTTCGCCGGCTTCCGCCTTCACGAGGCCCGGGTGCGCGACGACTGGCGCACCCAGGACTGGGTCGCCTTCCTCGGCGCCTCCTATTTCCGCGCCATAGGTGCGCTGGGTCAGTATGGTTTGTCGGCCCGGGGGATCGCTGTCGACACGGCGATCGAAGGCCCCGAGGAATTTCCGGGGTTCAGGGAGTTCTATCTGCAGCCGGCGCTTGCACCGGACGCGCCTGTGGTCGTCGACGCACTGCTCGACGGCCCCAGTGTCAGCGGCGCTTTTCACTTTCAGATCCACAGACAGCGGGGCGTGATCATCACGGTCGACAGCCGCCTGTTCCTGCGCCGCGACGTACGCCGTCTTGGCATTGCACCGCTCACCTCGATGTTCTGGTATGGCGAGCATGGCCGGGGTCGTGAGCTGGACTGGCGGCCGGAGATTCACGACTCGGATGGTCTGGCGATCTGGAATGGTGCCGGTGAGCGCATATGGCGGCCCTTGCGCAACCCACTGCGGGCAACCACGAGCAGCTTTATCGACCGTGATCCCAGGGGATTCGGCCTGCTGCAGCGGGACCGCAATTTCGAGCACTATCTCGACGGCGTGCGCTATGACCTGCGCCCCAGCCTGTGGATCGAACCCTTGGGCGACTGGGGAAAAGGCGCAGTCCAACTCGTCGAGTTGCCCACCGACGACGAGATCCATGACAACATCGTCGCCATGTGGGTCCCTGCCGGAGAGGCCCGCAGGGGGGCCCAATACAGCTACCGCTACCGCATGCACTGGCTGGAAGACGAGCCCTATCCGGCCAACCAACTGGCACGCGTGACCGCCACGCGTTCCGGCCGTGGCGGTGAACCGGGCACCACCCGCCAGCCGGGGCAGGTGCGCTATGTCGTGGAATTCGCCGGCGCCATACTGGCTGGTCTCGCGCCGACCGCGAAGGTCGAGGCAGTGGTCTCCAGCTCGACGGGCGCCGAACGTGTTTTGCTCGCCCGGGCCGAACCGGTTCCCGCGGTCGGCGACCGTTGGCGGGTGCTTTTTGATCTGGCCTTCGAACCCGGAGAAGTGGCCGACCTGCGTCTCTATCTGCGCCTCGGCGCGCGCACCTTGAGCGAGACCTGGATCTTCCAGCACCGCTCAGCCACGCCCTGACGGCCGGGCAAGCCGCGGGTTCAACCGACCTGCCGCTCCCTCCCCCCCGAGCAGGGCTCCTGCAGTTCGCGGCGGCGAATCTTACCGGTCATGCTGCGCGGCAGCGTGGCGACCATCTCTACCGATTTGGGCACCTTGTAAGCGGCGATCCGGGCACGCGCGAAATCCATCACCTGTTCGGGCCCAAGGCCGGAGCCCGGCCGCGGCACCACGAGGGCCTTGACCGCCTCACCCCAGTAACCGTCGGGAATCCCGATGACCGCAACGTCGCAGATATCCGGGTGCCCGGCCAGCACCCGCTCGATCTCGGCGGGGAAGATGTTCTCGCCGCCGCTGATGATCATGTCGGTGATCCGGTCGCGGATGTAGATGAAGCCCTCTTCGTCGGCCGTCGCCGCATCCCCGGTACGATACCAGCCCCCGGCCAGGGCGGCCGCACTGGCCGCCGGCTGTTGCCAATAGCCTCTGGGCATCCACCGGCACTTGAGCACCAGCTCACCCACTTCGCCGGCCGGCAGGCTCTCTCCCAAGGGGTTGACGATGCGCACGCTGGCGCCGGCGATAGGCTTGCCGCAGGAGCCCAGCTTGCCGCGCTCCGGCAGATGATCCTCCGGTGCCAGCCGGGTGACCATCCCGTAGTTCTCGGTGGCGCCGTAGAACTGGGCGAAACGGCAGCCGAACACCTCGATGGCCTCCTGGAGCAGCGACTCGGCGATCGGCGCCGCGCCATAGTGGATGCACCGCAAATGGGAGTAATCGCGCGCCCGCGCTCGCGGCTCACGCAACAGGGCGTGCATCATGGTGGGCACCAGCAGTACCTGGTTGGCGCGCCGCTCGACCAGCGTATCCAACACCTCGGTGGGCCGGAAATCGTCGAGCAGCTGGAGGTGCGCGCCGCGCAGCAGAAAGAACGTCGAATGGTTGACGCCGCCGACGTGAAAGAGGGGCATGACATTGAGGATCACCGACGCGACCCGGGAACCGACCAGCTGCTCGTCGACCAGCGCACGAAACAAGCTTTCGTAACCCTGATTGGTCAACCGCACCCCTTTGGGCCGACCGGTGGTGCCACTGGTGTAGAGCTGGAGGAGATCGTCCTCGCCGCGGGCACTCACCCTTGGTCTGGTGGTCAACTGGGCGTCGCGCCAGCGGCGGTAGTCCGGCCAACGATGGTGGCCGCCGTCCAGCGCAACGATATGGCGCAGTTGTGGACATTGCGGGGCGATCCGTTCGGCGACGTCGTAGAACTCGCGAGCCACGAACAGTATGGGGCTGGCGGTATCATCGAGCAGTTCAGCCAGTTCCCTTGGCGCCAGCCGCCCATTCAGGGGAGTCAGCGCATGGCCCGTGGCGCCGGCGCCGATCAACAGCTCGAAAAACTCGGGGCGGTTTCGGGACAGCATGACCACCCGGTCGCGGCGCGGCACCCCTACCCCCAGCAGTCCGTTGCCCACCTGCCAGCCGTGGGTGACCAGTTCACCGAAGCTGTGAGTTTCACCCCGAAAGCTGATCGCCGGGCTTCCGGCCCGGGTCTGGCGCAGCGTGGCAAAGCGGTCTGCAAACAGCATGACGACCTCCCGCATTATTGTTATTGGCTGGAGCTTAGAGCGAACCGCATGGTCCGGCAAGCCGTAACCTCTTCGGTGTTAGCCCAAAGCTGGAGTAGAACCCGACCGTGGCGGAACCTGGGGGCGGTCGAATACGCGACATTCTAGTGGGCCGCGTGGCCCACTAGTAGTCCACCCGCTTGATCCTTTCGGATGTTAAGCTGTTTCCT
>CAJXRS010000112.1 GCA_913060555.1 uncultured Gammaproteobacteria bacterium | reverse complement strand
TCACTCGAGGATCTTGGCGACGACGCCGGCGCCCACGGTGCGGCCGCCCTCGCGGATCGCAAAGCGCAGGCCGTCTTCCATCGCAATCGGCGCAATCAGCGTCACCGTCATCTGGATGTTGTCCCCAGGCATCACCATCTCGACACCCTCCGGCAACTCCACCGCACCCGTCACATCCGTCGTCCGGAAGTAAAACTGCGGCCGGTAACCCTTGAAAAACGGCGTGTGACGCCCACCCTCGTCCTTGGACAGCACATATACCTCCGCCTCGAACTTGGTGTGCGGCGTGATGCTCCCAGGCTTCGACAACACCTGGCCCCGCTCCACGTCGTCACGCTTGGTGCCACGCAGCAGCACGCCAATGTTCTCACCAGCCCGACCCTCGTCGAGCAGCTTGCGGAACATCTCCACGCCCGTGCACACCGTCTTCACGGTGTCCTTGATGCCAACAATCTCCAGCTCCTCGCCCACCTTGACGATGCCTCGTTCCACACGGCCCGTCACCACAGTGCCACGCCCGGAAATCGAGAACACGTCCTCGATCGGCATCAGAAACGCCCCGTCGATCGCCCGCTCCGGCTCCGGTATGTACGAGTCCAACGTCTCCACCAGCTTGCGCACCGCCGTCGTGCCCAGCTCGTTGTCGTCCCGACCCTCCAGCGCCATCAGCGCCGATCCCGTCACGATCGGCGTGTCGTCCCCAGGGAAATCATACTTGTCCAGCAGCTCCCGGACCTCCATCTCCACCAGCTCCAAAAGCTCCGGGTCGTCAACCATGTCCGCCTTGTTCAAAAACACCACAATATACGGAACACCCACCTGGCGAGACAGCAGAATGTGCTCCCGCGTCTGCGGCATCGGACCGTCCGCCGCCGAACACACCAGTATCGCCCCGTCCATCTGCGCCGCGCCCGTGATCATGTTCTTCACGTAATCCGCGTGCCCCGGACAGTCCACGTGCGCGTAGTGCCGACCCGGTGACTCGTACTCCACATGCGCCGTCGCAATCGTGATCCCTCGCTCCCGTTCCTCCGGCGCATTGTCAATCCCGTCAAACGGCACCGCCGACCCACTACCCCAGGCCTCCGAACACACCCGCGTCAACGCCGCCGTCAGCGTCGTCTTGCCATGGTCCACGTGTCCAATCGTCCCAACGTTTATGTGCGGCTTGCTACGCTCGAATTTTTCCTTTGCCACGCAAAAGACTCCTCTATCAACGATTCAGGTTAGGGGCCGGAAGGTCAGGCGCGCTTGGCCTTGACCTCTTCGGCGATATTATTGGGCGCTTCCGCATATTTGAGAAACTCCATGGTGAAGGTCGCGCGACCCTGGGTGGCGGAGCGCAGGGCGGTCGCATAACCGAACATCTCCGCCAACGGCACTTCGGCGCGCACCACCTTTCCGGACGGACTCGCGTCCATGCCTTGAATCAGACCGCGACGCCGGTTCAGATCGCCGACCACATCGCCCATGTTCTCTTCCGGCGTCACCACCTCAACGTTCATGACCGGCTCCAGCAGCACCGCGCCACCCTTCTTGGCAAGCTCCTTGGTCGCCATCGACGCGGCGATCTTGAATGCCATCTCGTTGGAATCGACGTCGTGGTAGGAGCCGTCATACAGCGTGGCCTTGAGACCGAGCAGCGGGTAACCGGCGAGAATACCGTTCTGCATCTGTTCGCCGATCCCTTTCTCTACCGCCGGGACATATTCCTTGGGCACCACGCCGCCAACAATACCGTTGACGAACTCCAGCCCTTCTTCGCCTTCTTCGCGGGGCTCGAAGCGCACCCAGACGTGGCCGTACTGCCCGCGGCCACCGCTCTGGCGCACGAACTTGCCTTCGATCTCGCAGGTGTTGCGGATCGCCTCCCGATAGGCGACCTGGGGTTTGCCGATATTGGCTTCGACGCTGAATTCGCGGCGCATCCGGTCGACAATGATATCCAGGTGCAGCTCGCCCATCCCGGAGATGATGGTCTGCCCGGTCTCCTCATCGGTCTTGACCCGGAACGACGGATCTTCCTGGGCCAACTTGCCGAGCGCGACGCCCATCTTCTCCTGGTCGGCCTTTGACTTGGGCTCCACCGCCACCGAAATCACCGGTTCGGGGAACTCCATGCGCTCGAGCGTGATGATCGCATTGAGATCACACAGGGTTTCCCCGGTGGTGACGTCCTTGAGACCGATCGCCGCGGCGATATCACCGGCCCGCACCTCCTTGATTTCTTCGCGCTGATTGGCGTGCATCTGCACCATCCGCCCGATACGCTCCTTCTTGCCCTTGATCGGGTTGTAGACGGCATCGCCGGAGCTCAACACCCCGGAGTACACGCGAATAAAGGTCAGGGCGCCGACGAAGGGGTCGGTAGCGATCTTGAAGGCCAGGGCCGCGAAAGGCGCGTTGTCATCGACCTCGCGCTTTTCCACGGTTTGGTCATCGTCGAGGGTCCCCTCGATCGCCTTGACCTCGGTGGGTGACGGGAGGAACTCGATGACGCCGTCAAGCACCGCCTGCACCCCTTTGTTCTTGAACGCCGAGCCACAGAATACCGGCACGATTTCGTTGGCGAGCGTGCGCTGGCGAATACCCTGCTTGATCTCGGCTTCCGTGAGCGCCCCGCCTTCCAGATATTTCTCCATCAATTCTTCGTTGGCCTCGGCCGCGGCCTCGATCAGTTGTTCGCGGAGCGTTTCGCTCTCGCCCTGCAATTCCGCAGGTATGTCGGCGTATTCGAAGGTCATCCCCTGGTCTGCATCGTTCCAGATGATCGCCTTTTGCTTGATCAGGTCGACCACTCCCCCGAAGGCCTCCTCGGAGCCGATCGCCATTTGCACCGGCACTGGGTTTGCGCCCAGGCGTTCGCGCAGTTGCTCTACCACGCGCAGGAAGTCGGCGCCGGCGCGGTCCATCTTGTTGACGAACACCAACCGCGGCACTTCGTATTTGTTGGCCTGTCGCCACACGGTCTCGGTCTGCGGCTGCACCCCGGAAGAGCCGCAGAGCACCACCACAGCGCCGTCCAGGACCCTTAGCGAGCGCTCTACCTCGATGGTGAAGTCGACGTGGCCGGGCGTGTCGATGATGTTGACCCGATGCTCGTCGAACTGCTGCTGCATGCCCTGCCAGAAACAGGTAGTGGCCGCAGAGGTAATGGTGATGCCCCGCTCCTGCTCCTGCTCCATCCAGTCCATGGTGGCAGCGCCGTCGTGGACTTCACCCATCTTGTGTGAAAGGCCGGTGTAGAACAGCACGCGCTCGGTCGTGGTGGTCTTGCCAGCATCCACGTGGGCGACGATGCCGATGTTGCGGTACCGTGCGATTGGAGTCTTACGTGCCACTGTCAACTTCCCCGAATCTGGTGTTCAAAACTGCGAGAGGCAGCTCATACAGCCGCCTCTCGGTGAGGGCCCTGCGGCGGGCGGCGATGGATGCGGCCATCAGAACCTGTAGTGTGAAAACGCCTTGTTCGCCTCCGCCATGCGATGTACATCCTCGCGTTTCTTGACCGCGCTGCCGCGGCCTTGGGCGGCGTCGGCGATCTCTCCCGCCAGCCTTTGCACCATCGATTTCTCACTGCGCGCACGGGCATAATCGACCAGCCAGCGCATCGCCAGCGCCGTGCGCCGCGACGCCCGCACTTCGACTGGAACCTGGTAGGTCGCACCCCCGACCCGTCGGGACTTGACCTCCACCATGGGCGCGATGTTATCCAGGGCTTCCTCGAAGGTCTCGACAGGATCGCGCTTCAGACGCTCCTGCACCAACTCGAGCGCACCGTAGACGATATGCTCGGCGACTGACTTTTTGCCGCTGACCATCACGTGGTTGACGAACTTGGCGAGGATGCTGCTCCCGTACTTGGGATCGGGAAGGGTTTCGCGCTTGGCGATAATACGTCTTCTGGGCATGGGCTGCTCTCTTCAGGTTGCTCCGGGACTGCGCCCGGCCTTACTGGTGGGATAGGACGAAATTCAGCTTTTGGGGCGTTTGGCGCCATATTTGGAACGCCGCTGCCGGCGGTTGCTGACCCCGGAGGTGTCCAGGCTGCCCCGGACCGTGTGATAGCGGACCCCCGGCAGATCCTTGACCCGACCCCCACGAATCAACACCACACTGTGCTCCTGGAGATTGTGGCCCTCGCCACCAATGTAGGAGGTCACTTCGTAACCACTGGTCAACCGCACCCGGCACACCTTGCGCATCGCCGAGTTGGGCTTCTTGGGCGTCGTGGTATAGACCCGGGTACAGACGCCGCGGCGCTGCGGGCAACCTTGCAGCGCCGGCACCGTACTCTTGACGGCTCTGCGCTTTCTGGGCTTGCGAACCAACTGGTTGACCGTTGCCATCGTTAGAATACTCCTGAACGAGGGCCCGACTCGCGACGGCGAGTCGGGCCCGGAAAAAGCGTTTCGCTTGCACCGGCGGCCGGCGGCTGGGAGGCGGGATTTTAAAGATCTGCCCCCATACCGTCAAGCAGCCGCGCCAGTATTCCCCGGCCTGGCGCTCATTGCTCCTCGCCGCCAGCATTGAGCGCTTCGCTGAGTGCCGCCTCGACATCCATCGCCGATACCGCTTCGGGCTCGCCGACTTCGCGCTGCCGCCGACGCTGACCGTGGTAGGTCTGGCCGGTACCCGCCGGAATCAGCCGCCCGACGACGACGTTTTCCTTCAAACCGCGCAGATGGTCGGTCTTGCCGGTGACCGCTGCCTCGGTGAGCACCCGGGTGGTCTCCTGAAAGGATGCGGCGGACACGAAGCTTTCGGTGGCCAACGAGGCCTTGGTAATCCCCAGCAGCACGCGCTCGAAGCGGGCCGGGATGCGATCGCTCGCACGCAGACTCTCGTTGACCTCTTCCACCTGGGCGTACTCGATCTGCTCGCCGGGGATGAAGTTCGAATCCCCACTTTCGGCGATATCCACCTTGCGCAGCATCTGCCGGACGATCACCTCGATATGCTTGTCGTTGATCTTCACGCCCTGCAGCCGATAGACCTCTTGAATCTCATTGACGATATAGCGGGCCAGCGCCTCTACCCCTTTGAGCCGCAGGATATCGTGCGGATTGGACGGCCCCTCGGAAATCACCTCGCCGCGCTCGACCTGCTCACCCTCGTAGACATTGAGCTGGCGCCACTTGGGAATCAGTTCCTCATAGGGCTCACTGCCCTCGGCGGGCGTGATGATCAAGCGACGCTTGCCCTTGGTCTCCTTGCCAAAGGTGACGGTGCCGGAAATTTCGGCGAGGATCTCCGGATCCTTGGGCTTGCGCGCCTCGAACAGATCGGCAACCCGGGGCAGACCGCCGGTGATATCTCTGGTCTTGGAACCCTCTTGCGGAATCCGCGCGATCACGCCCCCGGTGCCGACCTCGTCACCGTTCTTCACGGTGATGATGGCATCGCTGGGCAGTGGATAGTGGGCCGGCACCGTGGAATTGGGAAAGCACAGTTCCTTGCCGTCCTCATCGAGCAGGGTGATCATCGGCCTCATGTCCTTGGCCGCGGCCGGGCGCTCGTTGGGGTCGATCACCACGGTGCTGGTGAGCCCGGTGACCTCGTCGGTCTGGGTGCGGATGCTCAACCCCTCCTCCATGCCCGAGAAGGCCACCCGGCCCTTCACTTCAGTAATCACCGGGTGGGTGTGCGGATCCCAGGCAGCGACCACGGCACCAGGCTCCACCTCGGCACCGTCGAGCACCCGGATCACCGCACCATAGGGCAGTTTGTAGCGCTCGCGCTCGCGGCCACTGGCACTGGCCACCGCCAGCTCTCCAGAGCGCGACACCGTGACCAGCTCGCCATTGCTGCGCTGAGCGACCTTGGCGCCGACCAGGCGAATGGTGCCCCCGGTCTTGACCTGGATATTGTCAGCCGCGGAGGCTCGGGAAGCAGCGCCGCCGATGTGGAAGGTCCGCATCGTCAGCTGGGTGCCCGGCTCGCCGATTGACTGCGCGGCGATCACGCCCACTGCCTCGCCGGGGTTGATGCGATGACCCCGCGCCAAGTCGCGGCCGTAGCACTGCGAGCAGATCCCGTACCTGGTCTTGCAGGAGATCGGCGAGCGCACCAGCACCTCGTCGATGCCGTTGCGCTCGATGAGCTCAACCAGCTTTTCGTCGATCAGCGTATTGGCCTCCACCAGGATCTCGTCGTCGAGACCGGTCAGATCCTTGACCACGACGCGGCCCAGAATGCGGTCGCCCAGCGATTCGATGATGTCGCCACCCTCGATCACCGGCGCCATCAACAACCCTTCCTGGGTGCCACAATCGAATTCCGTGACCACCAGATCCTGGGCGACATCAACCAACCGACGGGTGAGGTAACCGGAGTTGGCAGTCTTCAATGCCGTGTCGGCGAGCCCCTTGCGAGCGCCGTGAGTGGAGATGAAGTACTGCAGTACGCTCAGCCCCTCACGGAAGTTGGCGGTAATCGGCGTCTCGATGATCGAACCGTCAGGTCGCGCCATCAGCCCCCGCATCCCGGCCAGCTGGCGGATCTGCGCCGGGGAACCCCGGGCGCCGGAATCCGACATGATGTACACGGAATTGAAGGAGGTCTGCTCGACCTTCTCGCCCTCGCGGTTGCGTACTTTTTCCTTGGAAATGATTTCCATCATCGACTTGGCGACCAGATCGTTGGCTCGCGACCAGATATCGATCACCTTGTTGTACTTCTCGCCCTGGGTCACCAGGCCGGAGGAAAACTGGTTCTCGATGTCCAGCACCTCCTGTTCGGCGCGCCCCACGATCTCGGCTTTCTGCTTCGGGATCACGAAATCGTCAACGCCGATGGAAACCCCGGACCGGGTCGAAAAATCGAATCCGGTGTACATCAGCTGATCGGCGAAAATCACCGTGTCCTTGAGCCCCAGCACCCGATAGCACTGGTCGATGATGCGCGAAATCGCCTTCTTGTTCATGTCCTGGTTGACCAGTTCGAAGGGCAATCCGCGGGGCACGATCCCCCACAGCAGCGCGCGGCCGACAGTGGTCTCGCAAAGCGTGGTGGTATCGGTCCAGTCGCCTGCCTCATCGAGCCGGGATTCGTTGATGCGCACCCTGACCCTGGCCTGCAGGTCCACCTGGCCACCGTAGTAGGCCCGCGATACTTCGCGGAGATCGGCAAATGCCATGCCTTCACCGAGCGCGGAGACCCGCTCGCGAGTCATGTAGTAGAGGCCCATGACCACGTCCTGGGAGGGCACGATGATGGGTTCGCCGCTGGCCGGGGAGAGGATGTTGTTGGTCGACATCATCAGCGCGCGCGCCTCGAGTTGCGCTTCCAATGTCAGCGGCACGTGCACGGCCATCTGGTCGCCATCGAAATCAGCGTTGTAAGCGGCGCAGACCAGCGGGTGGAGCTGGATCGCCTTGCCCTCGATGAGGATCGGCTCGAACGCCTGAATGCCCAGCCGGTGGAGGGTCGGTGCCCGGTTGAGCAACACCGGGTGCTCGCGAATCACATCATCGAGGATGTCCCACACCACGGGCTCCTCTCGCTCGACCATCTTCTTGGCGGCCTTGATGGTGGTCGCCAGGCCCTGGGTCTCGAGTTTGGAGAAGATGAACGGCTTGAACAGCTCCAACGCCATACGCTTGGGCAGCCCACACTGATGCAGGCGCAGCGTGGGCCCGACCACGATCACCGAACGACCGGAGTAGTCCACGCGCTTGCCGAGCAGGTTTTGGCGAAAACGCCCCTGCTTGCCCTTGATCATGTCAGCGAGCGACTTCAGCGGCCGCTTGTTGGAGCCCGTGATGGCGCGGCCGCGACGGCCATTGTCGAGCAGGGCGTCGACCGACTCCTGCAGCATGCGCTTCTCGTTGCGCACGATGATGTCGGGCGCGCTGAGCTCCAGCAACCGCTTGAGGCGATTGTTGCGGTTGATGACCCGGCGGTACAGGTCGTTGAGGTCGGAAGTGGCGAAGCGCCCACCATCGAGCGGCACCAGGGGGCGCAGATCCGGCGGCAGTACGGGCAGCACCTCGAGAATCATCCATTCCGGGTTGTTGCCGGAATTGTTGAAGGCCTCGAGCAGCTTGAGCCGCTTGGACAGTTTCTTGATCTTGGTCTCGGAACGGGTGTCGGGGATCTCGTCGCGCAGGCGGTTGATCTCGCTCTCCAGATCGAGGTCCTTGAGCAGCGCCTGAATCGCCTCGGCACCCATACTGGCGGTAAACTCACCGCCGAACTCTTCCATGGCCTGGTAGTACTCGTCATCGCTGAGCAGCTGGCCGGCCTCGAGCGTGGTCATGCCGGGATCGATCACCACGAAAGACTCGAAATAGAGTACCCGCTCGATCTCGCGCAGGGTCATATCGAGTGCCAGACCGATTCGCGAGGGCAGGGACTTCAAAAACCAGATATGCGCCACCGGACTGGCCAGTTCGATGTGGCCCATGCGCTCGCGGCGCACCTTGGCGTGGGTGACCTCGACGCCACATTTCTCGCAGACAATGCCGCGGTGCTTCATGCGCTTGTACTTGCCGCACAGGCATTCGAAATCCTTGACCGGTCCGAAGATCTTGGCGCAGAACAGCCCGTCGCGCTCCGGCTTGAAGGTGCGGTAGTTGATGGTCTCGGGTTTACGGACTTCCCCAAAGGACCAGGAGCGAATCATGTCCGGCGACGCCAGACCGATGCGGATGCCGTCGAAATCGCCAATCTGATCCTGATTCTTGAGTAGGTTGAGCAAATCTTTCAAGGCCTTTCCTCCAGTGTGCAGCACCGGGCCGCGACGGCCCGGTGTGCGAAACAGGGTGCGCGGTCACTCATACTCGAGGTCGATATTGATCCCCAGCGAGCGGATCTCCTTGACCAGCACGTTGAACGACTCGGGCATGCCGGGCTCCATGTGATGGTCGCCATCGACGATATTCTTGTACATCTTGGTGCGCCCGGCGACGTCGTCGGACTTGACCGTGAGCATTTCCTGCAGGGTGTATGCAGCACCATAGGCCTCCAGGGCCCAGACCTCCATCTCCCCGAAGCGCTGGCCGCCGAACTGGGCCTTGCCGCCCA
>CAJXRS010000111.1 GCA_913060555.1 uncultured Gammaproteobacteria bacterium | reverse complement strand
GCTCACCCCGCTGCGCCTGAAGATCGGCGGCGACCTGGTCACGCCCGAGCGCCTGCGGTTCCGGGATTTCTTCTCGCAGCTGCTGCGGCGGGTGTCGCTGCTGAGTTACTTCCACACCGACACCCCGCTGGAGACCGACTTCCGCGGTTTGGTGCAGGCAGCCGAGGCGATCGCGATCATCGGTCCCGAGCTGCGCTGGCACGAATGGACACGCTACTCCGCCCGCCAGGACACGCTCCTGCAGATGGGCGGGCAGGTGGGCGCCTTTGTGCTGCCAGGTGCGGCACTCACATCCTTCTGGCCCTACCTGTGGCTCGGCCAGTGGACACATGTCGGCAAGGGCGCGGTGATGGGCCTCGGCCGTTACCGGCTCAGTGCCGCCTGACGCAAGCTTGCGGGAAGTAGGGATGGACGGACACGGAAGGCACACTGCGAGCATGAACACACCCGAACCCCTGTCCAGCGATTCCCTCGGCCGTAATCCCGCCGATTTTCCCCGCCGCGTGCTGCTGGCCGTGACCGGTCTGTCGCCGCAGATCGTCACCGAAACCCTGTACGCGCTGGCCATCCGGGCGGGCCACCCGTGGCTGCCAACCGAGATTCGCTTGCTCACCACCGTCCGCGGCGCCGAGCACGCGCAGCTGAACCTGCTGTCGACCGAGCCGGGCTGGTTTCACCGCCTGCGCGCCGACTACGCGCTGCCGGCAATTCATTTCGACGCCGATTGCATCCAGGTGATCCGCGCCGGCGACGGCGAACCGCTGGAGGACATCCGCAGCCAGGCCGACAACGACGCCACCGCCGATGCGCTGACCGAAGCCGTGCGAGCGCTCACCGCCGACCCAGACAGTGCCCTGCATGTCTCCATCGCCGGCGGGCGCAAGACCATGGGCTATTACCTCGGTTATGCGCTGTCGCTGTTCGGCCGGCCGCAGGACCGGCTGTCGCACGTACTGGTGTCGCCGCCGTTCGAGTCGCACCCGCTGTTCTACTACCCCAGCCCCGGCGAGCGGGTGATCCACACGCTCGGTCCCAGCCCGCGCCCGCTCGACTGCCGGCAGGCCGAGGTGACCCTGGCCCAGATTCCCTTCGTGCGCCTGCGCGAGGGGTTGCCGGATCGTTTGCTGGCCGGTGCGGCACGTTTTTCCGACACCGTCGCCGCGCTCAACCGCAGCCTGGGCCCGCCGAGACTCGTCATCGACGTGAACGAGGCGCATCTTCTCGCCGGCGGTTGCGAAGTGCCGATGCCGCCGGCCGACCTCGCCTTTCTACTGTGGTTCGCGCGCCGTGCCCGCGCCGGGCTCGATGGCTTGCGGCGGCCCTTCGAGACAGGACCCAACCCCGATTATGCGAGCGAGTACCTCACCGAGTACGACCGCCTGCGAGGCTTGAATACTGGGGTCGAGGAGCGCTACCGGTACGGTCTGTCCGTTGGCGATTTCGACGAGCGCCGCTCGCGCGTCAACACGGCATTGCGCAATGCCCTGGGCGCACGCGGCGCGGCGCCCTACCTCATAGCGGGAGAGGGCAGGCCGAAGGCCTACCGCCTCGGGCTTGCCCCGCAGGCCATCGAGATCCAGGAGGACTGAGCCATGACCGCGCCGCAAGCTGAGATGCCCGAACCTTTCGCCATGCAGCCATCCGAGGTCCACGTCTGCCTCGTCTCCGACCAGGCCGCGGCAAATCTGCTGCCGGCGCTCGATCCGTCGATGAAACCCGCCGAAGTGGTGCTGATGGTAAGCGGAAAGATGCAGACGCGGGCCGCCGCGCTGGAGACCGTGCTGCGTGAGGCCGGTGTCGGCACTGAGCGTGTCGAACTGCCCGATGAGCACAACTACTCAAAGCTTCAGGATGCACTGTTGGAACTGGCCGGCGCGCGCGAGGGACAGTCCATCGCGCTGAACGTCACCGGCGGCACCAAGCTCATGGCGCTGGCGGCCCAGTCGGTAGCGGCCGCTGTCAACTGGGCGGTGTTCTACGTTGATGCTGATACGGACGAGGTCATCTGGCTGGCACCCAAAGCGGGCCGGCAGCGGCTTTCGCGGCAACTGCGCCTGCGTCACTACCTGCGCGGGTATGGCTTCAGCCTGGACGCGGGCATACAGCGCCCGCAGCGTGAGCGCCGCCACGACGATCTACTGCGCACCCTCAGCACCCAGGCCGGCAGCCTGGCGCAGCCGCTGGCGCAACTGAACTGGATCGCCCAGCAGGCCGAGGATCGGCGCCGGCTTCACGTGCAGTTGACGCCAGACCAGGCGGACAGCCGTGCGCTGGATTCACTGCTGCGCGAATTTACAGATGCCGGCGCACTCACCGTCGTGGGCACGACGCTGACTTTCACAAGTGAGGCGGATCGTGACTTCGTCAAGGGCGGCTGGCTGGAGCACCACGTGTTCCAGACGCTGGCGGCGCTCAAAGCCGAGCTCGAGGTGCGCGATGACGCCCTGAACCTGCAGGTGGAAGATGCCGGTGGTGTCCGCAACGAACTCGACGTCGCCTTTCTGGCCCGCAACCGCCTGTTCGTCATCGAATGCAAGACCGCGCGCATGGACAAGCCCGAAGCGCCCAAGGCCAATGACGCTCTGTTCAAGCTCGCCGAGATTTCTCGGCGCGTCGGCGGCCTGGGTACCCGCAGCATGCTGGTCAGTTACCGGAACCTGCGCGATGAGGAAAGACGCCTCGCGGGGGCGCTGCGTATCGAGGTGGTCACCGGCAGCGAACTGGGGCGTCTGAAAGAAAAGATCAAAACCTGGGTGGGGCGATGAGCGGGCGGCAAGCTTGCGAAATCCGCCTGTGATCGATCCAATCGGGCATCATCGCCTCCACAAGCACGGGAAACGGCCATGAAACAACTCGAATACCAGCTGCGCTTCCTCACCCCGGCCTTTCTCGGCGATGCCGAGCAGAATGCCCGCTGGCGCACGCCGCCGATCAAGCACCTGCTGCGCGAGTGGTGGCGGGTGGTCTGGGCCGCGGACAACGGTTTTCCGAATGGCGATCCCGCGCTGAAACGAATGCGCCATGAGGAAGGCCTGCTGTTTGGACATGCGTGGCTGGCAGATGACCCCTCGGAGCGCAATGGCCGACAGGTCGCGACCGCGGCGCGCAAGAGTCTCGTGCGACTGCGGCTGGATCAATGGACTGAAGGCAAGCAGAGCAGTTGGCAAGCCCTGCCGACGGTAAAACACCCAGAAGTCAAATTCGCTGTGGGCAGCGATCTTTACCTCGGCTATGGGCCGCTGACTTTGCCGAAGGGGGCCAAGACACCCGCGCTCAAAGGCAACGCCGCCATTCAGGCCGGCGAATCCGCCACCTTCGCCATCGCCTTTCCGACCACGCACAAGCGCCCTGAACTGAAGGAGCTGATCGAGGCCAACGCCCCACGCATCGAACGTGCACTGTGGCTTATGAACCGCTACGGCACGCTTGGCGGCCGCAGCCGCAACGGCTGGGGATCATTCGTTTTCACTCCTCTGTTGCCGGCAGAGGAGTCGCAGGAGAGCAAGGCGCTGCCGCTGCGCTCTTGGCGCGACTGCCTCGACCGCGATTGGCCGCACGCCATCGGAGTGGACGACCAAGGCCCCTTGGCATGGCAGACCGAGGCATTCGACGACTGGAAACCCGCCATGCGAAGGCTGGCGGAACTCAAGATTGGGCTGCGCACGCAATTCAAATTCCCCGACGTAAAGCCACCACATCCGCAGCCGCTGGACCGGCACTGGCTGTCGTATCCAATCACGCGCCATTCGACGAGTGCCTGGGATCGCAACGCCCGCCTGCCCAACAGCCTGCGTTTCAAAATTTGTCCTTCGGTCAGCGAGCCCCGGCAAGTCGTCGGCGTCATTTTCCATGTGCCCTGCCTGCCGCCGGCGGCCTTCAACCCGAATCGCACGGAGATCGAGCGCGTCTGGCAGCAGGTGCACGCATTTCTCAACGCGCCCACCCAGAAGCTCACCCGTATTCCTGCCTGAGAGAACACCATGACCGACGACCTCATCTGGCAAACCAAACTCGCCGCGCGCATTCACGATCCGGCGGAGAAAGCCTTGGTGCTGCTGCGCGACCCGGCCGGGCATGAGGGCGGCACTTCCCGCGCGCTCACCCGACTGCTGGGCCTCGGCGAAACGCCCGCGGACAACATCGACCCGGACAACGACCAAGCCCTGTCCACGGTAATCTTCAAGAAAGGCCTGCCGCTTGCGATTTACCGTCACGTGCAGCGCGCCGACTGGTGGGCGGCCGCCGCCGACCGGCCGCAGTGGCCAATGGAGGAAGAAACCCATCTCAAAAAGACGGGCGAGCCCATCACTTTCAAAGTGGCCGACTGGGCGCGAGTGCACTGGACCACCAAACCGGTGCTCGTGCATCCGCTCACCGACGAACAGTACGACCTCGGCGAACACGGCGGCCTGGGCGACACCGATTTCAAGGACATCAAGCAGCGCAGCTTCGACCACTTCTCGAACCTGTTGGTGCAACTGGGCGCCAAGGGCGAGCCCACACAAGACCTGCGTAAAACCCTGCTCACCTACTGGCGTTTCGGCCCCGAGCTGTCCGAGGACGAGGATTTCGGCAAGCTCGGCGCGCTGTGGCGGCTGCTGCCCGCCGATACCCGCGTTCCCGACCATTCGATCTGGGATCACCTGGACCTCACTTCGGCCTTTGCCGGCGCCTTTGCCGCTGACCCGAATGGCGAGGCGGCACTGCTGGCGCTGTCCATCGGCCCGGTGCAGGGCTTCATCGCGGCGGCGCGCAAGATGGACGATCTGTGGGCTGGTTCGCACCTGCTGTCGCGCCTTGCCTGGGAGGCGATGCGCCCGGTGTGCGAAGCGCTGGGGCCGGACGCGATTCTGTTTCCGCGTCTGCGCGGCATTCCGCAGGTGGATCTGTGGCTGCGCGACGAAATGGGTCTGCCTGCCGACCTGTTCAAGGACAGCGACTGGATGCGTGGTGGTACCGACGCCAATCCACTGTTTTCAGCGGCGCTGCCGAATCGCTTCGTTGCCGTGGTGCCGGCCAGTCAGGCCAAAGCGCTGGCAGAAAAAGTGACACAAGCAGTGCGTGACTGGCTGCAAACCACCGGGCAGGACGTGGTGAATCGCCTGCTGGACGTGGCGGGTATGAAAACCGGCGCCGAGCAACATTGCCACCGCCAGATGCGCGAGCAGCTCGCCGGCTTTCCGGAAGTGCATTGGGCGGCGGTGCCGTTTTCGCTGATCCACCCGAAGAACTCCGCCAGACAGACCGACCTCGACGTGAGCGGCTTGAGCGCGGCGATGGCGCCTTTCTTTGGCGGGGAAGCGGGTAAGCCCTGCGGTTTTCTCGGCACGCCTGCTTGGCAGGCACTGCAGAAGGAAATCGACTGGAGCGACGGCACCACGTTTTTCGCGCCCAACCCCGGCGTGCTCTATCCGGCGGTGTACGACCTGGCCGAGCGTCTGTTGGCGGCAGCCAAGAGCACGCGAGCATTCGACCAGAGCGAACAGAAAGGCTGGCGCTGCTCGCTGACCGGCGAGACCGAATGGCTGACCGATGATGCCGAGCTGCTCAAGGTGCCGACGGGCAAGCGCAAAAGCGGCCAGGACCCGAAGTTCAATGCGAGCGAGCACGTCGAGACGCTATGGACAAAAGTGGCCGACCATAACCCAGCCTGGGCCAAGGCGAATGAACATCTGGGTGCGCTTGCCGCGATCAAGCGCCTGTGGCCGACCATCTTTGCCAAGGAGGTGGAGAAAGCCACCGGCAAGCAATGCGGCCGCTTCGTCGTCTCCACTCACACCATGGCGCTGGCACACCAGCTCGACCGATGGCTGGAAAAGGGCGGGACGATCGCGGAGGACTTCGAAGCCGAATGCCAGAAGTATCGCGTACAAAACGTTGCATTGCCCCGCAAGCTGGCGCGCCGCCACAGGGACAACCCGGCACTGCGCGACGCCAAGCGCATCCCCGGTCTGCTCGAAGCCGCCCGCGATGCCAGCAACGAAGACGATGCCTACGAACACGCCAAGCGGCTGGTGCGCCAGACTCTCGCCAAAGGCGTGGACGAAGGTGAGGAGGTCAAGCTCGAAACCTACTACGCGCTGTTGATGATGGACGGCGATCACATGGGGCGCATTCTGTCCGGCGAGGAAAAGACGTCCATTTCCTACCGCGACAGCTTTCACCCGCAGGTGCAAAAAGGCTTTGATGAACACGCCGCTAAGCAACCGCTGATACGGGACTACGGCGCGCAAAGGCGGGCGATCTCGCCCAACCGCCATCTGGCCATTTCCGGCGCGCTCAACGATTTCTCCCAAACCGTGGTGCGCCACGTGGTTGAGGAAGAGCATCTGGGCCGCGTGATTTACGCCGGTGGCGACGACGTGCTCGCCATGCTGCCGGTGGTCGGTCTGCTCCCGGCCATGCAGCGGCTGCGGCTGGCGTACTCAGGGCACGACCCGGCGCACGCAGGCGGCGTGCTGGGCGGGCTGACCCTGCACAACGGCTTTGCCGCACTCAAGACCCGGCGTGGCGGCAAGGACCACCTACAACTCATGCGCATGATGGGCAAAGACGCCACAGCCTCCTGCGGCGCTGTTATCGCCCACCACCAGGCGCCACTGGGCGCGGTGCTGCGCGAATTACGCGCGGCGGAACAGCGTGCCAAAAACGAAGGCGGCCGGGATTCGTTCTCGATCACCGTCATCAAACGTTCCGGCGGGGCGCTGCGGCTGACCGAAAAATGGGGCGAACCGGTGGCTTTGCTCGGCGACCTGCGCGCCTTCCTTTCCCACGCCGACACCTCGCGCCGCGCCGTGTACAACAGCCTCGAATGGCTGACCGACCTGCCGGACCCCAAGGACCGGCCGCAGATGCTGGCGTCGCTGCTGGCCTACCAACTGGCCCGTCAATCCGCGGACACGCTCAAAGCCGAGGCAGCCGGTCTTGCCGAGCGCCTTGCCACGCTCACCGCCGCCCAACCCAAAGACGGCCTGAAGTGGCTGGGAAACTTTCTCACCGTGGCCGAATTCCTGGCCCGCGAGACGCGCTCGGGCGCTGCCGAATCGGCGCCGCGCAGCGCTGCGCAACAAGCAGGAGCAAGCGGATGACCACGAGCCTTTTCATCGAGCCGCTGGACGTGCTGTTCCTGCGTGGCAACAAGCTGTTCGGTGACCCCGGCAGTCATGGCGAATCACTCGTGCCTCCGTGGCCCTCGGTCGCGGCGGGCGCGCTGCGCTCGCGGATGCTCGCCGACGATGGCGTGGACCTGGCCGCGTTTTCCGCAGGAAAGGTTGAGCACCCGACACTGGGCACGCCAGCGCAGCCCGGCGCCTTCGCCGTCACCGCATTCAACCTGGCGCGGCGCCATGCCGGTGGTCGCCTGGAAGCGCTGATCGCGTTGCCTGCCGATCTGGTGGTCACCGAAGACGAAGTGGGCAAGCCGGTTTCGGTGCGCGCGCTCCAACCCACGCTGCCTGCCAGTGGGTTGTTGTCTTCCGCCCCGTTCGCCCAACTTCCGGTGCTCGCGGAACGCGAGCGCAACAAACCGGCATCCGGCTACTGGCTGACTGAAGCCGGCTGGCGGCAGTACCTCGCCGGGCAGGTGCCGGAGCCGGCGCACCTGGTCAAGTTCTCGACGCTGTGGTCGATCGATGACCGCGTCGGCTTGGGGCTCGATGCCGCCAGCGGTCGCGCCGCCGATGGCCGGCTGTTCTCGGTGCAGGCGGTAGCGATGAAAAAGCGCGGCGAGCGCATCGGCACCGACCCGGAGACGAAGAAAACCGTGCCGGCCGACTATGACGTGGGCTTTCTCGCCACCGTTAGCGGCGCCGAACCGCCCACCGATGGCCTGCTGCGCCTGGGCGGCGACGGTCGCGCCGCCGCCATTCACCCCACCGTGGACTACCGCTTGCCTCCACCAGACTACGGCGCGATTGTCGCCGCCCGGCGTTGCCGCCTCGTGCTCGCCACGCCGGGCATCTTCGAGGGCGGCTGGCTCCCCGCTGGCATCATCCAGGCCGACGGCGAATTCAGACTCGACCTGCACGGTGTCAAAGGCCGCCTGGTCTGCGCCGCCGTGCCGCGAGCCGAAGTCATCTCCGGCTGGGATCTGGCGCGTTGGGAGCCCAAGCCAGCGATGCGCGCCGTGGCTGCCGGCGGCGTCTACTGGCTGGATCAACTCGACACCACGCCCGAAGCGCTGCGCAAGCTTGCCGAAACCGGTTTGTGGCGTGAGTCCTGCCAGGATGCGGCCCGTCGCGCCGAAGGCTTCAACCGTATTGCCATTGCGGCCCACTGATTCCAAGGGAGTCCGACATGTTTCAAAAACAATCCGCGCTGTTTCTATACGCCGTCAGCCCCGTTCACATGGGCGCGGGGCAAGCCGTCGGCGTGATCGACAACCCCATCCAGCGCGAGCGGCACACCGACCACCCCTGCTTTGCGGGGTCCGGCATCAAGGGAGCGGTACGGCACGGTTTCGAGGCCATCGACGGCGATAAGAACCTTATCGACCGGCTGTTCGGGCCGGACGCCGGTAGCAGCGACCTGCACGCCGGCGCGGTGAGCTTCGGCGACGCCCAGCTCGTCGCCCTGCCCGTGCGCTCGCTCAAGGGCGGCTACGTCTACGCCACCTGTCCGCAGGCGCTGTCGCGGGCGCAGCGGCTGCTGGGGTTGATCGGCATTGCGGCGAACTGGCCGGCGCTGACCGTCAACGACGAACACTGCCTGCTGGCCAACCCGGCGTTGCTGTCGTCGGGCCGCAAGCTGCACCTCGAAGCATTCGAATACACGGCCACGGAGAAGGAGTCCGCAGCCGTCGCGACTGTTGCCGCCGACCTCGCCGCCAGGGCGCTGCCCGATGGCCTTGCTTACGACTTTTTTCGCGACAAACTCAAAACCGACCTGGTGGTGTTGTCTGACACCGATTTCGGCTACTTCGCAACCAACGCCATGCTGGTCGAACCCCATGTGCGTATCGACGAAACCACCGGTACGGCCAAGGACGGCGGCCTGTTCTACACCTGTCTCTTATACACATCTGACGCTGCCGACGAATAGAGAGG
>CAJXRS010000110.1 GCA_913060555.1 uncultured Gammaproteobacteria bacterium | reverse complement strand
AGCGGTTGGGGCCGGACTGGACCAGCTTGACGATGGTGAGCGGGTCCACCGGGGTACGCTCGCCGAACTCCAGCTTGCCGCCACCGGCGTGAGCATCGAGTCGGGTGATGCCCAGTCTTTCCGCCTGCTGGCGCAGTTCGGTGACTGCGAACAGGTTTTTCACCGGTTCCGGCAGCAGGCCGAAGCGGTCGATCATCTCTACCTGCAGTTCTTTCAGGCCATTGCGGGTCTTGCAGCCGGCAATGCGCTTGTAGAGGGTCAGGCGGCCGAACACGTCAGGCAGGTAATCCTCAGGGATCAGAGCGGGGATACGCAGGTTCAGTTCCGGACCACCGCTGAGCGGTTTTTCCACGTCCGGTTGTTCGCCCCGTTTCAGAGCTTCCACCGCCTGTTCCAGCATTTCCATGTAGAGGCTGAAACCGATGGTGTGGATGTTACCGTGCTGCTCTTCGCCGAGCAGTTCCCCGGCGCCACGGATTTCCAGATCCTGGCTGGCCAGCATGAAGCCGGCGCCCAGGTCGGTGGCCTGTTCGATGGCCTCCAGGCGCTTGAGTGCGTCCTTGCTCATCGCCTTGGGGCTGGGGGTGATCAGGTAGGCGTAGGCCTGGTGATGGCTGCGGCCCACGCGGCCTCGTAACTGATGCAGCTGTGCCAGGCCGAGCTTGTCGGCCCGGTCGATGATGATGGTGTTGGCGCTGGGCACGTCGATGCCGGTTTCGATGATGGTGGAACAGACCAGCACGTTGAAGCGCCGGTGATAGAAGTCGCTCATCACCGCTTCCAGTTCCCGCTCGCGCATCTGCCCGTGGGCAATGCCGACGCGGGCGTCAGGGACCAGTTTGCGGATGTCGGCCGCGGTCCTGTCCATGGTGTCGATATCGTTGTGCAGATAGTACACCTGACCGCCACGAAGCAGCTCGCGGAGCAAGGCTTCCTTGATGGTGGTGTCGTTGTGCTGCTGCACGAAGGTTTTTACCGACAGGCGTTTTTGCGGTGGGGTGGCGATGATGGAAATGTCGCGCATGCCGCTAAAGGCCATATTCAGGGTACGGGGGATCGGAGTGGCGGTGAGGGTGAGGATGTCGCATTCAGCGCGCATCTGTTTGAGGCGCTCCTTGTGACGCACCCCAAAGCGGTGTTCCTCGTCCACGATGATCAGCCCCAGGTCGCTGAAGGAGACGGTTTCCTGCAGCAACTGGTGGGTGCCGATCAGGATATCCACCTTGCCTTCCTTCAGACGCTTCAGCACCTGGGTCTTGTCCTTGGCACTGCGGAAGCGTGACAGCACTTCGATGTTCACCGGCCAGTCGGCAAAGCGGTCAGTGAAGGACTCGTAATGCTGCTGGGCGAGCAGGGTGGTGGGCACCAGCACCGCGACCTGGCGGCCAGCGGCAAGCGCGAGAAAGGCGGCGCGCATGGCGACCTCGGTCTTGCCGAAACCGACGTCGCCGCAGATCAGCCGGTCCATCGGCTTGTTGCTGAGCATGTCGTTGCGCACCGCAGTGATGGCGTCTTCCTGGTCGGGGGTTTCCTCGAAGGGAAAGGCAGCCGCGAATGCCTGGTAGTCGGCACCCGGATCCGGGTAGGCAAAGCCTTCGCGGGCGGCGCGGCGCGCATGGACCTCGAGCAATTCGGCGGCGGTATCGCGGATTTCCCGCGCGGCCTTGTCTTTGGCCTTTTGCCATTGTTCGCTGCCCAAGCGGTGCAGGGGCGCCAAATCCGGATCGCCGCCGCTGTAGCGGCTGATCAGGTGCAGATTGGCTACAGGCACATATAGCTTTGCGCCTTCTGCGTATTCGATGGTCAGAAATTCCTGCGCCTGGCCTTCGACGTCGAGAACCTGGAGACCCAGGTAGCGCCCCACGCCGTGATCGAGGTGGACCACGGGTGCGCCCGGGCGCAATTCGCTGAGGCTGCGGACCAGTTGGTCTGCGGTATCACGCTGCCGGGATCGGCGCCGGCGCTGGAGGATCTGTTGACCGAACAGCTCGGTCTCGGTGATCAGGCTGAATTCCGTTTCCCGCACCTGGAACCCGCGCTCCAGGGGATGAACGGCGATCATGAAAGGTGCTGAGGTGTCCAGGGCCTGGGTCCAGCCAGCCACCGCGACCGGCTCGAGAGCCAGGGGTTTCAGCAGCTCCAGGAGCGCCTCGTGGCGCCCGGCGGATTCGGCGCAGAGCAGGGCCGGTCCGGCATTGGCCGCCAACACCGCCTCCAGCTTTGCCAGCGGTTCCCGGGCGCGGGCGTCCACCGCGATGTCCGGCAGCGCCCGACAGCGGAAGTTGTGCTGGCCGATCCCGTCCGGCAGGGGGTCGGCATGGAGCTCGGTGCGCGCCAGCGCGTTGAGGCCGGCGAACAGTTGGTCGTCGGTGAGAAACAGCTCCCCCGGCGGGACCAGAGGGCGGTTCGGGTCCACGCCGTGCTCGCGATAGCGGTCGCCGGCCTCGCGCCAGAAGTCGGCAGCGGCGGCACCGATATCTCCGCTGGAGAATGCCAGCACCTGGTCGGGGAGATAATCGAACAGCGTGGCGCTGTGCTCGAAAAACAGCGGCAGATAGTATTCGATGCCCCCGGGCGCCAGACCGCGGCTGATATCCTGATAGAAGTGGCTGTTACGCGGATCCGCCTCGAAACGCTGGTGCCAGGCATCCTGGAAACGCTGAATGGCGGCCTGATCAAGGGGGATCTCCCGGGCCGGCAGCAGGTCGATGGCGGGCAGCCTGGCGACGGTGCGCTGGGAGTCCGGGTCGAAAGTGCGCAGGGATTCCAGTTCGTCGTCGAACAGATCCAGGCGCAACGGTAGATCCGACCCCATGGGGAAGACGTCGATCAACGCGCCGCGCACCGCGAACTCGCCGTGCTCGTACACGGTATCAGTGGCCCGGTAGCCGGCCTGCTCCAGGGTCCGCCGCAACTGGTCGCGATCGATTCGGTCACCGACCGCGAACCGGAAGCTGTTACCGGCGATGAAGGCTGGTGGCGGCAGACGTTTCATCAGGGTGGTGGCCGGCGCGACCAGTACGCCGCGGCGGGTGTGAGGCAGCAGACTCAGGGCGCGCAGTCGCTCCGAGATGATGTCCTGATGGGGCGAGAAGAGGTCGTAGGGCAGGGTCTCCCAGTCCGGCAGGTGCAGAATGGGAATGACCGGCTCTGTTTCCCCGCCGACAAAGAAGCGTAATTCCGTCTCCAGCTGCGCTGCCGCAGCCGGATCCGCGGTCACCACCAGCGCCAGGCCCTCGTGGTTGCGCGCCGCACTGGCGATGGCCAGCGCCGCGCTGCCGCCCGGGAGGCCGCCCCAGCGGCGGCGGTCGCGGGGCTTATTGGCGGCAGGGATGGCGAGCAGGTCAGCGGGCATCGACGTCGGTCCGCAACAGAGGCGCGCATTGTACTGTCGGCCGGTGTGGTGGATAACCCCGGCTATTCCGCAGCGCGTTCGGAGTGCCGGGATCGGGCCGTGGCCCACTAGTGCAAGCGTTGGGAAACGGCGCTATCCTAGGTCGTATCAACTTGTGTAGCCACTGAGTCGCAACAGCGGTTTTTTACGACTATGAGTACACAGCGAGATTCCGAAGATGGTCTGGTCGTCGAGGAAGCCAAGCCCCGACTCAAACGCCCATCGATGTTTCAGGTCGTGCTGATCAACGACGATTACACTCCCATGGAGTTTGTGGTCGCGATCCTGGAGCAGATTTTTGCCATGGATCATGAACTGGCGGTTCGTGTGATGCTCAAAGTGCACACGGAGGGCAAGGGTGTATGCGGGGTCTTTACCCGCGAGATCGCCGAGACCAAGGCCGAACAGGTAAGCCAGGCGGCCCGTGAGCACGAACACCCGCTCCTGTGCCTGATCGAACCCGCCGACGATGCGAATGACCACGAGGATTGAACGCCATGCTCAGCAGAGAACTTGAGGCGACGCTGAATGCCGCATTCCAGGATGCGACCGCCAAGCGGCACGAGTTCATGACCGTGGAGCACCTCCTGTTGGCCTTGCTGGACAACAGCTCGGCGTTGCGTGTGCTCAAGGCCTGTGGGACGGATGTGCCGGCGCTGCGCGAGGAACTCAATGAGTTCCTCGACTCCACTACCCCCCTGGTGGCACCGGAGGCCAAGCGCGAGGCGCAACCCACGCTGGCCTTCCAGCGGGTGCTGCAGCGGGCGATCTTCCATGTGCAGTCCTCCGGGCGCAACGAGGTTCAGGGAGAGAACGTCCTGGTCGCGATTTTCAGCGAACAGGAGAGTCAGGCGGTGTACATGCTGCGCATGCGCAATATTTCCCGGATCGACGTGGTCAACTTCATAGCCCACGGCGTGGCGCGATTCGCCGATCAATCGGAGAGCGCCGGCAACGCTCCCGGCGGGCAGAGCGCGGAGGCCGGGCAGGGACCGGGCGGAGAGGCCAGTGCCCTGGAGCAATTCGCCACCGATCTCAACGCCCAGGCCCGCAAGGGTTACATCGATCCTCTGGTGGGGCGTGCGTACGAGCTGGAACGGGTCTGCCAGACGCTGGTACGCAGACGCAAGAACAATCCTCTACTGGTGGGTGAATCCGGGGTCGGGAAGACCGCGATCGCCGAAGGCCTCGCCAAGCGCATCGTCGAAGGTGAGGTGCCGGGTGCCATCCAGGGCAGTGTGGTCTATTCGTTGGATATGGGCGCTTTGCTCGCCGGCACCAAGTACCGCGGGGATTTCGAGAAGCGCTTCAAGAGCCTGCTCGCCGAGCTCGGCGAGCAGGAACACGCGATTCTGTTCATCGATGAGATTCATACCATCATCGGCGCCGGGGCGGCCTCCGGCGGGGTGATGGACGCCTCCAATCTGCTCAAACCGCTGTTGACCTCCGGGCGCTTCCGCTGCATTGGTTCCACCACCTATCAGGAGTACCGCGGCATTTTCGAGAAGGACCGGGCGCTGTCGCGACGGTTTCAGAAAATCGATGTGCCGGAGCCTTCGATCGACGAGACGATCGCGATTTTGCAGGGTCTCAAGAGCCGTTTCGAGGAGCACCATGGCCTCAGGTTCACGCAGGGGGCACTGCGCGCCGCGGCCGAACTCGCAGCCAGATACATCAACGATCGCTTTCTGCCGGACAAGGCCATCGATGTGATCGATGAGGCCGGTGCCTATCAGCAGCTGCTGCCGGTATCCAAGCGGAAAAAGACGATCGCCGTTGCCGATGTCGAGGCCGTGGTGGCGAAGATCGCGCGCATTCCCCCCAAGAGCGTCTCCTCGTCGGATCGCGAGCAGCTGCGCAACCTGTCCGGCCAGCTGAAGATGGTTGTGTTCGGGCAGGATGCTGCCATCGACACCCTGGATGCCGCAATCAAGCTGGCCCGCGCCGGCTTGCGCGACGGCGACAAGCCCATCGGTAGTTTTCTGTTTTCCGGACCGACCGGGGTCGGCAAGACCGAGGTCGCCCGCCAGCTGGCCCAGGTACTGGGTGTCGAGCTGTTGCGCTTCGACATGTCCGAGTACATGGAACGCCATACGGTGTCGCGCCTGATCGGTGCGCCGCCGGGTTATGTCGGCTTCGACCAGGGCGGTCTGCTGACCGATGCGGTGACCAAGCACCCGCACTGCGTGCTGCTGCTCGACGAAATCGAAAAGGCCCACCCGGATGTCTTCAACCTGCTGCTGCAGGTGATGGACCACGGCGCCTTGACGGACAACAACGGCCGCAAGGCGGATTTCCGCAACGTGATCCTGATCATGACCACCAACGCCGGGGCCGAGCAGATGAACCGCGCCTCGATCGGCTTCTCGCATCAGGATCACAGCAGCGATGCCATGGAGACCATCAAACGCATGTTCAGTCCCGAATTCCGCAACCGGCTGGATGCCATGGTGCAGTTCGGGGCGCTCAAGCCGGAGATCATCAAAACCGTGGTCGACAAGTTCCTGGTTCAACTGCAGGCACAGCTCGACGAGAAAAAGGTGCACCTCGAAGTCGACGATGCGGCTCGCGACTGGCTGGCCGAGCACGGCTACGACGAGAAGATGGGTGCCCGTCCCATGGCGCGCCTGATCCAGGAGAAAATCAAGAAACCCCTAGCCGAAGCGGTATTGTTCGGCGAACTCGCCAAATCCGGCGGCGAGGTGCTGGTCTCGCTGGTCGACGGTGAACTCGACGTCCGCGTCGCCGAGCCGGCTTGAACGGAAGCTCGGAGCACCAGGGACACGGGCAAATTGCCAGGGCCACAGGCATATTACTTGGCGGGTGGCCGCGTCCTGAGTTGGGTCGCATCTCGGGATGCCCGCTGGTGATAACCACTGACCCCGGTAAATCTGGACGAGAGATCCTGATGTGGCGAGATGTCGCCCATCGGCTTGAAGGGATCGCGGCGGCTCATGCCCGCGGAAGTATGGCTCGGCCAGGAGGCGAGTGCCGCGCCACAGCTGACCCACCGTTGTAGTTTCTTCTGCGAGCTGTCAGGTCGTGCCCAGTGGGCTTCGCTAGTCCGGTTTGCGGGCTAGCGCGCGCGATAGGTAATGCGCGCCTTGCTCAGATCGTAGGGGGTGAGCTCGACTTTGACCTTGTCCCCGGTGAGGATACGGATGTAGTGCTTGCGCATTTTCCCGGAGATGTGCGCGATCACCACGTGACCGTTTTCCAGGCGAACCCGGAAGGTGGTGTTGGGCAGGGTATCAATGACTTCCCCTTCCATTTCGATAGCATCTTCTTTTGCCATGTGGCTCGCTTGTATGACCCGGTCGGGATGGTCCCAGTGGGCGCGCATTGTGCCCCAAACGACTGCTGTGTGGCAAAGCCGGCGCCGCAGGGCCTGCCGGGTGTCTGTTCTACGGCGCTTCGAGCGGCACCTGTGAGTCGGTGACGCGCGCGCGCACGGCACTGGCGGGAGGGACGGAATCCGCCGCGCCCAACCGGTGCAGGGCGATCAGAAAGCCCAGCGTGATGAAGCCCCCGGCGGGCAGGGCCCAGAAGGGAAAATCGTAGCCTGCCGGCAACAGGCGGAGTTCCCATCCGGCGGCGCCCGCACCCGCGAGCAGTTCGAGATCGCGGAACAGGGTGCCATGGGCCAGCAATTCGCGGATCGCGCCCAGGGCCGACAGCGCCAGCAGATAACCGAATCCCGTGGCCAGACCGTAGCGTGCGGCCGCCGGAGCTGTTCCGGGCGCTTCGAGCAGCGTCAGGCCGGTGGCAGCAATCAGCGGCAGAAACACCCCGAGCGACTGATACAGGGGAAGCCGGAAGGCCTGCAGCAGCAACTCGACGCAGGCTGCCAGAGTGGCGAGCAGCAGCACGGCTGCGGGAATGCGCAGCTCCGGCGACAGTCGCGGGCGCAGGGCTGCGAGCAGCGGCGCAGCGGCCGCGATCAGCGCCAGGCTGGCGATACCCAGGCCGAGTGCCGTGACCAGGGAATGGCTCATTCCCAGCAGCGGTGACAGCCCCAGCAAGTACACCAGAGCAGGATTACGGTGCCACAGGGGTGCGAGGTTGCCGGCATTCATGGTGAAGGTGCCTCTTCGGGTTGGGCCGCCGGCGCCAGTAACTGCTGCCGGTCGTCCACGAAGTAATCCAGCGCGTGGCGTACCTGGCGGATCACGGCGCGGGAGCTGATGGTGGCGCCGGCGATGGCGTCGAACGCGCCTCCGGCGCTGCGCACCTGCCACCGCGAAGCCTGTGGATCGTCGCGCGATCGACCGGTGAAGATTTGCAGCCAGTCGCTTTTCTCGGCGAGTATGCGGTCGCCGATGCCCGGCGTCTCACGCTGTTCGACGATCTGTACCCCGGTGATGGTTCCATTGCGCTTTATGCCCACCAGCAGCCGGATGGCTCCGCCGTAGCCCTGTGTCGATACGGTCGGTACGAGCACCGCGCGCACCTGTGCATTCTCCAATACGCGGTAGGCGAACGCCGGCTTTTCGAGGCCGAGACCGGTGTGAAAGCGGGGCGGGATCGGCCAGCGCTCCAGGGTGAGTTCGGAGTCCCGGGGCAGGCTGGACACCAGCTCCAGAAGGCGTGCCTGGACGGCGCGTTCGCGCGCCGCCGCGATCGGTTCCCGAGTGAGCCAAAGGGTGAGGCTGAACAGTATTGCGGCCAGTGCTGCGGTCAGTGCGAGCAGGACGACATCGCGTGCGGAGCGGGATGCCATCAAGGCGGTTCACCCTCGGACCCTGGCTGTCGGCGATGTCCGGGTAGTCGCGGTATCGTGTAGCGGTCGATCAGCGGCACACAGAGATTGCTCAGCAGCACCGCGAAGGCCAGCCCATCCGGGTACCCTCCCCAGGCGCGGATTGCGAACACCAGGAAGCCGGTGAGGGCGCCGCACGCCAGCCTGCCAGCGGGACTCGCCGCCAGGGATGCGGGGTCAGTGATGATGAAGAAAGCGCCCAGCATGGTGGCGCCACTGAGCAGGTGCAGACCCGGGGGGCCACGGCTTGCGGAACTGCCGCCATCGCCAAAGGCCAGCGCCAGCGCGCCCAGTGTGGCGAGCATGGCGGCTGGAGCCTGCCAGGCGATCAATCTCCGGGCCAACAGATAGAGGCCGCCCAGCAGGAAGCTGAGGCTCACGGTTTCCCACCCCACTGCGGCCAGGTCTCCGGCGACGAACAGGGGCTGGGTTGCATAGAACTGGCTGACCAGCAGGCCGCTGCTCTCGCGAAAGGCCTCCAGCGGTGTCGCCATGGTGATGGCATCGGCGCCGTGGCCGGCAGGCGCAAAAATCGCTCTGGCAGCGGTAACCAGGCCGGGCCAGGAGGCGCCATCGGCCAGCACCGGCAGCGGCGCCGGCCATCTCGCCATGGGCGCGGGAAAGGACACCAGCAGCATGGCATAGGCGGCCATCGCGGGGTTGAAAGGGTTGCTGCCCAGGCCGCCGAAGGGGTATTTGGCCACCCCTATGGCAAAGGCGCCGCCGCTTATTGCCAGCCACCAGGGCGCCAGGGGCGGCAGGGCGATGCCGAGCAGGACGCCGGTGACCAGGGCGCTGCCGTCGCCGAGCCGTCCCCGGATCCGGGTCCCGTCGAGGCGACAGATCAGGGCTTCCGTGCCCAGAGCCTGTCTCTTATACACATCTGACGCTGCCGACGAATAGAGAGG
>CAJXRS010000109.1 GCA_913060555.1 uncultured Gammaproteobacteria bacterium | reverse complement strand
CGTCGGCAGCGTCAGATGTGTATAAGAGACAGGAACAGGGGGTTGTCGTCTTCTCCGGCCAGAATGCCCTTGACCCGCACCACATAGTCGTGCAGGTCCTCGCGGGGTGAGCCCGCCGCTATGCGCTGTGCGGCCAGCAGTTGGCGGTGGCTGCTGCCCAGGCCCAGCACCAGGCGGCCTTCCGACAGTTCGGCGATGGTGGCGGCGGCCATGGCCGCGAGGAAGGGGTGACGGTAGTAGATGTTGGCGATGTTGGTGCCGACCTGGATGCGCTCGGTGGCCGCGCCGATGGCCTGTGCGCAGGCCAGGGCGTCGCCGCGGCCCTCGTTGACCAGCACCGCGGCAAAGCCGCGCTCTTCGGCGAACTGCCCGATCTCGGCCAGTTCGCGGGGCGGCGCCTTGGTGGCGGTCGATAGTACCAAGCCCAGGGGAGTATGGCTCATGGCGGCAGTTCCTCGGAGCGGCGGGCCTCTGCCCTCTCCGGCCCAGTATAGATGCCGCCGGGCCCGATGTGGTTAGGCTGCGGGGTCTGGCGGCTCGCGCTGGTCGAGGGCGCCGATCGCCAGCACCGGCGCGGCGTCGATGTGGTCTGCGTCCATAAGCCGGGCGACCCGTTGCAGCGATGCCAGGATCATGTGTTGCTCCCAGGATGACAGGCTTTCGAACTTGCGCACGAAGTGCTCCTGGAGGGGCTGCGGCGCCCGGCTCAAAGCCTGATCGCCCGAGGTGGTCAGACGCAGCAGTACTCTGCGCTTGTCGATTTGCGAGCGTTCCCGGGTTACCAGTTGCCGGGTCTGGAGGCGATCGAGGATGCTGGTCACTGTGCCCTGGCTCAGGCTGATGCGCCGCGCCAGTTCGCTGACCGAGAGCTCCCCGGCGCCCTGGATTTCGCGCAACACCAGCAGTTGGGGCGCTGTGAGCCCGGTGGTTTTCATCAGGTAGCGGGAGTGCAGGTCGGTGGCGCGGATCACCTGGCGTAGGGCGACCAGCACCTCGGCGATGATGTCCAAGGGTGTTTCTGCGGGTGGTGGCGAAGGGCGCCATTCTAGCGGATCCAGCGCCGCCGCCGGCCCGGGCGCATGGCTCCGCTTGGCATGGGGCGATGATTTGAGTACAATGCATCTTGATTTCAGCGCTGGGCCACGCATCTCCGGCTGGAAATCGTCAATTACCTGTAACACGCGGTCAATAGTCTGATTTTCCCGGTAGTACGTGGTCCCCTGCTGGTACTGGTGGATGTTTCCCCGTGCCCATGGCACCGCGGAATCATTACATTCATTAATATAAAGCAACGAGTGCAAACGATTTGACCTATGATGGACAACAACGAAGGTAACGCTGACCCGGACTCCAGTCGGGGTGCCCGCGACAGCGGCGCGCCCAGCATCCAATTTCGCCAACCCCAGCCTGACGATGGCATTGCGGTCCATGAACTGATCGCCCGCTGTCCGCCGTTGGATCCCAATTCCCGTTACTGCAACCTGTTGCAGTGCAGTCACTTCGCCGACACCTCGATCATTGCCGTGGCCGAGGATGGCAACGCCCTCGGATTCATTTCCGGCTACCGGGTGCCAGCGCGCCCGGACACCCTGTTTGTCTGGCAGGTGGCGGTGGATGCCGCCGCCCGCGGTCTGGGGCTGGGGTCCCGGCTCTTGCTGGGTCTACTGGAACGTCCGGATCTCGCGGATATCCATTATCTCGAAACCACCATAGGGCACGACAACCAGGCTTCCTGGGCGCTGTTCGAACGCCTGGCGCGAGCCCTCTCGGCGGAAACTCAAACCACCACGCTGTTTGAGTCGCAACGCCACTTCGACGGTTGCCACGCAGACGAGGTGTTGCTGCGGATCGGGCCTTTTTCAGCGCCTGTGGCCAGCTGACAAACCTACGATTACATCCGGAGGAAATTCATGGATATTTTCAGCGAACTCGAATCTTCGGCGCAGTGCTACGCCAACTCTTTTCCGGTGGTCTTCACCCGCGGCCGGGGCTCCTACCTGTATGACGAAGACGGCAAGGCCTACCTCGATTTTCTGGCCGGTGCCGGGGCCCTGAACTACGGACACAACCACCCGGTGCTCAAACGGGCGTTGCTCGACTATATTGCCGACGACGGTGTCGCCCACGGTCTCGACATGCACACCGAGGGCAAGGCCAGGTTCATGACCGCCTTCCGCGATCGCATACTGGCGCCCCGCGGGCTGGAATACCGACTGCAATTCACTGGCCCGACCGGCACCAACGCCGTCGAGGCGGCGCTCAAACTGGCTCGCAAGATCAAGGACCGCACCTCGGTGATCGCTTTCACCAACGGTTTCCACGGTGCCACCCTGGGGGCGCTCGCGGCCACCGGCAACGAGCATCATCGTGGCGGCGCCGGAGTCCCCCTGGCCCATGTGTCGCGCGTGCCCTACGCCGGCTACCTGGGCCGCGATACCGATACCCTGAGAGTGATCGATCGCATGCTGGGTGATCCCTCCAGCGGGATGGATCTGCCGGCTGCCGTGATCGTCGAGACTGTCCAGGGTGAGGGCGGTCTCAATACCGCCAGCAATGCCTGGTTGCAGGGCCTCGAGCGCCTGTGCCGCAAGCACGACATGCTGCTGATCGTCGATGACATCCAGGCGGGCTGCGGACGTACAGGTACCTTTTTCAGCTTCGAGCCGGCCGGCATCAAGCCGGACATGGTCACTCTATCGAAGTCGCTGAGCGGCTATGGTCTGCCCATGGCACTGCTCCTGTACCGTCCCGAGCTCGATGTCTGGAAACCGGGCGAACACAACGGCACCTTTCGCGGCAACAATCATGCTTTCGTCACCGCTGCCGCAGCGCTGGAGCATTTCTGGAGCGACGACGTCCTGGCCGACTCGGTCCGCGCCCGGGGGGAGCAGCTGCGAGCGGGGTTGCAGAGCCTGAGCGAGAAATTCGGCGTGGCCCGAGTGCGGGTCAAGGGCCGCGGTCTGATGCAGGGCATCGAATGCGCCGACGGCGAGACCGCGGAGCGGATCAGTCGCGCCGCCTTCGAGCGCGGGCTGATCATCGAAACCTCGGGCAATCGCGGTCAGGTGCTCAAGTGCCTGTGCCCCCTCATCATCACCGAGGCGGAGCTCCGCGAGGGCCTGGTTATCCTCGCCGCCAGCCTCGAACAGGAACTCGGCGACCGTGCCGCCAAGGCGTCCTGAGCGCCGCCCGCAACAAACGCCAAGGCGCCCTGAGCGCCGCCTGCAACCAAGGAGTAACAAGCCAATGATCGTACGCAACCTGCGCAATGCCGAGCAAACCGGACGTCGCATCGTGACCCCCGGCTGGGAGAGCACCCGGCTGCTGCTGAAAAATGACAACGCCGGTTTTTCCTTTCACATCACTACCATTTACCGCGGTGCGAAGTTGCCGATGCATTACCAGAACCATATCGAATCGGTGTATTGCGTCTCCGGATACGGCGAAGTGGAGACCGTGGCCGACGGCAAGACCTACCCGATCGCGCCGGGTACCGTATATCTCCTCGATCAGCACGACAAGCACATCCTGCGCGCCGAGACCGAGATGGTCATGGCCTGTGTGTTCAACCCGCCCTTGAATGGCACCGAGGTCCATGACGCCGATGGCGTGTATCCACTGGAAGCCGAAGCCGTAGTCGACTGAATTGATCGAAGGAGGGTTCATGTCCCTGAACGCCAAGACACAGGATCTTTACCCATCCCGGGGCGGCCGTCAGGCAACTCTGGGACCGCGTATCGACCCGGTGGTCCATGCGCCTGCCGATCGGCGGGCGCCGGTCGCGCGAGAGGTCATAGACGCCTACGAAAAGCGCGGCTTCCTGATCCTGGAAGCCCTGTTCAGCGAGGCCGAGATCGCTGCCATGACGGCGGAACTGGATCGGCTGCGTGGCGATGCCCTGATCGCGCAGCGCCCGGAGGCAATCCGGGAACGGGAGACCGGGGCCTTGCGCTCGCTGTTCCGGGTCCACCAGCTGAGCCCGCTGTTCGCCGCGGTCGCGGCAGATCCCCGTCTGCTCGAGCTGGCCCGCTACATCCTCGACGACGAGGTATACATTCACCAGTCCCGGCTCAACTACAAGCCTGGATTCGGCGGCAAGGAGTTCTACTGGCATTCGGATTTCGAGACCTGGCATGTCGAGGACGGCATGCCGCGGATGCGGGCGCTGAGCATCTCCATCTCGTTGACCCGCAACCACGCTCACAACGGGCCCTTGCTGCTGCTTCCCGGTTCCCACCGCAGCTATGCGGTCTGCAGCGGAGAAACCCCCACCAATCACTACCGGCAATCCCTGGTCAAACAGGAATACGGGGTGCCCAGCGATGCCTGCCTGCGCCGGATCGCCGAACAGAGCGGAGAGGTGGTGGCTGCGGTCGGCCCCCCGGGAACGACCACGGTGTTCGATAGCAACGTCATGCACGGATCCAACGGCAACATCACCCCGGATCCACGCAGCAATGTGTTTTTCGTCTACAACGCGATCAGCAATGGCTTGCGCGAACCCTACTGTGGGCAGCCTCCGCGCCCCGGTTTCATCGCAACGCGCGGCAATGTCCAGCCGCTGGCGCCGGCGCCGCTGCGGCTCGCGCCCAGGACTTGACGGCCGCCGGTAATGTCCGATTTCGCCCAGGGTTCAGACCCCGGATTCGCTGACTGTCCGACGCCAAGGAAACACAACACCATGAGCCACACTGTGGAAAAAATCGGCGGTACCTCGATGAGTGACTATGCCGCCGTGCGTGACAACATCATTCTGCGACGCGCCAACCCCTATGGCCGCATCTTCGTGGTCTCGGCCTACGGCGGCGTGACCAATCTGCTGCTCGAACACAAGAAGACCGATCAGCCAGGGGTTTTTTCGAGCTTTTCCAGCGCCCAGGACGATGACGCCTGGCGCGATGCCCTGGCGGCAGTGCGCCACCGCCTGCAGGAAATCAACCGCGAGCTGTTCGAGTCCACCGCCGACCGCGCGGCCGCCGACGCCTTCGTCGCCGAGCGCCTGTCCGAAGCCGAGCGTTGTCTGGCGGATCTGGCCCGGCTCTGCCGCCATGGCCACTTTCAGGTCGACAGCCATCTGGCCACGGTGCGCGAGATGCTGGCCAGCATAGGCGAGGCACACAGCGCCTGGAATCTGAGCCGGCTGCTGGCCGGCGAAGGGGTGGCCGCACGCTTCGTCGATCTCACCGGCTGGAGCGGGGAGACCGCAATGCTGTCTCTCGACGAGCGGGTTCGCGCTGGGTTTTCCGGCATCGATGTGCAGCGGGAGCTGCCTATCGTCACCGGCTATGCCCATGCCGACGGCGGCCTGATGAGTCGTTTCGGCCGTGGCTACAGCGAAATGACCTTCAGCCGCATCGCCGTGGTCACCGGCGCTGCCGAAGCCGTCATCCACAAGGAATACCACCTCAGCAGCGCCGATCCGCTGGTGGTCGGCGCCGACCGGGTAGTACCCATCGGCCGCACCAACTACGACGTCGCCGACCAGCTCGCCAACCTGGGCATGGAGGCGATTCACCCGCGCGCCGCCAAGGGACTGCGCCAGAGCGGTATCCCATTGCGTATCAAGAACACCTTCGAGCCCGACCACGCCGGGACCGTGATCACCCACGATTACATCAGCGAGAAGCCCTGTGTGGAAATCATCGTCGGGCGCAAGGGCGTCTATGCGCTGGAACTGTTCGATCAAGACATGGCCGGCAGCTTCGTCGAGTACGATGAGCAGGCGCTGGAGGTGATCCGCCGCTTCCGTGCCCATATCATCAGCAAGGATTGCAACGCCAACAGCCTCACCCACTACCTGGCCTGCAACCTGAAAACCGTGCGCCGGATTCAGGCGGCGCTCAACAATCGCTTCGCGGAGGCGGAGTTCAACGTGCGTCGGGTGGCGCTGGTTTCGGCCATCGGCAGCGACATGCGGGTGCCCGGGCTGCTCGCCGAGACCGCCACGGCGCTGGCCGAGGCGAACATTTCGATTCTCGCCATGCACCAGCCCCTGCGCCAGGTCGACATGCAGTGCGTGATCGACGAGCGTGACTATAATGATGCCATCCGCGCCCTGCACCGCCGCCTGGTGGAACGCCATGACCACGGCGCCGCGATCTGCGCGGCCTGAGGGTGGCCGCGCCGGCATCCCCGCTCCATGAGGGCCGGCCGCCACGGCCCTGAGCCGCTCGCCTAGGAGGCTAGCCTGGCCGCTACCAGTTTCGTCCTTTTCCTGCTCGCCTTCGTGGCCGTCGGGCTGGCGTCGGCGCGGGCCAGCCGCGGTACCGGAGCCGACTATTATCTGGCCAGCCGCAGCATTCCGCCGTCGCTGGCCGGTCTGTCCGCGGTGGCGACCAACAACAGCGGCTACATGTTCATCGGCGTCATCGGCTATACCTACAGCACCGGGTTGGCCTCCTTCTGGCTGATGCTGGGTTGGATCCTCGGCGACTATCTGGCCTCGCGCTGGATTCATCCGCGACTGCGCCGCGCCGCGGCCGCCGGTTCCGAGCTGAGCTTCGTGGGCCTGGTCAGCGACTGGAACGGCGACGTCCAACCGGCACTCAAGCGCCTGTTGGCATTGCTTACCCTGGTCTTCCTGCTCGCCTACACCAGCGCGCAACTGGTCGCGGGGAGCAAGGCGCTGGCCGGCGTCTTCGCCTGGCCGCAGTGGAGCGGCGCCGTGCTGGCCGCGGTTTTGGTGATCGCCTATTCGACGGCCGGCGGCCTGCGCGCCTCGATCTGGACCGATGTCGCCCAGTCGATCGTGATGATGGGCGCCATGGCGGTATTACTCTATATCGCACTGGCGGCGGCGGGCGGTTTCTCGGGGGCCCACGCCGTCCTGTCCGGGGTCGAGCACCTGCTCGACTGGTTTCCTCCAGACCTGGCCTGGCCCGGCGTGAGCGGCGCGTTGCTGTTTGCGGTGGGCTGGCTGTTCGCCGGATTTTCGGTGATCGGCCAGCCGCACATCATGGTGCGCTTCATGGCGCTGTCCGGGGATCCCGACCTGACCCGTACCCGGCGCTGGTACTACAGCTGGTTCACACTGTTTTACGCCATGGCCACCGGCGTCGGGTTGCTGTCGCGGGTGCTGATCGCGGATCCCGGAGACTTCGACGCCGAGATGGCGCTGCCGCGGCTGGCCCAGGAGCTGTTGCATCCGGTCGGTGTCGGCCTGATTCTGGCGGGGGTGTTCGCGGCCACGCTGTCCACTGCGGACTCCCTGGTGCTGGCCTGTTCTTCCGCACTGGCCCGGGATCTGCCCGCCTCGGGGCGCGGGGAGGCGCCGCTGTTGCGTTACAAGTTCACCACTGTGTTGGTTGTGCTGGGCGCCCTGGCCTGGGCGCTGTTGGGCCGCAGCAGCGTATTCGGCATCGTGATCTTTTCCTGGTCGGGCCTGGCCGCCTCCCTGGGCCCGCTGCTGGTATTGCGGGTCCTCGGGGTGCCGGTGGTATTTGCCAATGGCGCACTGGCGGCCGTGCTCGGTGTCGCCGTGGCCATCGGCTGGCGGCTCGCCGGCCTGCACAGCGGCGTGTACGAGGGCATGCCCGGGATTCTGGTCGGTGTGCTTGCCGGTTGGCTGGCGCGCCCTCGGAACCGGCAGCGGCCTGTCGCTAGTGGGCCACGCGGCTAATTAGGTAAGGCTCAGCCGCCGCGCAAGCGCCGTGGCCCACTAACCGGCGGCCATCCTGACTAACGCCGCGGCGACGCCGGCCAGGCTTTCGCCGGCAACCAGGCCAGCGGCCATGGCGAGAACGAACCGGCCCGACCAGGCCGGCGCCAGGCGGCCGGCCAGTGCGGCGACCGCAGCGCCCAGGAACAGCCCCAGACTGATCCAGGCGGGGATCACGAAGGCCAGTCCCAGCGCGGCTCCGCTGGGTAGCCAGCGACTCGCGGCCTGCTGCATCTGTGCTGCGGCGAGCAGTGCGCCCGTAACGGCCGCGACCGCCATGGCCGACGCGGTACCCTCGGGAATCGCCGCCAGTCCGTGCGCCAATACTTCGGCTACCGCTTTCCAGGTCGCCACCGCGGGCGCCGGCCACTCGGGACCCAGCAACTGGGCGTGCGGATTCGGCACCAGGGTCAGATAGGTCAGACTGCCGACCAGGCTGCCGGTCAGCACGCCGCACAGCTGGGCGAACAGTTGCAGGCGCGGGGTGGCGCCGAGCAGATGCCCGCACTTGAGATCGTTGAGCAGGTCGGCGCACTGGCCGGCGGCGCCGCCGGTGACATTGGCGCCCATCAGGTTGGCGGTCAGGTTGCCCGGCGCTGCGGCCCCGAAGCCGAGTTGGGCCACCTTGCCGATGGCGCCGATGGGGGGAATGCCGGTCTCTCCCACGACGCGTGCGGCGACGACCGCCAGGGCGAACGCCAGACCGACCGCGAAGATGCCGGCCAAGGGGGGAATGGCGAACAGGATTTGCTGCAGCGCGACTGCGAGGGCCAGCACCGCCAGGGTGGCGCCGGCGAACAGCGGCCCAGGCACCGGGATCTGCAGCCGGTTCCGCCCGGGGCGATGGCGCAGCCGCCGCCACCATGCCAGGCTGAAGGTGGTCAGGGTGGCGGTGGTCATCAGGGTCACCCCGGGCCAGAGCAGCCACTGTACCAGGGGGCCGAACCAGTCCGCCGCCGCGGGATCCGGCGCGACCCAGCCCTGGGCCAGTACCCAGGGTGCCAGTACCAGCCAGGCGATAAGCGCGCCGAGCAGCAGGGACAGCCCGACGCGCGGACCTATGATGGCACCGAAGCCGATCATCAACAGCGAGGGGTCGAGCGCGAAGCCCAGCTTGCCCAGCGCCGGCGCGGCCGCCCCCGGGGCGCCGATTACCGGTGCCTGCCCGGGCAGTGCCAGTCGCGGCACCGCGCCCGCGATCTCGAAAGCCAGCTTCGCCGCCGCCGAGGCCGCCGCGGCGCCGGCCAGCATCCGCACGCGTGCTGCCGCATCACGGCCGCGGGCGTAGATTTCGCGTACGGTTTCGGCGGTCGCCACGCCGGCGGGGAAGGTCAAACGGTCGCGCAGGATCATGGGTTTGCGCAGCGCCGCGGCCACCGCGATACCCAGGGCGCTGATCGTGAATACCCAGAGGCTCAGTACCGCCCAGTCGAACTCGCGGCCGGTGAGCCTGTCTCTTATACACATCTCCGAGCCCACGAGACTAGGCATGATCTC
>CAJXRS010000108.1 GCA_913060555.1 uncultured Gammaproteobacteria bacterium | reverse complement strand
ACGAGATCATGCCTAGTCTCGTGGGCTCGGAGATGTGTATAAGAGACAGGTGGAGCCCCCACGGGCAGGAATCCAACGGATTTTCGTGGCGCGTCCATCTGCTCCGGGCGACGCTGGTACGCAGCGCATCAGCAAAATGGTACGGCAAGCGTTCGATCACCGCCGATACCGATCTCCGCCTCTGCCGCTTCCTTGGCCTTTCGAATGGCTACCGACTGCGCGCAGGCCGCTCACGACACCGGGGCGGCCGAGCAGGATCTTGCCGCTTTGTCGAAGCGAGTCAAGCCCTGCGCGGCCAATGGGGCCGGACCCAAAGGCACCGCGAACCGAGGCTCGCGGCGTCGCCGAGCGAGGATTGCCGAGACCGGAATCCTCGGCTCTGGCCGCCTGGGTTACAGCGACACCCCCGAGAAGAAGTCGGTAAAGCCATAGGGCGCATAGGGGCCGATGCACAGGTGCTCGAGCACGCCCATGCCCTGACGAGTGCCGTCGCTGACGCGCACCACCTGCTGCATGTGCAGATTGGGACCTTCGCCGAGATCCAGCTTCAGCGGATCGAAGACTTCGCCGCCGACTGCCATCTCGCCCTGCCATACCCCCTGGCACCAGGTCGGGTGAAAGTAGCCCAGCCCTTTCATGTGAAAGCGCAGGATGGGCTCGAAGGCGATGGTGCGGACATTGCCCTGCAGATCGGTCAGATCCACTTCGGCGGCGGCGATCCGGCGCGTGCCGGGCTCGTACTCGAGGCGATGGGCGACCGCGGCCATGTGTTCGATGCCGGGCTCCTGGTCGGGCACTTCGGCGATGGTCCTGTAGAGCGGCGCGGTCAGGGCCTCGCGCGCCAGCGCCTCGCCGCGGGCGCCCTCGAAGGACAGCGCGTGGGAGATGTGATCCTCCCAGAACAGCGGTGCCCAGATGAAGAACAGCGAGGACGACGGCTGCGGCGCGCCGGCATTGGCGGACTTGCCGAAGTTGCGCACGCCCCAGGAGCGGTCCTTGGTGCCGTGACACAGCGCCGGCTCGACGCGGATGCTGCCGTCCGGGTAGCGGATCTCGCCGGCCCAGTGGCCGAACTGATCGAAACGGGTGGCGTCCATCACCCGGCGGGTGCCGTTCCAGATGGTCTGGCGGGCCTCCTCGATGCCGGCGGTGAGGGTGGAGAAGGTCAGATCGCAGGTGATGCCGGTCTGGTTGTCTTCCAGCACCACGCGGTTGATGCGCATGGGTTCGATCACCTCGATGCGAAACGGCCCGCAGCGGGTCTCGGAGCGCTCCAGGGGCGCGCGGCAGGAGGCGAAGAAGCAGTGCTGCCGGCCGCCCTTCTCCACCACGCTGAAGGCGCAATCGAGAATGCCCAGATGGGGGTAGACCGCCAGGCCGATGCCGAAATACCAGCTGCCATCCTTGGCGTAGCCATTGAACCAGGTGCGGTCGTAGAAGTTGGGATCGCTGGTTGCCGGCATGGCCAGCGGCTCGGCGGTCTGGTGGATCGGGTAGTCATCGAACTTGTTGAGCATGCTGTGTGGCCCCTGTCTGTTGTTGTGGAGATCTACTGTTGTGAAGTTATCCGGGCGCGGCCGATGATAGCAAAGCGCCGCGGCCCGGGATCAACGCGGCGCCGGTCCCGGGTACTGCTCGCGCAGCACGCGTTTGAGGATCTTGCCGCTGGGGTTGCGGGGGATCTCGTCGACGAACTCCACGGCCTGGGGCCGCTTGTAACCGGCGAGCCTGTCGTGGCAGTAGGCGAGCACGTCTTCTGCGGTGAGCGAGTCATCCCCGCGCACCACGACCGCCAGCGGAGATTCCCCCCATTTGTCGCTGGCCTGGCCGATCACGGCCGCTTCGACGATCTGCGGATGGGCGCTGAGTACGCCCTCGATCTCCGCCGGATAGACGTTCTCGCCGCCGGAGATGATCATGTCCTTCATGCGGTCCTGAATGGCGACGAAGCCGTCTTCGTCCATCACCGCGACATCGCCGGTATACAGCCAGCCGTCCTTCAGGGTTTCGGCGGTCGCCTGCGGGCGGTTCCAGTACTCGCGCATGACATGGGCGCCGCGCACCACCACTTCGCCCGGCACACCGGGCGCGCAGGGGGTGCCGTCCTCGCCCACCACCCGCACTTCGGTGTGAAAAAACGCCTTGCCGGTGGATTCCGGGCGGGCCAGGGCGTGCTCGGAGTCCATGACGCAGGCCGGACCACAGGATTCGGTCAGTCCATAGACCTGCAGCACGCCGATTCCCAACTCGGCGTATTTCAGAGTCAGGGCCACGGGCACGGGAGCCGCGCCGGTCATGATCCAGCGCAGCGCGCTGAAGTCACAGCGCTGATGCCCGCCACTTTGCAGCATGAAGTTGAGCATCGCCGGCACCATCAGCCCGGCGGTGATCTGCTCGCGTTCGATGAGTTGCCAGGCAAGCCGGGGATCGAACGCCCGCATGACCACCGAAGTGACCCCGCGATAGACATTGACCGCCAGGGGCGTCAGGGCGCCGACATGGAACATGGGCAATGCCGCCAGATAGCGGTCTCCCTCCCGATATTCGATGGTGGCGGCAATGGTCAGCACGCCCCAGATCGCGGTGCCATGGGTATGCACCACGCCCTTGGGTAGCCCGGTGGTGCCGGAGGTGTACATGATGTAGAGCATGTCGTCGTCGCGGCCCGCCGGCTCCGGCTCGGCATCCACCGCCGCATCCCGGAATGCCTGGTAGGACTGGGCAAAGGGCGCGATTTCCTGTTTCCCGCATACCTGCAACCAGTGCTGGATCTCGGTCTTGTCACCGCGCCGATACAATTCGGCAACGTTATCGAGGAATTCCTCGCCGAAAATCAGCCATCGGGTGCCACTGTCCGCGAGAATGAATTCCAGTTCGTCGGCCATCAGACGCCAGTTGAGCGGCACCACCACGGCGCCGATCTTGGCCAGCGCGAAGAAGGCTTCGATGAACTCCGCGCTGTTCATCAGCAACAGCCCCACGCGCTCGCCGGGGCGCACGCCGCTGGCCCGCAGGGCGTTGGCCAGGCGGTTGCAGCGCGCATTGAGCTCGGCGAAGGTCAGGCGCAGGTCGGAGTGGCTGTCGACATAGGCCTCGCGGTCGGGATTGAGAAACGCCCGCTTGGCGAGCAGCAGGCCGAGATTGTTATGCATTGTCCGCCCCCGGAACATTTGCCATCGACTGCATTCTCTACCATCCACCCGCGGCTGCAAACAGTGCGAGATGTCGCGCCGGCCCGGACGATTGTCTTCACCGGCGCCCTGCGGCAAGGTGGCGGCCCCGCGCCGCCAGCGGCACGCGGCACGCGGAGACCCAAACCGCAATTGGAGCGTCTTTCGGTGATACCCCCCAGGCATCGGTTCCGGCGCGCCAAGCAGCGCGGTTGGCGCCGCACGCCGTCGGCGTCCTGCGCACGGCAGCAGCCCGGGTGAGCGAGCGCATCCGCAGCCTGATCGGTCTGCATCTGGCCATGGTACTGGGCGGGGCCACGGCACTGTTCGCCAAGCTCATCGCGTTGCCGGCGCCGGCCATCACCGCCTGGCGCAGCGTGGTCGCGGTGCTTGCCCTGGGAACGGTGCTGGCGCTCGGCCGCCAATCGGTGCGCCTCTCGCGGCCCGGTGATTACGGCATCGCCCTGGTGCTGGGCGTGCTCTTCGCGCTGCACTGGGCGAGTTATTTCCACGCCATCCAGGTATCCAGCGTTGCGGTGGCGATCACCGCGCTGTTCACCTTTCCGGTGATCACGGTGTTGCTCGAACCCCTGCTCGACGGCGCGCGCCCGGCCCGCGCGGACCTGGCCGCCGCGATCCTGGTGTTCTGCGGTGTATTGCTGATGGTGACCGAGTTCTCCCTGGCCGACGCGAATACCCGGGGCGTGCTCTGGGGTGTCGTCTCGGCGGTGTTCTATGCCTGCCGCAATGTGCTGCAGCGACGGCATTTCATTCACTATCCGGGCAAGGTGGCGATCTTCTGGCAACTGCTGGTGGTGATCGCGGTGATGATGCCCTTTGCCGGCGGGGTGGCGGATCTGGACATCGAACAGCAGGCCCTGCTGGTGCTGCTCGGCGTCGCCTTCACCGCCCTGCCCCATACCCTGCTCGCCTTCAGTCTGGTGCATTTCCGCGCCGTCACCGTGGCCCTGATCAACTGTCTGCAGGTGCTCTACGCGACCGCCTTCGCGGCCTGGATCCTCGCCGAGGTGCCCAGGCTCCAGACCGCGCTGGGCGCGCTGCTGGTGGTGGGCGCGACCGCCTGGGAAACCCGCCGGGCGCAGCGCGCGGCGCGCGGATGACTCCGGAGTGATCACCACCGCCAGCGCCGGTTGCGATCGGTGCCCGCACCCCTTACCTTGGCAGGCAGCAAGTCACCATGGGTCCGCCCGTCCGGGCACTGCAAATCGGCTTGCCCAGGAGGCAGGGGAATGCGTATCGCGATCATGGGAGCCGGCGGCATCGGCAGCTTCTACGCTGCCAGGCTCAGCCAGGCGGGGGCCGAGGTGGTACTGATTGCGCGCGGCGCCCATCTGGCCGCGATTCGCCAGGACGGACTGCGCGTCGAGGGATTGGACCCGCCGCTGGCGCCGCTGCGGCTGCCGGCCACCGACCAGCCGGCCGAGCTCGCGCCCGTCGACATCGCACTGTTGTGCACCAAGATGTACGACATCGAGGATGCCGCCCGCGCCCTGCTGCCGGTGCTGCGCGACGACAGTTTCGTCCTCACCCAGCAAAATGGGGTCGAGGCGGGAGCCCTGATCCGCCCCATCCTGGGCGCCGAGCGCGTGCTCGATGGCGTCTCCTACGTCTCCGGTCACGTGCAGGCGCCGGGCGTGGTACGGGTGCACGGCGAGGTCCGCAATGCCATCGAGTTCGGCGAGGCGGACAACAGCTCCAGCGACCGCGCCCGGGACTTTGCCGCGCTCTGTGCCCGGGCCGGGTTCACCGCCCGTATCGCCGACGATATCGAAGCGGTGCTCTGGCACAAGTTCATCATCGCCGCATCCTTTGCCGGCGTGATGACTCTGACACGGCTGCCGGTGGGACCGGTCCGGGAAGACCCGGACACCAGGCGCCTGCTCGGTGCCGCCGTGGCCGAGGCCGAAGCCGTGGCTCGCGCGCGTGGCGTGCAGGTCTCGGACGGGCTCGCCGAGCAACTGTTCGGCTTCGCCGACGCCCTGCCCGCCGAGCTTACCGCGTCCATGCTGGAAGACCTGCTGCACGGCCGCCGCCTGGAAGTCACCTGGCTGTCGGGTGCGGTAGCGCGGCTGGGCCGCGAGGCCGGCGTGGCAACACCGGTCCATGCCACCATCTACGCCGGACTGAAACTGCACGCCGGAGGCACACCGGCATACTGACCGACGGGGCTATCAGGCCCCTAGTGGGCCTGGAAGACATCCGGGTGCCCGGCCATTGGCCTCCGCTTGCGCGAGCGCAGAAACCACGCTTTCAAGCGCGGGGTTCCGCCCCTACTATCCGCACTGGGATGATGAGCTCATCCACGGGAGTGAATATCTTGAACGCCGATACCCCCACCGCAAGCGATGAGCGACCTGCGCAGGTCCCTACGCAGGCCTATGGCGTCGGCGATACCTCGTTCCGCGCCGCCGGCGGCGTCTCGGGATTGCGGCGCCTGGTAGAGGATTTCTACCAACTGATGGACACCCTCCCCGAGGCGGCAACCATTCGCGCCATGCACCCGGACGACATCACGGAAGCAGCGGACAAGCTGCACCGCTTTCTGTGCGGCTGGCTGGGCGGTCCCAGACTCTACCGGGAGAAATACGGCGCGATCCACATTCCCGCGGCGCACGCGCACCTGGACATCGGCGCAGCCGAGCGCGACGCCTGGCTGCACTGCATGGCGGCGGCACTGGCCCGGCAGGATTACTCCCAGGATTTCCGCGACTACCTGCTCCGCGAACTGTTCCGCCCGGCGGAAGGCTGCCGGCGCGCGGCACGGCGCGCCCGCGCACTCGACAGCGACGCATCCTGAAAACCCGCGCTCGGGTGCGCTGGATCAACTCGCTTTCGGCACGGCAGGGTATATTTTGAAGCAAAGGCCGTCGGCGTGCGGCAACACCGCCCCGAGATTCACCACCCGCGGCAGCGCCGGCCGCCGGGCCGCGGGGATCCACCGACGGTGACAACGAACCCTTTCCTGACCGGCCTTGCGAGGTAGCCCCATGTCCAATCAGTACGATGCCATCATCATCGGCGCCGGTATTTCCGGCATGTACCAGCTCCACAAGCTGCGCGAGCTGGGCATGTCGGTGAAAGTCTATGAGACGGGCGACGGCGTTGGCGGCACCTGGTACTGGAACAAATATCCCGGTTGCCGGTTCGATTCCGAAAGCTACACCTACGGCTATTCCTGGTCGGACGAGGTCTTGCAGGAATGGAACTGGAGCGAGCGTTTCTCGCCCCAGCCGGAGACCGAGCGCTACTTGAATTTTGTCGCCGACAAGTTCGATCTGCGCAGGGATATCCAGTTCAACAGCCGCGTGGCGCGAGCCACCTATCGGGAAGCGGACAACCAGTGGGAAGTCGAACTCGAGGACGGCAGCACGGCCAGCGCCGAGTTCCTGATCTCCGCCACCGGCCCGCTCAACGCCTATACCCTGCCGCGCATTCCCGGCATCGACAGCTTCAAGGGCGAGTGGGCGCACACGGCCCGTTATCCCCAGGGCGGATTCGGCGGCCGCGGCAACGACTTCAGCGGCAAGCGCGTGGGTGTGATCGGCACCGGAGCCACCGGGGTACAGGTAATCCAGGAAGTCGCCAAGACCGCGGATTCCCTCACCGTGTTCCAGCTCGCGCCCGAGTGGTGTGCGCCGCTGAAGAATGGCCCCCTCGACCAGGCCGAGATGGACGATATCAAGGCGAACTACAGGAAAATCTTCGCGGAGTGCAATGAGACCTTCGGCGCCTTCCACCACAAGTTCGATCCCCGTTCCGCCCTCGAGGTCCCGGCCGAGGAGCGCGAGGCCTTCTGGGAAAGGAAATACAATGAACCCGGCTTCGGCATCTGGCTGGCAAACTTCCGCGACATCATGACCGATCGCGCGGCCAACGACCTGATTACCGAATTCATCGCCAAGAAGATCCGCCAACGCGTCAAGGATCCCAAGACCGCGGAAGCCCTGATTCCCAAGGACCACGGCTTCGGGACCCGGCGGGTGCCGATGGAAACCAACTATTACGAGGTCTACAACCAGGACAATGTCGAACTGGTCAACCTGAAGGAGACCCCGATCGAGGCGATCGTGCCGGAAGGCGTAAAATGCAGCGACCGGTTGCACGAATTGGACATCATCATCTACGCCACCGGCTTCGATGCCGTCACCGGCTCGCTGAAACGCATCGACATCACCGGCAAGGGTGGGCTCAAGTTGACCGACAAGTGGGCCAATGGCCCGCGCACACTGCTGGGCATGCAGACGGCAGGCTTTCCCAATCTGTTCACTCTGGTGGGCCCGCACAACGGCGCGACCTTCTGCAACATTCCCCGCTGTATCGAGCAGAACGTGGAATGGGTGACCGACTTGATCCGCCACATGCGGGAGCAGGGCCTGCACCGCATCGAGCCGACTCCGGAAGCGGAGGAAGCCTGGACCCAGCACGTCGACGATACCGCCGCCAAGACCCTGTTCCCGACCGCGGACTCCTGGTTCATGGGGGTAAATCTCAACGACCCCACCAAGAAACGAACCTTCATGCTCTATGCGGGCGGCCAGCAGGACTACAAGGCGAGGGCCCAGGCGATCGCCGGCAAGGGCTATGAAGGCTTTATCCTGAGCTGAGCCGGGGACCGGGCCGGTGCCGAGGCCATGCGGGACTCGGCCCGAGACCTGCCATGGGGAGGATCGCGGCAGCTACTGAAAAACCTGCAGAGGGTGATACTCCCCAACGCCAATCCGGACGGCCGCAATCTGAGGCGGCACAGCAACGCCCGGGAATCGATATCAACACTGATTTCGTCCGCGTTTGGGAGGCGAAGACCCGTGTACTGGGGGAAACCCGGTTGGCCGCAGTGCATCCGAACGCTCTTCGACTCGCGCTGCTGAAAATCGGCGCGGTCATGATGCGCAATAGCTGTGGTATCTGCATCCTGCTGAAAAGCAGGGTTTGAGGGGGCGAGCGCCTATCTAGTGGGTTGGCAAGGGAACAACCATTCCCTGCGAAACGCGCCTTGATTCGCACCAGCACAGTGGCTCTGAGTGTTACCTAATTAGCCGCGTGGCCCACTAACGAGGCAATCCAGTACCGGCCGCGCTCAGCTGAGCGCGGCCGGTGTCGGCGGGCCTAGAGACTGATGTTGTCGCTATTTTGCTCGAGGATGGCCTCGCCGATGCCCTTGACCTCCAGCAACTGAGTCTTGTCGGCAAAGGGGCCGCTGGCTTCCCGATAGGCCACGATGGCCTGCGCCTTGGCCGGCCCCACACCGACCAATGCCTCGGCGAGCTCAGCAGCGCTGGCGGTATTGATATTGACGGCAGCCTGCTGGGCGGCACCCGCGGGTTCCGCAGCGAAGGCCCCAGCGCTCCACATCTGGGAAAGTGGAGCGGCGGTCAGCGCCACCAAGAGCAGGGCGGTTTTGCCCCATTGCATTGCAGCTTTCATAGTCAACTCCTTGCACTCGCGTGCTCCATGTCGATGAAAACGGCGCGATCACTGCGCGCCTCCTTCATATTGGTCGATCCGTCGGGCGATGGCAAGCAGAGCGGCGGCGGGATCCTCGGCCCCGGTGATGGGCCGCCCGATGACCAGATGGCTGCTGCCCGCGCCCAGCGCGGCCTCTGGGGTCATCACCCGCCGCTGATCATCGCCGGATGCCGGGGCGGCCATGCGAATCCCCGGCGTCACCCGCAGCAAGCGGTCCTGGAACCGCTCGCGCACTGCGGCTGCCTCGCGGGCCGAACAGACCACGCCGTCGAGCCCACTGCTGTGCGCCAACCCGGCGAGGTGCAGCACCTGGTCCGGCAGCGGCCGCGTCCACCCGATTTCCTCCAGGTCAGCCTGGTTCAGGCTGGTGAGGACGGTGACCGCAGTGACCAGCAACGCCGGGCGGCTCGCTCGCCTCGCCTCATCGGCGGCGCGCATCATGCCGGATCCCCCCGAGGCGTGCACATTGACCATCCACACTCCCAGATCTGTCTCTTATACACATCTCCGAGCCCACGAGACTAGGCATGATCTCG
>CAJXRS010000107.1 GCA_913060555.1 uncultured Gammaproteobacteria bacterium | reverse complement strand
CGCCGGATCGAAATCCTGGAGCGGGCGATCACGGCAATGGAAGCAGACGCCGAGCGGCTGACGCTGCTGGCCGCCCGGGAAGGCGGCAAGCCCCTGCAGGACTCCAGGGTGGAGATGGCGCGGGCCATCGATGGTTTGCGACTGTGCATCCAGTGTGTTCGCACCGGGCGCGGCGCAGAGGTGCCCATGGATATCAACGCTGCATCCGCGCATCGCCTGGCGTTCAGCCATCACGAACCCATCGGGCCGGTGGTCGCCTTCAGTGCGTTCAACCATCCGATCAACCTGATCGTGCACCAGGTTGGGCCGGCCATCGCGGCCGGTTGTCCGGTCATCATCAAGCCCGCAGACGATACCCCGCTATCCTGTTACGAACTGGTGAGGATCTTTCGGGAGGCGGGCTTGCCCGACGCTTGGTGCCAGGCCCTGAATACCCCGGATCACGAGGTCGCCGGACGCTTGGCGGCGGATCCACGGGTCGCCTTTTTCAGCTTTATCGGCAGTGCCCGGGTCGGCTGGATGCTGCGCTCCAGGCTCGCCCCCGGGGCCCGCTGCGCACTCGAACACGGGGGCATGGCGCCAGTCGTGGTGGCCGGAGATGCCGACCTGGATCAGGCGGTGCCCTTGCTGGCCAAGGCCGGTTTCTATCACGCCGGACAGGTGTGTATTTCGGTGCAGCGCGTCTATGCGCACAGGTCCGTGGCTCGCGGCCTGGCGGAGCGCCTGGCCGCGGCCGGAGAGGCCATGAGGCTGGGAGATCCGACCCTGGAGGAAACGGATATCGGACCCCTGATCCGGCCACCGGAAGTGGAGCGCGTGCACCAGTGGGTGACAGAAGCCGTCGACGTTGGTGCCGAAAAGCTCTGCGGCGGGGCCCCGGTGGCCGGCAACGGCTACCGACCCACGGTGTTGCTGGACCCACCCGATGACGCTCGTGTGAGCTGCGACGAGGTCTTTGGCCCGGTCATCTGTGTCTACAGCTATGACACCCTGGAGGAAGCGCTGGCGCGCGCCAATGCGTCGGATTTCGTTTTCCAGGCCGCGGTTTTCACCCGCGATCTGGATACCGCGATGCAGGCCTACCGCGGCTTGGCGGCCTCTGCGGTGATGATCAATGACCACACCGCCTTTCGGGTGGACTGGATGCCCTTTGCGGGACTGCGGCGCTCCGGGCTGGGGGTCGGCGGGATTCCCTACACCTTCGACGACATGCGCGTGCGCAAGCTCATGGTGATCCGCTCGGAGCGCCTCTGACCGAATCCGCGGCGTCCGCGGCGTTTTGGCACGGTAATCGCTAGGTTTCAGGCACAGCCCGATGCGCGGGGCTCGGGCCCCGCAGGAACCTAGCCTATGAAGACGAGAGCCGCGCTGCTGCTGGAGACCGGGCGGCAACGCCCCTACGCAGAGTCCCGACCGCTGATCATCGAGGAACTCGACCTCGCCCCTCCGGGACCGGGCGAAGTCCTGGTGCGCATCGCCGCTGCCGGGCTCTGCCACTCCGACCTGTCGGTGATCGATGGCAACCGGCCCAGACCCACGCCCATGGCTCTGGGCCACGAAGCGGCCGGAGTGGTCGAGGAGGTGGGTGCGGGCGTCACCCGCTTTGTGCCCGGCGACCACGTGGTACTGGTGTTCGTGCCCAGTTGCGGTGTCTGCCGCTTCTGCGCGCGCGGGCGGCCGGCGCTGTGCGAACCCGGGGCCGCGGCCAATGGTGCGGGAACCCTGCTCGGCGGGGACCGCCGGCTGAGCCATCGCGGTGCACCAGTGCACCATCACCTTGGGGTTTCCGCCTTTGCCGAGCACGCCGTGGTCTCGGAGCACTCCCTGGTCAAGATTCCCGCCGAGCTCGATCTGGGCAAGGCAGCGCTGTTCGGTTGCGCTGTGCTGACCGGCGTCGGCGCCGTGGTCAATACCGCGCGGGTCGCCCCCGGCAGTTCGGTGGCCGTGATCGGCCTGGGCGGGGTGGGGCTCTGCGCCCTGCTCGGTGCCCGCCTGGCCGGTGCGCGGCAGATCATCGCCGTGGATCTCGCTGACGACAAGCTGGATTTCGCCATCGAACTGGGCGCGACAGCGCGGGTGAACGCGGGCGCGGAATCCGCTGCCGAAACCCTCCGTGAACTCAGCGGCGGCGGCGTGGATTACGCCTTCGAGATGGCCGGCTCGGTGCCCGCTCTGGAACTGGCCTACCGGGTTACCGCCCGCGGCGGTGTCACCGTGACCTCCGGGCTGCCCCATCCGGAGCATAAGCTGTCGATCCCGGCGGTGTCGCTGGTGGCCGAGGAGCGCACGCTGCGCGGCAGTTACATCGGCGCCTGCGTGCCCAGTATCGATTTGCCCAACTACCTGTCGCTGTACCAGCAGGGCCACCTGCCGGTCGATCGCTTGCTGACCCATGACCTCGCATTGGAGGACGTGAATCAGGGCTTCGACCGCCTTGCAGCTGGACAGGCCATTCGCCAGGTGATCCACTTTGGATAGGAGTTCGAGGACATGAGTGACAAAATCCTGGCTGCACAAGCCGCGATCGAGCGCATCCGGCCGCGCGATACCCTGTGCATCTCCGGGTTTGTGGGTACGGGGACCCCGGAGGCGTTGATCAAGGCCTTGGAGCGGCGTTATCTGCGCACCAGCGCGCCCTTTGATCTGACCCTGGTGTTCGCTGCCGCCCCCGGGGATGGCAAGGAGCGCGGGGTCAACCGGCTCGCCCACCCCGGGTTGTTGCGGCGGATAATCGGCGGCCATTGGGCGCTGGTGCCCAGGCTCGGCGAGCTGGCGCTGGCCAACGAGGTGGAAGCCTACAACCTGCCCCTGGGCGTGATGAGCACGCTCTACCGCGAGATTGCCGCCGGCCGCGGCGGTGTGCTCACCAGAATCGGTCTGGGTACTTTCGTCGATCCGCGCCAGGGTGGCGGGCGTCTCAATCGCGCCACCTGGGAAGAGCTGGTCAAGGTGATGGTGCTGGAAGGCGAGGAGTGGTTGCTGTACCGCCCCTTTCGTATTGACGTCGCCTTCATCCGCGGGACCACGGCCGATCCGAGCGGCAATATCAGCATGGAAAACGAGGCGTTGACGCTGGACAATCTGGCGATCGCCACTGCCGTGCGCAACTGCGGCGGCACCGTGATTGCCCAGGTGGAGCGCGTGGTGGACCGGCCGCTCAATCCCCGCGAGGTGGAGGTGCCGGGCATCCTGGTCGACTGCGTGGTCGAGGCGGCGCCCGAGGATCATCGCCAGACCTGGGCGACCCAGTTCGATCCCGCCTTCGCCGGTCAGTGTCGCCGCGACCTCGCCAAGACCCCCGCGATGCCCCTGGATGAGCGCAAGCTGATTGCGCGGCGGGCGGCCTTCGAGCTGCCAGTGGGCGGCGTGATCAACCTGGGCATCGGCATGCCCGAGGGCGTGGCCCGGGTCGCGGGGGAAGAGGGCCTGCTCGATACCCTAACCCTCACCGCTGAACCCGGGATCATCGGCGGCATGCCCCAGAGTGGCCTGGACTTCGGTGCCGCGGTCAACAACCAGGCCCTGCTACAGCAGAATCAGCAATTTGATTTCTACGACGGCGGGGGTCTGGATCTGGCGGTGCTGGGCATGGCCCAGCTCGATGCCCACGGCAATGTCAATGTCAGCCGGTTCGGCAAGCGGCTGGCCGGCGCCGGTGGCTTCATCAATATTTCCCAGACCACCAAGCGGCTGGTATTCGTCGGCAGCTTCACCGCCGGCGGGCTGGAGGTCGCCATCGAGGGCCGCGGGCTGCGTATCCTGAAAGAGGGAGCTACCGGCAAGTTCGTGCCCGAAGTGGAGCAGATCACCTTCAATGGCGAGCTCGCCTCGCGGCGCGGCCAACGAGTGCTCTATGTCACCGAGCGAGCGGTGTTCGAACTGACCGTGGATGGTCTGGAGTTGATCGAGGTGGCGCCGGGCATCGATATCGAGCGTCAGATCCTGGCGCTGATCCCCTTCCCGGTGCGGGTGCGTCAGCCCCGGCTGATGAATGCGCGGTTGTTCGCCCACAAGCCCATGGGGTTGGCGCGACTGCTCGAGGCGCCAGGCGTCGAGGGAGCGGCGGTAGAAGAGCTGGCGCAGCACCGCAAGGTGCGCGCACTCTCTCCCTCGCCACTGCCGCTGGATCGTGCGGCTGTGGAGCGCTGAGCGCGGAGGCGGCCGGAGCTCCGACTCACACCCCGGCCTGCCGCGCGGGACTATTTCTGGATCGACTTGATGTATTCGACCAGATTGCGCACGCGGGCCTTGGCGACGCTCTCGCGATCACCGCTGTCCTCGGTCAGTACCTTGCCCCACACCGGCATGTCGGCGGGGCCGTGGGTGCGATAGCTCTGGGCGTAATCCGGGTTGCCCTGAATGATGTTCATCACCCGTTGATAGGGAAATTTCCCCTCCGGCTCCTGCTGTTGCAGATAGGTCAGATTCGGCGGGCGGTTCTTCAGCGAACCGGACACCGGGCCGTCCCCCTGGCCTTGGGCGCCGTGGCAGGAGGCGCAGTAGATGAGATAGTCCGCATGGCCCTGGGTGAGCGCCGCGCCTTGGTCTGCGGCCCAGCTCGGGGTTGCCGCGCCCAGCGCCACCAGTACGGCCAGTGCGGCCTGTTGTGCGATGCGCGGTTGCCGGTGTGGCGTCTTTCGTCTGCTTTGATGGGTCGTCATGATCTCCTCCCGCCTCTGTGTTATTGGTGTCGACAACCGGGGTTTCCCGCACAGGTTGCTCCTCCACGCTAAGGGCGATGGCCCGACGAGTGTTTGATCTGGATCAAGTCGATCGGCGCGAGCTCCCGAATTTCCGCGGAGAAGCGGCGGGAACCCGTGGGCCGAAAAGCGTTCGCTCAGCGGGATCCATTTGGCGTACATTGCACCCTGGATCCAGGGTATTTTGGGCACTTCTTCCAATAACGCATAACAGAGAGGAGGCTACATGACCGCTCGCATGCTGGACGGCTTCAAGGTCGTCGATTTCACTCATGTGGTCGCGGGGCCGCACTGCACCAAGCTGCTGGCCGAGCACGGCGCGGAAGTCATCAAGATCGAGCCACTGGGTGGGGAGCTGGCGCGGCTGCTCCCGACTCACCGGGAGGGGCGCAGCGGCTACTTCATTCAGCACAATGTCGGCAAGAAAACCATGGCGATGAATCTCTCCACTCCGGAGGCGCAAGCAATCTGCCGGGACTTGATTCGCGAAGCCGACGTGGTGGTGGAGAATTTCACCCCAGGCGTCATGCGCCAGCACAACCTCGACTGGGAGCGCCTGCGGGAGGTCAACCCCAATCTGATCATGTGCTCGATTTCCTGTTTCGGGCAGACAGGTCCCCTGGCGCAACTGCCGGGCTACGATTGGATCGGGCAGTGTTACGCCGGCATCATCGACCTGCTCGGTGAGCCGGGCGGCACCCCGGTGTTCGGCGATTTCGCCTTTGGCGACATTTCCGCCGGGGTCCATGCCTATGGCGCCATCGTCACCGCGTTGATGCACCGGCTGCGCGGCGGCGGCGGTCAGCACATCGATATTTCGCTGCTGGAAGTGCTGTTCAGCTTCCACGAGCTCAGTGCGCAACTCTACGATACCAGCGGCGGTCAGTTGGTCGCGACCCGCTCCGGTGCGCGCCACTGGCTGCTGTCCCCGGTGGGCATCTATCGCTGTGGCGAGCGCTTCATCTTCCTGCTGGGAATCAGCCATCAGTGGCGGTCGCTGGCCGCCGCGATGGAGCGGCCGGACCTGCTCGACGACCCCAGATTCGCGGACGTGAAGACCATGGGGCAGTACCGCGAAGAACTGGATGGAATCATTCAAGAGTGGCTCGATGGGGTCGGTGATATGGATCGCGCCCTGGAACTGTTGCGCGGGCAGAGGGTTCCCTGCGCACCCGTGCTCAGTATTCCGGAAGTGGTCGATCTGCCCCACGCCAGGGAGCGTGGACTGGTGCGTACGGTCAAGGACGAGCTGTTCGGCGAAGTGCGGATCCCGCGCACACCGCTGCGCTTTTCGGCCTTTCCGGAGACTCCGGACCTGCGTGCCGGAACCCTGGGTCAGCACAACCACGAGATTCTGCGCGAGCGCCTGGGTTACGACGAAGGGCGGATCACGGATCTGGAGACCCGGGGGGTCATCGCTTCGAAAGGTATCTGAGCGCGACGCTCAGGGTTCGGCATGGTTATCGGCTCTTGGTCCCTGCCAGCACCGCGAAGGTGGCGGCGCTGGCGAGGACAGCCAGCCAGAAAATCGGCAGATATCCGCTGGCGGCCACCAGGTAACCCAGAGTCAGACCGGCCGCCGACATGCCCAGGTTGAAGGCGCCGTTGTAGGCCGCCATGACCTTGCCGCGCTCCGCGGCCGACGCGCGCTCGATGGCGATGGCGTTCAGCGCCGGGTAATAGATCCCCTGGGCGACGCCCAACAGGGCACCGGCAAGGACCAGGCCGATGGTGTCGAGCGCGATCACCGCGAGCGGGGCGAGGATGTAGAGCAGGGCCATCATGCGTACCACCAGCAGTCGGCCCAGACGATCCGCGAGACCGCCGGCGAGGACGCGCACGGCTACCGCGGCACCGGCGTAGGCGACGAGGTAGTCGGATACCCGGGTGATCCCCTGCAACAGCGCCCAGGGTTGATAGAAGGTGAACAGGGTCCCGAAGATCCAGCCGGTCAGCGCCGCGGCGATCATGATCGGCGCCATGCCGGGAAGGCGCAGTACCTGCAGTAAGGTCGTGTGCGGGCCGGCACCTCGTTGCCGCGGGGGTTCCGGGACGAAACGCGAGCCCAGGGCAGCGAGTAGGGCGCTGACGGCGGTGAGGGCAAATACCGTCGGCCAGCTCGTTTGCACAGACGCCCATTCTGCAAAAGCGGGCCCGGCGGCATTGGTAAAGATCATCACTGCACCAAAGATACCCAGCGCCTGCCCGAGGCGGGCGGGTGGCGCAAGATCGGCCACCAGGGTTGCCGCGCTCACATAAAACAGCGTGAAGCCCAGACCCTGAACCACCCGCAACGACCAGATCAACGGGCCGATGTCTTGCACCCAGACAAAGCCCGCTGATGACCCCGCCAGCAGCAGCCCGCCGATACCTGCGTACAACTTGCGGCCGTGACGATCGACCCGGGACCCGGCAAAGGGCACCGCGGCGACCGCCGCGAGCCAGAAGATAGTGCTGACCCCGCCGATGGCAATGGGGTCGGCGCCCAGCTCTACGGCCAGGTACTTGGGCAACAGGAAGTAAGTGGAGAACGCCAGGCCGAAGAGCGTGGTCACGACCAATAACAGCACGAAACCGCGCTGAACGAGGTGCGTCTCGGCCGCAAGGTTCGGGACCGGGTTGGTGGCCGTCATTGAGGCTCCTTTGAGTGGCTGGCCGCAAAGCGCGATCGGACGCTGGCCCGGGCGATACGCGGCGGTGTCGCGCCCCTGGGTCAGGGCGGCTTGTCGGCTTTTGGCCGGCGAGTTTGCCCCCGATGGCTGAAGATGTCACCGGCTTGCCGATGCACGCCGGCCCCGGACACACCGCATTCGGTAAACACAAAATCTGGAGCAGGGGTTGACACCGCGGATTGTTTAATTAACGATAATCGATATCATTAGCATTATCGTTAAGGGCAGCATGAATATGAAGAGGGCATTGTCGCGGTGGTGGATGGCGGGCTCGGCCTGGATCCTGCTCGCCGGAGCCGCCAACGCCGGCGAGTCGACTCCGACTGCCTTGCCGACCCTGGAGATTATCGATGAGACCTGCCGGGCTACTGCCACCAAGTCGGCGCTGCCGCCGCAACTTACCCCGCAGGGTATCTCGGTAATCGATCAGCAGGATCTCGAGATGCGCGATGCCGATTCGCTCTACGAAGTGTTGCGTTATGTGTCCGGGGTGACGCCCGAGCTGCGGGGTGGCGGGGTCACCCGTTTCGGTTTTTCCCTTGCCCGGTGACGATCAATGACAGGAGGACTGTGATGAATGGCGCCATGAGTAAAAAACCTGGTTATAGCGCGGAGAACCCGTCCCTGGACGTACTGGTGGCGACACTTCTATATCTGATGACCAGATTCTTGAAAACCGGCGAAGACGAATTGCGAGAGGCAGTGATTCAGCATTTGGCATTGCTTCGCGGTCACCCATTGGCCAGGGATTCGCGGCCCATTCGCAACACGACCGAACAACTGGCCAGGGAGTGGCTTGGTTTTGATCTGCTCCGTGCAGCTGGGACCACGAGTTGCCGCCGTGCGCGCAGCACCTTGCACTGACCATGGCAATGCCACTGATTTCTCTACATCCCTGAGGACAAATGAAATGCATATGATCAACCGAGCAGCCCCTGACTTTACAGCCGCTGCGGTCCTGCCAGACGGAACCATAGAGGAAAACTTTGTACTTGCCGAGGTGATTCGGGATCGCTACGCAGTGCTGTTTTTCTATCCGTTGGACTTCACGTTTGTCTGTCCAACCGAACTGATCGCCTTTCATCGTCGAATACCTGATTTCGAGCGCCGCGATACCATGGTGATCGGCGTCTCCATCGATTCTCAGTACAGCCACCTTGCCTGGCGCAACACGCCGGTGGAGGCAGGCGGAGTGGGGGCGCTCGACTATCCGCTGGTCGCAGACCCATCCCACCGTATCGTGACCGCTTACGGTGTACAGGCCGCTACCGGGGACGTGGCGCTCAGAGCCAGCTTCCTGATCGACCGTGCCGGCTTGATCCGCCATCAGTCCGTCAATGATTTGCCGCTGGGTAGAAATGTCGACGAATACCTGCGCCTGATCGACGCCTTGCAATTTCATGAGCAACACGGAGAGGTATGTCCAGCGGGCTGGCAATCGGGTGACCCGGGCATGCGTGCGGAAAGCGAGGGAGCGGCTCGCTATCTGCGCGAGCACGCCGCGCGACTTTGAATCGAAGCGTCTCCTTGTTTACAAATCAAAAATAAAATCTACCAACAGGGAACCTCATGGCTACGGGTGAATTCCAATCCATCACGCAACGAGACGGCCGCAAGCATGATCGGAAGACCCAGGAAGCGATCCGCCTGATGGCGGTGGAACGCATCCAGGAGGGAGAAGACGTCGCGAGCGTGATGGCGAGCTATGGCCTGTGTCGCACCATGGCCTACAAATGGCTCGCCAAGGCGCGAGGCGAGGTCGCGGAAAACGTGCGTTGGCCGCACGTAAAGGCACGGGCCGCCCTTCCAAACTGCCCATGAGCCAAAAGCGCCAGGTGTTCCGCTGGATCAATGGCAAGAATCCGCTGCAATATGGGTTTGATTTTGGTTTGTGGA
>CAJXRS010000106.1 GCA_913060555.1 uncultured Gammaproteobacteria bacterium | reverse complement strand
AGGAGCGCTGGCTCGCGCTGTGCGAACAGTTCGCGGCCACGCCCGGCCGGCTGGAGCTCTGCAACGACGTCGTGGCCCTGCCGCCCGCCGCCTATCCGGATGCGCAGTGGCAGGTGCTCGCCGCGCTCACGCAACTGCTGCCCGAGCTCGCCGCGCGCCTCGATCTGGTGTTCCAGCGCGCAGGCGAGTGCGACTTCACCGCCATTGCGCTCGCCGCGCTGCGCGCCCTGGGCGACGAGGATCAACCCACAGACCTCGCGCTGCGCCTCGATTACCGCCTGCGCCACATTCTGGTGGACGAGTGCCAGGACACCTCCAGTCTGCAATTCGCGCTGCTGCGCCGCCTCACCGCGGGCTGGCAGGACGGCGACGGCCGCACGCTGTTTCTGGTGGGCGACGGCATGCAGTCGCTGTACGGTTTTCGCAACGCCAACGTGGGCCTGTTCCTCGACAGCCGCCGTCATCCGCTCGGCGACATCCATCTCACCCCGCTCGATCTGAGCGCCAATTTCCGCTCCCAGGAGCAACTGATCCTCTGGTTCAACCGCACCTTCGCCACGGCGTTTCCCGCCACGGAAGACCCCGCGCGGGGTGCGGTGCCCTATGCGCCCGCCGGTGCGGTGCGCCCGCCGCTACCCGGCGCGGCGGTCAGCGCCGATGTGCTGCCGAGCACCGCGAGCGCCACCGAGGAAGCAGAAATCGTGGCGGCGCGGGTGCAGGCCGCGCTCGCCGAGCCGGGCGAGGTGGCGATCCTGGTGCGGGGGCGCAATCATCTGCGCGAGATCCTGCCCGCGCTCTACCGCCGCGGCCTGTCCTGGCACGCGGCGGATATCGACAGCCTCGCCGGCAGCATGCCGGTGATCGACCTGCTGTCGCTCACCCGCGCGCTGCTGTGTCCCAGCGATCGCATCGCCTGGCTCGCGGTGCTGCGCGCGCCCTGGTGCGGACTCGGGCACGCCGATCTGCTCGCCCTCGCCGGCGGCGCCGGTGCCGATCTGCGCGCGCCGCTGCTGCCCCGGCTCGCCGCCTGGGCGGAAAATCCCGCGCTCAGCGCCGCTGGCCGCGCCATCCTGACCCGGGTGGTGCCGGCGCTGCTCGCCGCCTGGGCCGAGCGCTGGCGCAAGCCCCTGCGCATTTGGATCGAGGGCACCTGGATCGCCCTGGGCGGCCCGGCCGCCCTGCTCGATCCCGGCAATCTGCGCCTGTGCCGGCAGTATTTCGATCTCCTGGAGAGCGCCGCCGACAGCGCGCGCAGCGACTGGCCGGCCTTCACCGCCCGGGTGCAGAGCGGCTACGCGGCACCCACGGCGACGCCGGAGACGCGGCTCCACATCATGACCATCCACAAGGCGAAGGGTCTGGAGTTCGCTACCGTCATCATCCCCGCGCTGGATCGCAAGGGCCGCTCGGACGATCGCGAACTGCTGCGCTGGCGGGAGCGGGTCACCGCCGCCGGAGACAGTCACCTGCTCATCGCGCCGCCCCAGCGCAACGGCGAGGCGCGCGATCCGCTCTACACCTGGCTGGCGCGCGAGGACAGCTTCGCGAGCCGGCTGGAGGACGCCCGCACCCTGTACGTGGGCTGCACCCGCGCGGCGCGGCGCCTGCATCTGGTGTTTCGCGAACCGCGCAAAGACAACCCCCCGGACAACACCCTGCTGGCGCGCATCTGGCCCGCGCTCGCGCCTGAACTGGCGCAGCCCGGCCCCGGTTTTGAGGTGGTTCGTCACCAAGCCGGCGCCGGGAACGCGGCTGGCGAAGTCGATGCGCCCACAGACGCTGAAGCGGAAACCGCGCTGGCGCAGCCGCTGAGCCACGGCGTACGCCTGCCGCCGGACTGGCGGCCAGCACTCGCAGCGCCGGCGCCCGACCCGGCGGCACCGGCGCCCGGCGCCGACGACGACAGCGAAGCGCCCCTCGCCCGGCTGGCCGGGATTCTGTTTCACCGCACCGTGCGCCAGCTCCTCCGCGAGGGTCCGGAGCACTGGGACGCCCGGCGCGGCGCACGTCAGCAACACCTCTGGCGCGGCGAGCTGGCCGCCGCGGGCGCCACCGCCGCCGAGACGGAAATCGCCATCGCCCGCATTCAGCGCGGTCTCGATAATCTGCTCGCCGACGCGCACGGTCGCTGGCTGCTCGCCGACCACCCCGAGGGCGGCGCCGAGTGGGAACTGGGCTATCTGGACGACAGCGGCCAGACGCGCACCGCCATCGTCGATCGCACCTTCGTCATCGAGGAGACGCGCTGGATCATCGACTACAAACTCGCCGAGCCTGCCGGGGACGAGCCGCAAACCCGCTTCCTCGCCCGCCAGCGCAAGGCCTACGCCGAGCAGCTCGCGCGTTACGCCGCCCTGTTCGCGCGCCGGGATGCGCGGCCGGTCTGCACGGCGCTGTATTTTCCGCTACTGCCGCATCTGGAAACCCTCTAACCAGCAGCTTGTTGAAAAACGTCGCGAGGGGGCCAGCTGCGAGGCGCACGGCGCGCAGCGACCGAGACATATCAGATAGATAGGCGAGGGAGCGAGCACCGCGCAACGAAGCAGATGGCTGCCGCAGCAGTTTTTCGACAAGCTGCTAGGCTGCATCGCGGTCCACTCATCCCGTCGTCACGGGAATTACAGTAGAATTCTCGGCCCTCATGCCACTATCGCAGCCGCGCGGCGGCCGGGAACACTGAGTCAAATGATCGAAAAGGCACTGGAAAACCTCAATATCGACGCCCAGCAGGTACTGCTGACGCCGGACGACCTGAAGCGGGATCTGCCCATGACCACGGCCGCCGCGGCCACCGTGGTGCAGGGCCGCCAATCCGTACAGCAGATCCTCGCTCGTCAGGATCACCGCCTGATCGTCGTGGTCGGGCCCTGCTCGATTCACGACACCGAGGCGGCCATGGACTACGCGCGGCGGCTGCGGGAACTCGCGGAGCGGGTCGCCGACACCCTGCTGGTGGTGATGCGCGTGTACTTCGAAAAACCGCGGACCACCGTGGGCTGGAAGGGCCTGATCAACGACCCCCATCTGGATGACTCCTTCCGCATCGAGGAAGGCCTGCACATCGGCCGCCGCCTGCTGCTGGACATCGCCGAGCTGGGCCTGCCGGCGGCCACGGAAGCACTCGACCCGATCTCGCCGCAATACCTCCAGGACCTGATCTCCTGGTCGGCGATCGGCGCCCGCACCACCGAGTCCCAGACCCACCGCGAAATGGCCAGTGGTCTCACCCCCGCCGTGGGCTTCAAGAACGGTACCGACGGCAGCCTCACGGTGGCCATCAACGCCTTGCAGTCGGTCGCCAAGCCGCACCATTTTCTCGGCATCAACGGCGACGGCCGGGTGGCGATCATCAAGACCCGGGGCAACCCCTATGCGCACATCGTGCTGCGCGGCGGCGACGGCAAGCCCAACTACGACTCGGTGAGCGTGTCCCTGTGTGAGCAGGAGCTGGCCAGGGCCGGCATCGCCGCCAACATCATGGTCGACTGCAGTCACGCCAACTCCAACAAGAGTCACGAACTGGAGCCGCTGGTGATCGAAAACGTCACCAACCAGATCCTCGAGGGCAACCGCTCGATCATCGGCCTGATGATCGAGAGCCATCTGGTAGCCGGCAACCAGAAACTCTCGGCAAACCGCAGCGAGATGGTCTACGGGCAGTCGGTCACCGATGCCTGTATCGACTGGGAAACCACGGAAGCCGCACTGCTCGACATGCACGCCAAGCTCAGGGAAGTTCTGCCCGGGCGCTGCCGCTGAGCGGCCTCAGGGCCGTGCGGGTCGGAACAGACCGCCGATCCGCGCCAGGGAGCGCAGCCGGACGACCGGGTCGGCGCCGAAGTTGCCCTCGATCACGCTGACCGCAATCCTGCCCTGGCCAAGCAACACGGCCTCGCTGTCGGGATCCGCGGCTTCCAGATCACCCGGGGTGAAGCTGATACCCGGCAGGGGCGCGTCGATGCCCTGGGATGCCGCCACCGGATCCTCGGCAAGATTTTCCACAAAGCGCGGGATGACCGTACTGACGGTACCCACCTCCGCCCGCGCAAAGGCCAGCGCGAGCACCTCGTCCTGCTGCTCGAAACGGGGCACATTGATGTTCAAACCGGCCCCCTGGGGCAGCAGTGGGCGATCGAATCGGGTCTGCCGTTCCAGTTCACCCACCACCCGCAGGACCACCTGGGCAACCGCCCCGGCGAGCACCTCGTTGTCGGCGGTATTGCCGTCGGCACTGACCGCCAGCGCCGGCAGGCCGCGGTTGATGGCGTAGACCGCATTGTTGACGGTACCCGAGCTCGGGTTCACTTGGCCGGTGTTGTTGCCCTCGTTGGGGCCGGAGATCACCAGATCGGGGGCACCGCCCCAGCGCGGCCCGGCGAGCACGTCGAGCCCGTAGAGCAGGGCCGCCACCGGGGTGCCGTCGACGTAATGGATCTGGGGATTGTCCGCTGCGGCGCCGACCCCGGGGTCGCCCGCCGCCGCGATCCCGCCGACGCAATTCTCCGTCAGGGCCCCGATGGGACGCAGAAACGCCAGCGCCGCCCCCTGCCCGCTCTGGTTGCGGCAGGGCACCGACATCAGTACCTGATGGCCCTCGTCTTCCAGCGCCTGGTACAGCGCCCGGGCATTGGCGGTGAAGCCATCGTCGTTGGTGATCAGGATATCCAGCGCCGCCGCCGGCAGCGCGGCCGTCCAGAGTGCCACCAGCAGGGACAGCGGAAGAACCTTTCTGTACGTCATGGTCGAACCCTTCGATTGTGGGACATGAGCGCAGCCTGCCGGGCCCATATGACGGCGCTATTACCGCCGCCGGCCGGGGTGACAGAGGCGATGGCGGCACCTCGCTGTGCTATTTTCAACGCCTGCGAAACACCTGGGGTGTGAATGGAGATTTATCTGGTCGGCGGCGCCATTCGCGACCGGCTGCTGGGCCTGCCGGTGACCGAGCGTGACTGGGTAGTGGTGGGCAGCACGCCGGAGGCCATGCGGGCCCGCGGCTTCCGCGCCGTGGGCCGGGATTTCCCGGTCTTTCTGCACCCCGAAACCGGCGAGGAATACGCCCTGGCCCGCACCGAGCGCAAGACCGGGCCAGGCCACGGCGGCTTCGCCTTCCACGCCGCCCCGGAGGTCACCCTGGAAGCGGATCTCCGGCGCCGCGACCTCACCATCAACGCCATCGCCGAAGCGCCGGACGGCACCCTGATCGACCCCTATGGCGGGCGCCGCGATCTCGAACGCCGGCTGCTGCGCCACGTATCCGGGGCCTTTGTCGAGGATCCATTGCGCGTGCTTCGGGTCGCGCGCTTCGCCGCCCGCTTCCAGCCTCAGGGTTTTCAGGTGGCGCCCGAGACCCGCGAGCTGATGGCGCAGATCGCGGCCGGCGATGAATTACGGCAGCTGTCCGCCGAACGCATCTGGACAGAAACCCAGCGAGCACTCGCCGCCGCGGCGCCGCGCGCCTTTGTCTCGGTATTGCGCGACTGCGGCGCCCTGCGGGTGCTGTTTCCGGAAATCGACGCCCTGTTCGGGGTGCCCCAGCGCGCCGATTACCACCCGGAGGTCGACACCGGGGTACACCTGCTGCTCGCCCTGGATCGCGCCGCGGAACTCACGCCGGAACCCTTGATACGCTTCGCCGTGCTGGTCCACGACCTGGGCAAGGCGGTGACGCCGGCCGAGATCCTGCCCCGCCATATCGGCCACGAGCGCGCCGGACTGCCGCTGGTGGAGGAGGTCTGCGCGCGACTTCGGGTACCGGGCGAATACCGCCGCCTGGCGCTGCTGGTCACCCGCCTGCATCTGCAGTGCCACAAGGCGCGGGAGCTGCGCCCCGACACCCTGCTGCAGCTGTTCCGGGACCTGGACATCTACCGCCGGCCGCAGACCCTGGAGCATTTTCTGCTGGCCTGCGAGGCCGATGCCCGGGGTCGCGGCGGTACCCTGGGCGCGCGTCGCTACGCGGCGGGGGACTGGCTGCGCGCCCTGGCCGCCCGCCTGCGGGCGCTGCGCGCCCAACCCCACCTGGAAGCCGGGCTGCAAGGCGCCGAGCTGGCCGCCGCCCTGGATACCGAGCGCCGCGCCGTCATCGCCGCCCACCAGCGGGAAACCCGCGGCGCCTGAACTCCAGGCGATCGGCCCGCGAAGCGCGGCTTCGGCCCGCCGGTGGCGGGCCTTGAAAAAATCGCCGCCGACCCGATTAAGATGGCAGAGGCCAAACCATCATTGCCGGGAGGTTCAAGATGCCGCTGGTACCCCGAGGCAGCTTTTTCGATCTGGACAAGATGTTCGACAGCTTTCTGAGTCCCATGCAGCGCCCGGGACAGGAGGAAGCGGGCTTTTTCGCGCCCCGGGTGGATATCCATGAACAGCCGGACCGCTATGAGATCAGCGCCGAACTGCCGGGCGTCAAGCGGGAGGATATCCAGATCGAACTGGAAGACGGCATTCTCACGATCACCGCGGAGATCCGCCGCACAGACAAGGACCAGCAGGAAGGCCGGGTCATCCGTCAGGAACGCCGCTACGGCAGGTACATGCGCAGCTTCAATCTGGGCACCGACATCCATGATGCGGATATCAGCGCGAGCTTCGAAAACGGCATCCTCAAGCTCACCGCGCCCAAGATGACCGAAACCAAGCCCAGGCAACGCCGCATCGAAATTCGCTGAGCGGCAGCGCCACCCCTCAACGCACGGCCGGCGGCCACGGAAAGGCCACCGGCCACAGCGGCTGATCCACGAAATCCAGTTCGCCCGCGAGCTGTCGGTAGGCACGATGGACGACCGGGTGCTCGGCCTCGGGAGCAAGGTCGGCCAGCGGCCTGAGCACGAACGCATAGCGGAGGATTTCCTCGCGGGGCAGCCGCACCCCGTCGATCACGCCCACGGCATCGCCATAGGTGAGAATATCGATATCCAGGGTTCGCGAGCAGAACTTCGCAGTCCCACGGCGCCGATTATTGGCGTCCTCGATGGCGCGCAGTCGCCGCGCCAACTCACCCACCGGAAACTCGGTGTCCAGGCCCAGCACCAGATTGAGGAAATGATCGCCCTCGAAACCCACCGCCGGACTTTCGTAAACCGGCGACAGCAGCAGGCTGCCAAAGGACTCCGCAAGCGCGTCCAGGGCCGCACCCAGGTGCCTGCGCGGCTCGATGTTCGAGCCCAGGCTCAGATAGACGCGCGGCATCAGGGCCGCACGCCACGTTCGATCAGGATGCCTACATCCTGGGCTCCGCGCAGCGCTCCGGGCTTGCTCAGCCGTAGCCGCAACCAGGACACCGGAAACTCTGCCAGCACCAGGGACGCAATCTCCCCGGCAAGGCGTTCCACCAGCAGGCAGCCGCTGTTCTCGACGTGGGCGATGATCCTTTTGGCCACCGCCTTGTAGTTGAGTGCGTACTGGATGTCGTCGGTTGCAGCGGCGGCCGCGATATCGGTTGCCATTTCCAGGTCCAGCGACACCGTCTGACGCACCTCGCGCTCCCAGTCATAGATACCTATGGTGGTAGCGATGCGCAGATCCCGGATGTAGACGATATCGACGCTATCGGTCATGGTGTGGCCCCCGGCGGCGGCAGGCTGGTGATCGGCCAGCGCGGCAGAGCGCGGATGGCGAGGTCGTCACCACCACCGGCGGCCAGCCGACGACAGCCGGCGTAAGCGATCATGGCGCCATTGTCGGTGCAGAACTCGGGGCGCGCGTAGTAGACCCGTGCGCCGCGCGGCGCCAAGGCCGCCTCCAGCCGCTCGCGCAGCAGACGGTTGGCAGACACACCGCCGGCGATCACCAGGGTAGGCAACCCGGTGGCATCCAGGGCGCGGCCACATTTGATGACCAGGGTATCGACCACCGCCTCCTGAAAAGCGCAGGCGATATCGGCACGGGTCTGCGCATCCGGGATGCCCGCATCCCCCGCATAGTCGGCAACCGTGTTGAGCGTGAAAGTCTTGAGCCCGGAAAAACTGAAGTCGAGCCCCGGGCGACCGGTCATCGGGCGCGGAAATCGAAATCGGCCCGGGTCGCCGCCGGCGGCCAACCGGGCGATCTCGGGTCCGCCGGGATAGCCCAGACCGAGCATCTTGGCGGCCTTGTCGAAGGCCTCGCCGGCGGCATCGTCAAGGGATTCGCCGAGCAGTTCATAGACGCCTATGGCCTGCACACCGACCAGCTGGGTATGGCCGCCAGAGACCAGCAGCGCGAGAAATGGAAAGGCCGGCGGCTCCGCCTCCAGCATCGGCGCGAGCAGGTGGCCTTCCATGTGATGTACACCGATAGCGGGTACCCCCCAGGCGTAGGCCAGCGAGCGACCCACGGCCCCGCCCACCATGAGCGCGCCGATCAGGCCGGGGCCAGCGGTGTAGGCGACGCCGTCGATGGCATCCGGTCCGCAGCCGGCACGGGCCAGCACCGCGCGGATCATCGGCAGCAGCCGGCGCACATGGTCCCGCGAGGCGAGCTCGGGAACCACGCCGCCGTAGCAGGCGTGCAGATCGATCTGGCTGTAGAGATCGTGCGCCAGCAGCCCCGCGGCGCTGTCGTACACCGCGACCCCGGTCTCGTCGCAGGATGTTTCGATACCCAGAACGCGCATGCTGGCCCACCGCCTGACCGGGGGGGCATGATAATTCCCGGCGCCCCGGCTGGCCAGCGCGCAACGGATGGCCGATACCCGGGCCCAAGTACTTTGCACGCCGGCGGCGGAGCCGGTAAAATCTCCGCCCCCGACATAACCACCCGATGATCCGGGTATAGAGGATAGATGCCGTCAGTACGTGTCAAAGAGAACGAGCCCTTCGACGTAGCCCTGCGCCGCTTCAAGCGCTCCTGTGAAAAGGCCGGCGTGCTGGCCGAGGTTCGGCGCCGTGAGTTCTACGAGAAGCCAGCGTGGGCGCGCAAGCGCAAGGCCGCGGCGGCAGTCAAGCGCCACGCCAAGAAGCTCCAGCGCGAATCCCGCAAGTTCCAGAAACTGTATTGAGGGCGAGTCCGCGGCATCTCCGCCGCGGGCGCTTCCCGCTCCGGGCACCGAGCCCATGGCCACACCCGACCTCAAACAACGGCTCGCCGCCGCCATGAAGGCCGCCATGCGCGCCCGGGACGCACAGCGCCGCGACGCCATCCGCCTGATCCAGGCGGAAATCCAACGCTTCGAGATCGACCAACGAATCAGCGCCGACGACGATCGCATCCTGGCGATTCTCGACCGCATGACCAAACAGCGCCGTGACGCCATCGCCCAGTATGAGGCGGCCGCGGCGGAGATGCCGCGGACTCGCCCTCAATACA
>CAJXRS010000105.1 GCA_913060555.1 uncultured Gammaproteobacteria bacterium | reverse complement strand
CAACCGCCATCCCCGTTGTGGGAGCGGCGCCCTCGCCGCGATCGATTCCGGCACCCAACCAATCGGCCCGGGGCGGGCCTCCTACAACCGCCATCCCCGTTGTGGGAGCGGCGCCCTCGCCGCGATCGATTCCGGCACCGCACCCAACCAGTCGGCCCGAAACGGGCCTCCCACGGGCGCTCCCGTTGTGGGAGCGGCGCCCCCGCCGCGATCGATTCCGGCACCGCACCCAACCCATCGGCCCGAGGCGGGCCTCCTACAACCACCCCCGTTGTGGGAGCGGCGCCCCCGCCGCGATCGATTCCGGCACCCAACCCATCGGCTCGAGGCGGGCCTCCTACAACCACCATCCCCGTTGTGGGAGCGGCGCCCCCGCCGCGATCGACCACCGAACAAGGCCAATCATGCCTCCAGGAGTTCACGCCGGACCCGAACCGCGCCATTGCGCGGCTGGACCACTCCACCACGGGCCTCGAATTGCGCGCGCGTGAAGGCGGCGCCAAAGAGCAGGATCAGCGAAGAGTAATTCACCCACAACAGCAACAGCGCAAGCGATCCTGCCGCCCCATAGGTGGATGCAGTGGCGGTATTGGCGAGATAGGTTGCAATCAATGTGCGGCCAATGGTGAACAGCAGCGCGGTGATCAGACCGCCAACCAGAACGTCGCGCAGTGAAAGCACGACATCAGGCAACACCTTGAAGATGGCGGCAAACAGCAGTGTGACCACGGTCAGCGACACGACCATTTCCACCACCACCAGGCTCCAGGCCGGCACGGGCAGCCATTGATCTGCAAATGTGATCAGGGCACGCAGGCTGACGCTGAGCGCCAGTGAGACCAGCAAGACGAAGCCGATTGCCAGGACCACGGTCAGTGAAAGAATGCGGGACTTGATGAAGCGCCAGATGCCGCCCTGCCGGGGTCTGGGCGCGACGTCCCAGATCGAGTTCAACGACTGCTGCATCTGGGCGAACACGGTGGTTGCCCCGAGCACAATGGCCGCGCCGCCAATCAGCGTGGGCAACCATCCGGACTGGTCCAGCTGCGAGTTGATGACTGCGGTTTCGACAACCCCGGCCGCTTCCGGGCCGACGACTTCCCGCAACTGCTCGAACAATTGTCCCTCGGCCGCACGGGGGCCGAGGACGACGCCAACCGCGGCGACTGCCACGATCATGACCGGCGCGATCGAGAAAACGGTGAAAAACGCCAGCGCGGCGGCGTAGATGAAGGCCTGGCTTTCCATCCAGTTGCGTCCGGTATCTGCAAAGATCGCGCCGCAGCGGCGCATCCACTGGATCATGCTCTGGTCTCCCATCCTGCGTCCGCGGTTTTGCATTGTAGCCCGGTCGTCCCGAAATGGAGTTCGCTGGATGGCGGGCCCCCGGTCCAGGACCAAGGACCAGGCCTTCGAACGGAAGCAACGACCAATCCGGTTCGCCCTGCTTGATGGACAGGAGAACCCGGCGCGCATTGTCGGCGAGGGCACTCGCGGCCCACTCGAACAACTGCGTCCGGGCCGGCTACGTCCGGGCCGGCTACGTTCGGGCCGGCTAGAGGTTCCGCCAGTTTGACGGCTTCCTCGGTCATGCCGGCAAAGTGGTTGGTACGCAGGTCCTCGAGTGGTTTGCGGTTCGGTTGCAGAAGTGCTGCAATCGGGCGCCGGTGACCGGCAGGTAGGCGACAAAGGCCTGTTTTGCTCAAACCGCAGCGATATTTGGCACGATCCGCCATCGGACGAAACGGGCGAGAGGCTACCTGACGCGAAATGGCATGCCACACAGGTTCTTCAAATTGGGAGAATGTGCGCAGGAAAAGGTGTTTTATGCTCGCCATGCTCCGAGCTACCAGCTTCACAGGCTGGCAGGCAAGGATCCACCAGCAAGGCTTATGCTGACAGATACAACCAAAAGTTACGGCTGGCTGAGTATCGGCCTGCATTGGATTACGGCCGTCCTGACTCTGGGACTTTTTGCCGTGGGCCTGTATATGGTGGATTTGGGCTACTACGACGCCGGCTACTACGAGTTGCCGCGTTGGCATATTGGGTGGGGGCTGGTGTTGGGCGCACTCATGCTGCCGCGCCTGGTCTGGCGGTTGGCCCATCGGGGCAAGCCTGAGCCACTTCCCCAGCACTCAAAGCCGATACGTTGGGTGTCCAAGTCGGTGCAGCAATGGGGCTAGGAATACCAAGCATGGCGGAAGACTGGGTTGGACAAGGATCACCGGGTTTATTTGCAGGTGGATGGCCTATACAGGGATTATCGGGGTGCGACATTTTGCCGCATTCTTGGCTGTCTGCCCCTCCTTTATGATTCGCCACAGACAGGATCTGTTGTCTTATCAGGTTGGCTTATCGGCAAGGAGGGTGTATGCGAAGCGGGTTTTGGACAGGCGGCGTCATGCTGGGCCTGGGCTGGGCATCGGCGGCAGTCGCCCAACCCCTTAAATTACCGGAAATCGTCGTCGAAGGCAGCGCGGCGGCTGCGCCCGTTCATGAACTCAATCTCGATATGGAATCCGTACCCACCGGCGACCTGTCCCGACAATTTGAAAAAGTCCCGGGGCTCAACCTGACCAGCAACGGCCCGGTCACCGGGGAGATTCAGCGTCGGGGCCAGTTCGGCAACCGCATTGCCGGCAGTCTCAATGGCGTGCCGCTGCTCTCGGCGGGGCCGAACCGGATGGACCCACCGGCCCATTATGCCCCGCCCGGCCTGGTCCGGCGGATTCGCAGCGCGGAATCAGTGGCGCCAGTGAGCGCCGGCATCGAAACCCTGGGCGGCCAGGTGGATTTCGATCTCGTGGAGAGCGAATTCGGGGCGGGGCCCGCCTGGCAGCGATCGGGTCTCCTGAGCCTTGGCGGCAGGCATATCAATGAGTCGGGGCAGGTCAGCGGCCTGGCGGCACTGGCCAATGACCGGCACCGGCTCCATGCCAGTTTCAGTGAGGAAAGGGCGGACGATACCGAATCGGATGATGGCGATATCAACCCCACCGAGTACGAGCGCAGCCAGTACGGTATTGGTTACGGCATGCGCGCCGGCCTCTGGGAAGGGAGCTGGGACTACCGCCACCAGAACACCGACGATGCGGGCACACCGGCGCTGCCCATGGATATCCGCAAGTTCGATGCGGATTTTCTCAATACCCGTCAGCAATGGCGGATCGGGGCAGGGGAGCTCAACGCACACCTTACCGGCAGCCTGATAGACCATGCCATGGACAACTTCAGCCTGCGCCAGAATCTCGACCCCAGCCGGCACCGCCGTGCGGATGCCGATGCGGCCAGCCTGGGATTACGGCTCGACTACAGCCTGCCGTTGTGGGGAGGCTCCATCCGACAGGGGATCGAGAGCCGCTACCAGAACCATGAAATGAAGATAACCAATCCCAACAACGCCATGTTCTTTGTCGACAATTTCGATGACGCGAAAAAAACCCAAACCAGCGGTTTTGTCGAATGGGAGAGCAAACCCGCAGCGGACTTTCGAATACAGACGGGGTTGCGGGTGACTCATACCCGCACCGAGGCTGGTTCGGTCGATCTGGCAGCAGGCATGCCCCAGCCAGCGCAGAACCTGAAGGACCGTTTCAATGCTGAAGACCGAACCCGCAATGACCTGACGGTCGATTTGGTCCTGCGGTTCGACTATGCCCTGACCCAGACCCTGACGCCGTTTGTAGCATTGGGTCGCAAGAACCGGACGCCCGATTATTTCGAACGCTATGCCTGGCTGCCGATCGAGGTAAGCGGTGGACTGGCGGATGGCAACAACTATATCGGTCGTGCCGACTTGCGTCCGGAAACCAGCTACCAGACCGAAGCCGGATTCTCCTGGGATGGGAAAGGCGGCTCATTTCAGGTGATCGGTTTCTACCACTTCGTGGATGATTATATTCAGGGGACGCCGGTAGACGACACGCCAGGCACTGTCGATAGCGATGCCGAGCGGGTCAGTGCCGTCAATGGCGATACCACGCCCCTGCAATTCAGCAACGTGGAGGCCAAGCTCTACGGGGTTGAGGTGTCGGGCGCCTGGCGTCTTGCCGGTTATTGGCACCTTGAAGGGGGCGTCAACTATACCCGGGGTAAGCGGGACGATATCGACGATGACCTCTTCCGGATCGCGCCGCTCAATGGTCGCCTGACTCTGGCCTATCGGCAGCCAGTCTGGGGCGGTGAGCTGACCTGGGAAGGTTATGCGGAGCAGGACAACGTGGCCGAGACCCTGGATGAGACGGACACAGGCGGCTACGGGCTGGCACATATTGCCGGCTATTGGCGCCCCCTGGAGGGGTTCGAAGTCTCCGGCGGCATGGATAACCTCTTTGACCGCAGCTACGCCAGTCACCTGGCCGGCACCAACCGGGTGATCGACAGCGATGTAAGGCTGGGAGAGAAGGTGCCGGGAGAGGGGCGCGCCTTTTACCTGGCGGCCCGGTACCGGTTCTGACCAACAGGAGCTGATCTTTCAATACCGGGCAGGCTTCTTCGCCGGCTTGCGCTGGAGTGAACCGCCCCGGTTGTCCCCGCGACAGTTTTGTCTGAATCAGCCCGCGATGGCCGATTCCACATGTTGGCGATAGTACGCCATCTCCAACTCCGCCGGTGGCACGTCGCCGATCGACGCCAAGAGGGCACAGGTGTGCTGAGCGGGCGCTTCGAATCCCGTGAACATGCAGCCGGTGTGTGGCGGCCGTGGAAGCCTCCATCGCGGAAGCCCGCCGCGAGCAGAGCATCCGACAGCAGGCCCGCGAGGCGGCCGACGACCATTGTTCCGGGTTGGTGGCAGGCCGGCCCGTGGCCGAGTACCCTGGGCCTCCAGCCCTAAAGCCACTGCCAGGAGCATCTGACAACCATGGCACAATCAAACAGAGGCAATGGTCCGCCGGACCTCACGGAGGTCTTCGAGATCTTCGGTTCCGGGAAGAAGCCGCCAAAATTCGCCATCGGCGGCATCATCGCCGTGATGCTCGTGATCTGGGGCGTGTTCACGTCCTTTTACACCGTTCAGCCGGAAGAGCGGGCCGTGGTCAAGCGTCTGGGTAAGGTCGTGGGCATTTCCGATCCGGGCCTGCACTTCAAGCTGCCGTTCGGCATTGACGAGGCGCAGTTCGTGGCCACGGAGCGGGTGCTGAAACAGGAGTTCGGGTTCCGTACCGAAGGGTCTCTGGCCGGTCGGCGCACCACCTATCAGCAGGCGGATTTCCAGGACGAGTCGCTGATGCTCACCGGCGACCTCAACATCATCGATGTGGAATGGGTGGTGCAGTACCGCATCAACGATCCCATCAAGTTCCTCTACGAGATACGCGAGCCGACACGGACGCTGCGGGATATCTCCGAGTCCGTCATGCGCCGGGTTGCCGGCAACCGGCTGGGTTCCGAGGTGCTGACCGTGGGCCGGGTCGACATTCAGAGCACGGCCCGCGACGAAATCCAGCAGGCCATGGATGGTTACGAAGCGGGTATCCACATCATCACTGTGGAGCTGCAGGACGTGGTTCCTCCAGCCGCCGTACAGCCCGCCTTCAATGAGGTCAACGAAGCGCGCCAGGAGCGTGAGCGCATGATCAACGAAGCGCGGAAGCGGGTGAACCAGGAGATCCCGCGGGCGGAAGGCGCCGCCATCCGCACCATTGCCGAAGCCGAGGGTTATGCCACCGAGCGGGTCAATCGGGCCAAGGGGGAAAGCGTGCGTTTCACGGCCGTGCTCGAGCAGTATCGCAGCGTCCCGGAAGTAACCCGGTCGCGGCTGTATCTCGAGACGCTCAATGAAATTCTGCCCAAGATCGGTCAGGTGCTGATGGTGCAGGAGGGGCAGATGGGGCCGCTGCCGCTGCTGGACGTCAACCAGAACGCCGTCCGCGGCCGGGAGGAAGCGAAATGAAATCCATAACCGCAGCCGTCATCGCGGTGCTGGTGGTCATCGCTGCCAGCATGTCCCTGTACCGTCTCGATGAAGCGCAACAGGCCATCATCGTGCAGTTCGGCGAACCCATCGGCGACGTCGTCGACCAGCCGGGCCTGCACTTCAAGCTGCCCTGGCAGGACGTGCGCTTCTTCGACAAACGCCTGCTGGTCTGGGATGGCGACGTCACCCAGATTCCCACTTTGGGCCGGGAGTTCATTCTGGTGGATACCACGGCCCGCTGGCGCATCTCCGACCCCCTGCGCTTTCTGCGCAGCGTGCGCGACGAACGCGGCGGACGGACACGCCTGGATGACATCATCGACTCCGTGGTCCGCGACATGGTGTCGTCCACCGAGCTCGAGGAAATCATCCGCTCCAAGGACTGGGAGGTCGACCTCGAGCACCTCGAAGACCCGTCCATGGCCAACCGCAGCGACGTGGATCTGCAGCAGCAGCCGAAGCTCGGCCGCGAGCTGCTGGAAGAGGAAATTCTCAAACGGGCGCGGCGCCTGATGCCCGAGTTGGGTATTCGCCTCAACGACGTGCGCATCAAGCGGGTGAACTACATCGAGTCGGTGCGCGCGCAGGTGGAAAGCCGCATGATTGCCGAGCGCCAGTCAATCGCCGAGCGCTTCCGCTCCGAGGGCCAGGGCCGCAGCCAGGAGATTCTCGGCGAGATGGAGCGCGAGCTGCGCCGCATTCGTTCGGAAGCGGCGCGCACGGCGGAGGAGATTCGCGGCAATGCCGACGCTGAGGCGACGCGCATCTATGGTGAAGCCTATGGTGCCGACCCGGAGTTCTATTCGTTCTTCCGCACCCTGGAGAGCTATCGTGCCCTGGGCGAGAACAGCACCCTGATGGTGCGCGCCGACTCCGACTTCTTCCGCTATCTCGAGCGGGCGCAGGCCGACTGAGGGGCGGCTGAGTCAGCGCGGGCCGCGACGCAAACCCAGCCTCGTCAACCGCGCCTGCCGGCAACCCTGGTCGCCGGCAGGCGCCAAGCTGCCATTCCGATAGTCGCGCAGCGCCTGCTCGATTTCGGCGCTGGTGTTCATGACGAAGGGGCCGTACTGGGCGATGGGTTCGTCGAGCGGTTTGCCGGCGAGCAGCCGACCCGCACGCCGGGCCTGCTGGCACCAGTTGTACAGCGTCGCTGCGCAGATGCCTTCCTCCTCGGCCAAGGAGGTGATCGTTCGATTGTGCGGCGGCAGAAGCTTCCGGAGGACTGCTTCTCGGCGTTCATCGGTATACTTCATGGAGCCTCGACTTTTACCCCCATCGTGGGTTCAGACTCTAACAGCGGCGAGGTTCCAACTAGCCTGACAGTGGGGGTAACTCCATTGAAAAAAGTCATATCTTCTACGTTTGAACTGCCTACTTGACCGGGAAGTTTACGAAATGACCCCCACAAAACCCGGGCTGACTCACTTTGGCGCCCTGAAACAATATTTGCCAGTGAATAAGGACGGCGTCTATCTGTTTGTCAAGGCTTTGACGGCCGGGATTCTCGCGTTTTCTCTGCTTTCTTGTGGTATCTATAAACCTACTCCTGACCTCGAACGCTTGTACCGCAGTGCAAGAGAGGATCGCCCTCAGCCGCCGGTGATTCTGATCCCCGGTGTTCTGGGCACTCGCCTCCATGACAATGCTGGCCACGAGGTATGGCCGGGTTCGACTTTGAAATTGCTGACTTCGCGCTATCGGGAGTTGGCGCTGACAATAGGGCCGCAGTCGTTGCGCCCCGGGGCAGACGATCTGCGACCGTCAGGGTTGTTCGAAAGTGCGACCGGCAGGGATTATTACAGCCGGATTCTCCGGGTATTGGAAGGGGCTGGTGGCTATCTCGCAGGCAGTGCGGGAACGCCGGTTACCGATACCAGGCCTCGCTACTATGTACTCACCTACGATTGGCGACAGGATGCGATCACGACCGTTGGGTTGCTTGACCGACTGATTGAACAGATCCGGGCCGATAACGAGCAGCCCCATCTGCAGGTGGATATTATCGGCCACTCCATGGGCGGCCTTATCGCCCGCTACTATGCTCGCTACGGCACCCAGGACTTGCTCGACGGCAACGAGTTTGAAGTGACCCACAGTGGGGCGCAAAAAATTCGCAGGCTGATTCTGGTGGGCACCCCTAACCTGGGCTCTGTCGAGGCCATGCACTCTCTGATAGCTGGCACTAACCTGGGCTTCAGGGAAACCTTTCCTGAAGTCATCATGACCATGCCCGCCATTTACCAACTATTTCCCCACGCCCTGCATGAATGGATATACACCACTGAGGGGAAACGGCTGGAACGCGACCAGTTTGATGCCTATATCTGGAAACGGTTCGAGATGGGGCCCTGGAGTCCGGCGCTACGTCGTCGCATCCGCGAGCGGATGGGGGAATCAGAAGGGCAACAGTACCTGCTAACCCTTGAGACGTATTTTCGCCACCACCTGGAGCGCGCCAGGCGCTTTACCTGGTCATTGACCGTTCCCCAGCCCGAGGACGGAGTTCAGCCGATAATCTTTGGCGGCGATTGCGATTTGACCCCAGCCCGAGTCGTTGTCGAAGAAGTGGATGGGGAATCAATCTTGAGGTTGTGGCCTGAACAGATTGCCCATGCTGTGCCGGGTGTGGACTATGAAGCACTGATGATGGAGCCCGGGGACGGTACCGTAACAAAAGCATCACTTCTGTCCCGCGATGTGCTTGACCCCGCGGTTACCCGCCATCCATACTTGCATTTCTCGGCACTTTCTGTATTTTTCATTTGCGAACGCCACGACGTGCTGACGTCCAATATCACCTTTCAGGACAACCTGCTCCAGGTATTGTTGAGTGTCGATTGATGGCGCCGAAACGCAAAGAGCTCGCGCATATCGTTCGCGAGCAGGCACGAGGCTGGGTCCTGGCTTTCGTGCGCTGGTTCAACGACGAGCATCGGCACAGCGTGATACGGTTCGTCACGCCCAAGCAGCGCCGTGCCAAAAACGACGTCGCCCTGCCGGCGCGCCGTCAGTAGATCTACGAACGCGCCCGAGCACAGCATCCGCACAGATGGTCCGGACCGACGCGCAACTGGGAACCTGTTGGCGAGGTCTGGCTGAACCCGGATCAGGAAGCAACACCGTTGGAAGCCGCATGACTCAGGTTCCAACTACCTTGACAGCCACCGGAGTGCCTCGAGCGGGCACGAGGCTGGGCCCTGATTTTCGTGGGCTGGTACAACGACGAGCACCGGCATAGCGCGATACGGTTCGTCACGCCCAGCCAGCGCCATGTCCCTCTGCGTCAAGATAGCTGTCCCCTCAATAGGTACGCTGCAGGGGGCAAGGGGTTGATGCATGGCAAGGTATTCACAGGCCTTCAAGGCCAAAGCGGTGGCGCGCTT
>CAJXRS010000104.1 GCA_913060555.1 uncultured Gammaproteobacteria bacterium | reverse complement strand
GAGATCATGCCTAGTCTCGTGGGCTCGGAGATGTGTATAAGAGACAGGATCGGGCCCAGCCAGTGCCAGGCGGCCGCTGCTGCCGCGGCGAGCAGCACCAGGGCGATCAGCACGCGCGTCACGGCGCGACCGGCAGAGTGGGTCATGACCTGGTGCTCAGCAGCGGCGCAGGAGTTCCTGCCACTGGCTGGTGAGTTCGGCGCGGAAATCGGGGTGGGCGATGCCGATCAGGGCCTCGGCGCGTGCTTCCAGGGAGCGGTTGGAGAGTGGCGCCACGCCGTATTCGGTCACCACATAGTCGACGTCGGCGCGCAGCGCGGTCGCCGGACCCTGCAGCAGGGGCTTGACCTTCGACAGGCTGCCGCCCTTGGCGGTGGCGGCGAGGGCGATGATGCTGCGCCCACCCGGCGAGGCGCGGGCGCCGCGCAGGAAGTCCACCAGACCGCCGCCGCCGCCGATCTGGCGGCCGTTGAGGGTCTCGCTGTTGAGCTGGCCGAAGAGGTCGATCTCCAGGGTGGTGTTGACCGCCACCAGGCTTTCCAGCGAGGCCAGCACTGCGGCGTCGTGGGTGTAGGTCACCGGGCGCAGTGCCAACCCGGGGTAGGCCGCGCACCAGCGGTAGAACTCTGGGCTGCCGGCGGCGACACCCGTGACCAGTTTGCCGGTATCGATATTCTTGCGCTTGCCGGTCACCACGCCGGCCTCGACCAGCGGCATGAAGGCTTCGGTGAGCAGTCCGGTGTGGACACCCAGATCGCGCTTGTCGCCCAGGCGGCGCAGGATGGATACCGGTAGCGAACCAATGCCCAGCTGCAGGCAGTCGCCGTCCTCGATCAGGTCGGCGATCCGGGTGGCGATGCGGTCCTCGACCGAGGAGCCGGCGCCGCCGACCCGGTATTCGCGCAGGGGGCGGTCGCTGGTCACGGCGAAATCGATGGCGCTCAGGGGCAGCCGGGGGGCGTCGGCGATAGCGGGCATGGCGCCGTTGATTTCGGCGATCACCAGCCGCGCCCGTTCCAGCATGCGCAGCGAATAGTCGGCGTGCAGGCCCAGGCTGCAGGCGCCGTCCGGACCCGGCGGCGCCACCGTGATCAGTGCGATGCCGACGTCGTAGTCCGCTTCCAGTGCCCGGTAGCGCGCGGAGTGGAACGCGGGCACCCAGTCGAGCCGCCCGGCCTCGTGCAGCTTGCGGTAGCCGCCCAGAAAGAACCCGGTGTTGAGGCGCGCCCCAGTGGAGATGCGATCGACGTCCAGTTCGGTCATGCCGGGTACCGAGGAATCCAGCACGCGCAGGGGCACATCCAGTGCCGCCGCAGCAATGATCTCGAGCACGGCGTCGGGCTGGCCGCAGCCCCCGGCGACGAAGACGTTGTCCCCGGCCCGAAAACATTCGCGGACGACGGTTGGGGTCAGCTCGGCGGCAGTGGTCACGGTGTGGCTCCTCGGCGATCGGCGAACATGGCCGGCAATCTACCACAGCGTCGCCGCCCGGATGCCTCGCCGCGATTGCCAGGCGAGCATGCCCGGAATCAATCTGATGTTCCTTTACCTGGGTTATCCAGGCGGGAGTCCGGCATCTCTGGAGGTGTGGTTCAGCCGCTGTCCGGTGTCCGCTCTGCTCGCGGGATCGCACCGCATTGACAAACACAACAACGCCAGCGGCCTTTCGGGCCGCTGGCGTTGCGGGAGAGGTGGTGCAGTTCTAGATGCCGACTTCCAGGGAGTTGACGACCATCTTCACACCCTCGACGGCCTTTATTTCACGCTCCAGCGCCAGCTTGTCGACCTCGGCGGGAACAGTGCCTTCCAGGGTCACGACGCCGTCGTCAACGTCGACGCTGACCTGTTCAGCGCTGATGGTTTCCAGATCATTGAGATGAGCCTTGATCCTGGTGGTGAGCACCGCATCACTTGCAGGTTCGCCGGCCAACACTTCATCTTTGGGATGAAGGTTTTCAGCTGTTGCGGGCCCGGCGGCGAGGCCGAGCAGCAGAGCCGCGGCCAAGGCAAAGAGGTAGTGACGCAGCATTCGTGGGTGAGTCATGGACATGAAATCCTCCTGAGTGTTAAAGGAAAGATAAGGAAATGGAGCTGGATAGAGTGTGGTAGTGCGTGGGGCTCCACCTCCCACGCAAAACGACTGTCTCAGAGTTCTTTTTCGAACTCTTCTACCTGATTTTTCGCCGCGTCCTTGGCGATTCCGTAGCGCTCCTGAACCCTGCCGGCGAGGTATTCCCGGTCGCCTTCGGCAGCTTGGAGATCGTCATCGGTTAGATCCCCCCAGCGCGACTTGATCTTTCCGGTCAGTTGTTTCCATTTGCCCTTGATGCGATCTTCGTTCATCGGATCTCCCTCGATGGTGGCTTGTGGCTTGTGGCTTGTGGCTTGTGGCTGCTCGCGTGCTGTGGTCAGTGCTCCGCGGCTGATGAGTGTGAGTCCTCGACCTGCAGGGCCCTGGCGTTGACACTGTGCACGCCCTCCACGCGATGCGCGGTCACGATGATCTTGTCGCGTATCTTCTCGGAGGGAGCCAGTCCGGCCAGTACGACCCGGCCATCCGTGGTCGAAACATTGATGTCGAGTCCTTTGATCTCGTCATCGGCGAGCAGCCTGGTCTTCACCTGGGTGGTGATCCAGCTGTCAGAGATCGCTTCGCCGGCTTGCTGGCCCGCTTTCTTGGTCTTGGCGGTCAGGGTCTGGGGATTGATGGAGGAATCGCCCACCACCAGCGCGTTGGTCACCGAGTCGGCGCCTTCGACGGCCAGTACGATTTCAGCGGCCTTTTTCTTTGCCGCCTCGGAAGGAGCCGTGCCGCGCAGCGTTACCATGCCGTCATCGGTGTCGACGTTGATGTTGATTCCCCGGGTGACGTCGTTGGCCATCAGCCGCGCCTTGACTTCGGTGGTGAGCGCGGCGTCGCTCACGGCCCCGCCGAGATCGCTCTCTGCGGCGAGCGCGGGAAGCGCGGGAACACTACCCAAAGCCATGACCAGGGCGGCTGGCCGGAGCGCCGCGCGCAACGCTCGGCGAGGGGAAGTTGTCCGAAAATTCGTTTCCATAGGTGTGCTCCTTTTTTCAGGTTGGGGTTGTACGGTCGGCAAAGGGTTGCGGTGTTTCTTGTCAGATTCCATTGAGTTATCTCGGTCCTCTCTTGTTGAATAGAGAAATGATGAACAGCACCAGAAATACCAGGAACAATACCTGGGCGATCCAGCTCGCAGTGCCGGCTACTCCGGAGAAGCCCAGGGCGGCTGCGACAATGGCGATGATCAGGAACAAGACTGCGTAACTAAGCATGGCTTTTATCCGTAAAAATCCTGTTAGAACAATGAGGGATCACTATTGCGTGACGGCTGAAAGCACCGTTTGTTGAGGCTTTCGATAACCTGTGGAGGCTTTCGGTAGGCTGTAGCGCCATTTCATGTGTGTCATGTGTGTAGTGCACAATATCTGTTGTCCTAGAGACAGCAGATCCTGCGAAAGGTTCATAAAATCTCGATAAAGAAATTTGTGGTGAGTTTCAGGTTATTTTTTGCACGGGGCTTGTGTGACAGCGTCGTATCCGAAAGGTTTCGATGAACTTAAAATTCCGTTTCTATGGTTGCAGCCTGGTAAGCCAGCGTCAGGCTTTTGCCGGGAATTCCCCGGTTCGAATCTTCGCAGGCCTGAGAACCTATGGGTTTGGAATCGAGTCTTCAACCCGGGTTGGTTGCCGCAATGGAACCCAGGTCGGCGCAAAGCAGGATTCGGGGCTTCAGTTCGAGTTGCCGGTTTGCGAGTTGCGCTGGCTATCGACGATGTTCACCGGGCAGCTGTAGCGGCTCAGGGAGTGCAATGTCGGCGACCGTGGGTCGAGGGTGGCCCACTAGGAGACGCTGGCACATGGCGAGCGGCGGCTTCAACTTCTGCGGGCCGTGAGCGGTTGCTCGACACCTGGATTCTGGCGCTGGGTGAGGCGAACGGCGCGGTCCATTTTGAGGCGCGTTGCCGCCTCGGTGAGCGCTCATGGCGCAGCATAGACGGTCGCGAAACCGCATCTCCCTGTGTTCAGGCTGTGTTCAGGAAGGAAAAACGCCCTGGAATCAGTCGCATGAAGAATCCGGCACGATAGTTGTTTGTAAAATTCCGACACACTGAACATGGTGTCGGGCAACGTAGCCCACAGGTCCTGGGACCTGTGGGTTTTTTTTGTGGCGGCTCAACCGCCCCGGCGCGGCCGCGGAACTCGGGAGAGAGGATCATGAAGTATCGGGGATTGCTACCCAAAGGATCAGTACCCATCGGCTGGGTTCGCGGCCTCGTGCTGGCGGCTTTGGCTGGTACTGCACAGATGCCCATGGCAGCGGAGACCGGGGGGATCAGCGAGGCATTGGCCAACACCGAGGCCAGGCTGCTGCTGCGCTATCGCTTCGAGAATGTTGACCAGGACGGCTTTGACGACGACGCCAATGCGTCCACGTTGCTGTCCCGGCTGACCCTGAAGACGGGCGCGGTGGCTGGGCTGCATGGGGTGGTGGAGGTCGACAACGTCTCCTATCTGGGCAGTGACGCCTTCAACAACACCGAGAACGGGCGCACGGATCGGCCGGTGGTCGCCGATCCGGACCATACCGAGGTCAACCAGGCCTACCTGAGCTACGCCTTCGCCGCGGGGAGCGCGGCAACGGTCGGCCGGCAGCGGATCAACCACGCCGATCAGCGCTTTCTCGGCGGTGTCGGCTGGCGCCAGAACGAACAGACCTTCGATGCCGGCACCCTGTCGTTGACCCCCCTGGACTCGGTCAGGGTGGATTACAGTTACGTCTGGCGCGTGAATCGGATCTTCGGGCCGGAAGGCCCGGACGCCGACTTCGAGGGCGATACCCATGCCGCGCTGGTTTCCTACACGCCGGCCACCGGCCATACGCTCTCGGCTTTCGGCTACTGGCTCGATTTCGACGAGGCCCCGGCGCTGTCCAGCGCCACCTATGGCGCCAGGTATCAGGGCAAACTGAAGCTCTCCGCCGCGCTGTCGCTGGGACTGCAGCTCGCGGCGGCCCGCCAGCACGACTACGCCGACAGCCCCTTGGACTATGATGCCGACTACTGGCTGGCGGAGTTCAGCCTGGCCTCCGCCCCCTTGACCGTTACCGGGGGCTATGAGGTGCTGGGCAGCGACGACGGGGTGGGATTCAAGACCCCATTGGCGACCCTGCACAAGTTTCAGGGCTTCGCGGATCTTTTCCTGGTCACCCCGGCGGGCGGCGTCGAGGACCGTTACCTGACCCTTGCGACCCAGGTGGCGGGGGTCAAGCTGATGGCCACCTATCACGACTTCGAGGCCGACAAGGGCGGTGCCGATTACGGCGATGAACTCGATCTGGTGGCGGCCTATGCCTTCAGTCCGCGCTACAGCGCGCTGTTGAAGTACGCCGCCTATGACGCGGATGAGTTCGCGGTCGACACCGACAAGATCTGGCTCATGCTGAGCGCGGCATTTTGAACCATTTTCCCTCGGTAGTGCTTTGGGGCACCTCTGGTGCCCCGTTTTTTGCATGTCTCAAACTGGCGATGGTGCGATAGCGAAGCCATGGGTAAGTGTTCCGCTCAAGATATCCGGGTGATGCTGGTCGACGATCATCCGCAGCGCGCCGCCATGGTCGAGGCGGCGCTCGAGGGATGCGGTTGCCGGGTGGTCTCCATGCTGCCCACCGCTTCCGGCCTGCTGTTCCAGATGGAACAGCACCAGCCCGAGGTGGTCGTGATCGATATGGAGTCGCCGGATCGCGACATTCTGGAGAGCCTCTCCGTGCTCAATCAGCACCAGCCCACGCCGATCGTGATGTTCGCCCGCGAGCAGGATCCGCAGTTCATCCAGCAGGCGATCGACGCCGGCGTCAGCGCCTATCTGGCGGAAGGCGTGGACCCGATCAAGGTGCGTACCGTGATCGATGTTGCCATCGCCCAGTTCGCGCGCTACCAGGCGCTGCGCCGCAACCTGGAGGAAACCCGGCAGGAGCTGGAACAGCGCAAGTTGATCGATCGCGCCAAGCATCTGCTCATGGCCCACCAGAAGGTCGATGAAGCCCAGGCCTATGCGCAGATGCGCAAGCTGGCCATGAACAGCAATCAGACCATTTCCGCGGTGGCGGCCGGCGTGGTGGCCATCCTCGACGGGGAGCAGGGGGAGCAGTCGCGATGAGTCTTGTCGATATGCCGGTGGCGGATCTGCCGGCCGCAGAGCAGGTCCTGGTCACGCTGGGTTTCATGCGCCTCACGGATGCGGCGCCGCTGATCGTTGCCCGCGAGCTGGGGTTCTTTGCGCGCTTCGGCCTCGAGGTTGAGCTGGTGCGGGAAGTGTCCTGGGCCAATATCCGCGACAAGGTGACCGTGGGCACCCTGGATGCCGGCCAGATGCTGGCACCCATGCCGCTGCTGACTTCCCTGGGAATCGGCGGCCTGCGCTGCCCCCTGCTGACCGGGCTGATGCTCAATCTCAACGGTAATGCCATTACCCTGGCCACCGGGCTTTACGGGCAGTTGGTCGGTTCGGAACCGCCCCCCGAGGACCCACTGCAGCTGTCCCGCGCGCTGGCCCGGCAGTGTGCCGCGAGCGGCCAGCGGCTGACCATGGCCACTGTCTATCCCTTTTCCACCCATACCCTGCAGTTGCGGCTCTGGCTGGCCGCCGGCGGTCTGGATCCCGATACCCAATTGCGGTTGATCGTACTGCCGCCGGAGCAGATGGTCGACAGCCTGGCGCAGGGCATCATCGATGGTTTCTGCGTCGGCGAACCCTGGAATTCCGCCGCTGTCCAGGCCGGGGCAGGGGTGATTGCAGCGTCCGGTTATGACGTCTGGAACAATGCCCCGGAGAAAATCCTGGGGGTGACCGCCGCCTGGCACGACGCCCATCCGGGCACCCATCTGCGCCTGCGGCTGGCGTTGATGGAAGCCGCCTGCTGGCTGGCCGATGCCCGGCACCGTAAGCAGGCGGCGGAGTTGCTGGCACTGCCAGGCTATCTCGATCTCCCCCGCGGCCAGGTGCTGCCGGCGCTGCTGGGACAGCACCAGTACCGCCGTGGCGGCCCGCAGGTCGATAATCCCGATTTCCTGGTGTTCCACCGCTATCAGGCCGGCTTTCCCTGGCGCTCGCGCGGCGAATGCCTGCTGCGCCAATGCCTGGAACTGCTGGGCAAAGGCCTGCCGGATGCCGAGATCGCCGAGCTGGTGACGCGCTGTTATCGAACCGACCTCTATCGGCAGGCCGCAGGCCTCCTGGGGTGGCCCTGCCCGACGCAGGATCACAAGGCGGAGGGAGCCCACGCCGCAGCCTATGAACTGGAGCCTGGGGTTCGCCTGGGCGCCGATCTGGTGATGGGAGTCGATGGCCCGGATGCCTGCTGAAGCCGCTTCAGATGTGCGCAGCAATAGGGCAGCTGCACCGCGGAAGCGCATGGCGTCACCGCCGGAGACGCGCAGCAGTGCGCCCGGTGGCGCCGCCCCGATTCCGAGAGCTACCCAATCCTGTCCCGGAAGCCGTTGTTTTGCAAGGAATATACTCCCGTTCCCTCGCCGGCAGCTGGATGCCAGCGCCGTCCTCACCCGGCGCGTAAAAAGTTGGCATGACACCTGCTAGATAACTGATGCGAGCCGGCACAGCAGGTCTTGGCGCCGGCTCAACCACAGGTGTCCCCCAGGTTATCGGGCAATGCAGCCCACTTCGGCAGTTTCCGGAGTGGGCTTTTTTATTGGTGCCGGTTTATGCCGGTTGTCGCGCCGCGGCGCGCAGAGCAAAAGGAGTCATAGGTATGGGGCAGTCAAGGTCATCCGTCGTTCGAGCCCATTTCATCAGCCTGGTGGCCGCCGTGCTGTCCGCACTGCCGCTCGCCACGGCCGCCGAGGTAGGGCCGCCCGAGAAGGATGAGCTCAAGTTCGGCTTCATCAAGTTGACCGACATGGCCCCGCTGGCCATCGCTTATGAGAAGCACTTCTTCGAGGACGAAGGTCTCTACGTCACCCTGGAGGCCCAGGCAAATTGGAAGGTGTTGCTCGACGGGGTGATCGATGGCCAGCTCGACGGTGCGCACATGCTCGCCGGCCAGCCCCTCGCCGCGACCATCGGTTTCGGCACCGAGGCCCATGTGATCACTCCGTTCAGCATGGATCTCAACGGCAACGCCATTACCGTCTCCAACGCCATCTGGGAGCAGATGCAGGAAAGCATTCCCCGGCAGGCGGACGGCAAACCCGCGCATCCCCTCAAGGCTGACGCGCTCAAGCCCGTGGTCGAGTCCTACCGCGCCCGCGGCGAGCCCTTCAAGATGGGCATGGTGTTCCCGGTTTCCACACACAATTACGAACTGCGTTACTGGCTGGCGGCCGGGGGGCTCCACCCGGGCTACTACGCGCCGGCACGGGGCGACATCACCGGCCAACTGCAGGCCGATGTGCTGTTGTCGGTGACACCGCCGCCGCAGATGCCTTCCACCATGGAAGCCGGCACCATCCATGGCTACTGCGTGGGTGAGCCCTGGAACCAGCAGGCGGTGTTCAAGGGCATCGGCGTGCCGGTGATCACCGACTACGAGATCTGGAAGAACAACCCCGAAAAGGTGTTCGGCATCACTGCCGAATTCGCCGAGCGCTATCCCAATACCACGGTGCGTATCGTCAAGGCACTGATTCGTGCCGGCCACTGGCTGGATGCCAACGACAACGCCAATCGGCCCGAGGCGGTGCGCTACCTGGCGCAGCCCAATTACGTGGGCGCCGACTATGAGGTGATTGCCAACTCGATGACCGGCACCTTCGAGTACGAGAAGGGCGATCGCCGGCCAATTGCGGATTTCAACGTCTTTTTCCGCTATCACGCCACCTATCCCTACTACAGCGATGCCATCTGGTACCTGACCCAGATGCGGCGCTGGGGCCAGATCGCGGAGGCCAAGCCGGACGACTGGTACAAGGACACGGCGAAAAAAGTCTACCGGCCGGATATCTATCAGCAGGCCGCCGCGGAGTTGATTGCCGAAGGCAAATTCAGTGCTGCCGACTTTCCCGAGTTTGCCGCCGAGACGGGCTATCGGGCGCCCACCGCTGAATTCATCGATGGCATCGAATACGACGGTACCCAGCCCAATGCCTATCTCGCCAAGTTCCCCATCGGCCTCAAGGCCGAAGACACCCTGAAGTGATGTGCAACCGAAATTGTCCGTCGGCGGCCGGCCAGTGGCCGATCCGCCCAGCAGTCGGAGGAGACCGCTCATGACCCGCACCGCAGCTGCCCCAGTTCCGCTCAAGCCGGCCCCCACCCCGCCCGCGGGCGGTG
>CAJXRS010000103.1 GCA_913060555.1 uncultured Gammaproteobacteria bacterium | reverse complement strand
GAGTACGGGCGCGCGGTGGCCGCTTGCCGCCGCCCGCCCGTACTCTGGTCCCCCGTTCCCTGGTCCCCCCGTTCCCTGGTCAAGGTCACCCCACCACAGACGCGCCTTTCGGCTCACTGATGTAGTCCACATTGCCGGTCCCGGCGGTAACAGCTCAAGGCCGGCATCCGGGGGGGTAGGTGGTGGCAGTCGCCGCCACCTACCCGACCACGGCCAGGGAGACGTCATGGAGTTCGAGAAACGTGAGCTATCCAAACCCCGACTTTGATCACGGCAACCGCTATGTTTGATCTCGGAGCCTGACGATGCTATGGCTATAGCGGGTTCAGGATGAAGCCATGGCCAGGAAGGCATTCTCACGACGAGAGACAGCAATAAGGGACGACAGCTTACCCACCCGTCAGGGGGCCTACTTTACTTCGGCGCTAACAGGTTATTCAGCAGCCAGCCGGCCTTCGGAGACGACTGGCTTCCGATCACCGACTGGACGGAACAGCTCCTGCTGGTCCTTCTCCGCTGGCCCGGCTGCGGCGCGCCGAGGTCAAGCGCCGCGCGGGATATGGGTACAAGTATGGGCAGGAGCGAAGGGAACGGGATTTATTCTTTGAAATCAGCGTCTTGCGCTGATATATGGCGGACCGGACGGGACTCGAACCCGCGACCTCCGGCGTGACAGGCCGGCATTCTAACCGACTGAACTACCGGTCCGATGGTGGGTGGTACAGGGGTCGAACCTGTGACCTACGGCTTGTAAGGCCGTCGCTCTCCCAACTGAGCTAACCACCCGTTGAGGAGACGCGCATTCTACCGGAACGCCTCCCTCTGTCAATGAATAAGCCGGCAATTGTGGGGAGTACATCATTTCCTCCAGGACCTTGCGCAGCTCCTCGAGCCGTGTCGAAGCAGTGCACTCGCAGGATCTGCTCCTTGAGCTTGCGAATGATCCGTCGGCCCAGGCGCCTGCATGTGGCACTGCCGTGGCTGTATTTGGCGGACATCTCCACCGGCCAGATGGCTGAGGCGTTGCAGGAGCCGGTGGATCGGCAGGCCAAGGGGCTGTCGGCGTCGAGGACCGCGGTGCCAAGCACTTTCTGGCGATCGAGGACGGGGTGCGCGAATCGAAGCAGAGCTGGCGCAAGGTGCCGCCGCAGCTCAAGGCCCAAGGGTTGGAGCAGCCGCCCGAGCTGGCCGTCGGCGACGGAGCGCTGGGGTTCTGGGCAGCGCTCTGGAACTCCTTGGCGCTGAAGATGGCCTCGCCGACCACTGTGAAGCACAGGGACGCCGCTGCTGCCCAGGGTTCGCGGCCGTCCTATGCCCGGACGTTGAATTCGCGACCGTCGCGGACCTCGGCCACGTACCCGGCACGTATGACGAAATCGCCGAATGGCTCGCCGGCCTGGCGCTCTTTCGCATAACGCCGGATCATCGGTTCCAGGTGGTCGAGAATCGTGCGCTCATCGACATTGTCGAGATACGGCCTGGCCAGGCGCTGGCCGTGGTGACCGCCGCCGAGATAGACGTTGTATTTGCCCGGGGCGCGGCCACTGAAACCGATCTCGGCGATGTAAGGGCGCGAGCAGCCGTTGTTGCAGCCGGACATGCGCACGACAATGGAATCGTTGCCGATCCCCGCGTCGTGCATGATCGTTTCCAATTTCGTCACGAGATCCGGCAGGTAGCGCTCACTCTCGGCCATGGCCAGGCCGCAGGTAGGGAAGGCCACGCAGGCGATGGAGCTGCGCCGCAGGGCGCTGTAATGCGCCGGATCGCGCAGACCGTGTTCGTGCAGGAGTTGCTCGATGCGCTCGCGCTTTGCGGGCGCGACATTGGCGATGGTCAGGTTCTGATTGGTCGTCAGCAGGTAATCGCCTTCGTGCTCGGCGGCGATGGCGCGCAGGCCCGACATCAACAGATGGTCGTCTCGGTCGCGCACGCGGCCGTTTTCGATGAACAGCGTGTAGTGCCAGTTGCCGTCGTCGCCCCGAACCCAGCCGTAGCGATCGCCGTTATGCTCGAAGCGGTATTCGCGTGCCGTCTCCAGCGTCCTGCCCAGTCGCTGCTCCAGCTCGCCCCGGAACCAGTCGATGCCGCGGTCGTCGATGGTGTATTTCATGCGCGCATGGCTGCGCTCGACGCGATCACCGTAGTCGCGCTGGATGGTAGCGATCTTTTCGGCGACATCGAGGACCTGGTCCGCCCGGCAGAAGCCGATGACACGCCCCAGCTGCGGGTAGGTGGCCGGTTCGTTGTCGGTGCGGCCCATGCCGCCGCCGGCACAGACATTGAAGCCGGCGAGTTCATCGCCCTCGGCAATCGCGATGAAGCCGACATCCTGGGTGTATATGTCGATATCGTTGACCGGCGGCACGGCGAAACCGTACTTGAACTTGCGTGGCAGGTACGTTCGGCCGTAGATCGGCTCGACGACATCGTCGTCGGTGACGGTGCGTTCACGGTCCAGCCAGATCTCATCATAGGCGTGCGATTGCCACGCCATGTGATCGCTGAGCGCTTGCGCCAGCGAGCAGATCTCGGCATGGACCTGCGACCACCAGGGATTGACGGTGCACACCACACCGCGGGTATCGTCGCCGCAGGCGGCCTTGGTATCCAGGCCGGTATCGCAGATCCCCCGGATCAGCGTCTTGAGATCCCGCTTCAGTACGCCGTGGAACTGGAAGGTCTGGCGGGTGGTGATTCGCAAGGTACCGTTGGCGCACTCGCGTGCCAGCCGGTCCAGGTCCAGCCACTGCTGTGGCCGGCATACTCCGCCGGGCAGCCGTACGCGGATCATGAACTGGTAGGCCGGTTCCAGCTTCTGCCGCCGGCGCTCGCTGCGCAGATCGCGGTCGTCCTGCTGATAGATGCCGTGGAACTTGATCAGCCTGGTGTCACGTTCGCTGACCGCGCCAGTGATCGGATCCAGCAGGCTTTCGCCAATCGTGCCGCGCAGGTAGTCGCTTTCAGCCTTGAGCCGCTCGTCAGGATGGAGGTTCTCGAGCGGCTGGCTGATATCGCGGCTGCGCTTGTTGTCGGTCATACACCAATCACCTTGCTTCCTGCCGACAGGGCAGGCCTAGTGGGCCACAGGGGCTCACGACCTGCCGCGATGCTAATACATTCTACAGGTCGCGCAGGTAGCGCCGGTCAATACACGTCGCGCTGATAGCGCCGGTCGCGCTGCAGCTGCCTGACGTACTCGGCCGCCTGCTCGTCGGTGCGGCCGCCTTCCTCGCGCACGATATCGAGCAATGCCTGATGCACGTCCGGCGCCATGCGATCGGCGTCGCCACAGACGTAGAAATACGCCCCCAGTTCCAGCCATTGGTAGAGTTCTCGGCCGCGCTCGCGCATTCGATCCTGCACATAGATTTTCTGTTCCCCGTCGCGCGAAAAGGCGACATCCATGCGCGTAAGTACGCCGTCCTTCAGCCAGCGCTGCCATTCGACCTGATACAGGAAATCGGTGCGGAAGCGGCGCTCACCGAAGAACAGCCAGTTGCGCCCACCGGCACCGGCCACTTCGCGCTCCTCCAGGAAGGCGCGAAACGGCGCCACACCGGTACCCGGACCGACCATGATCACCGGTGCGTCCGGATCGCTCGGCAGCTTGAAGTTCTTGTTGTGCTTGACGTACACCGGCACGGTGTCGCCGGGTTGTACGCGCCCGGCGAGAAAGCCCGAGGTCGCACCCTCGCGATAGCCGTGCTCGCTATGACCGCGAACAATGGCCACGGTGAGATGGACCTCATCCGGCTCGGCGTTGTAGCTCGAGGCGATGGAGTATTCGCGCGGCTGCAGCGGCCGCAAGGTGTCGACAAACTCCTGCGCGCGGATCGATGCCGGTGGATAGTCCAGAACCACGTCGACCACCTGGCGCGAGCGCGCGTACGCCATCAGATCCTTGCGCCGATCCTCGGCTGTCAGTGCTATCAGTTCATCGGAACCGCTCAGCGGCGCCCAGGCCAGCAGAAACGGCGGCGTCACCAGCGTGATTTCGCACTTATCGAGCAGCGCCTGTTCCAGCGTCAGTTCGCGATCGCGCAGGGTAACCGTCTCTGCGGCATCCAGGCCGAGGGCGGCGATCAGCTCGGCCACGGTTTCCGGCCGGTTTTTCGGCAGCAGACAGAGCACGTCGCCGGGTTCGAAGGCGAGCCCCGAATCGGCGATCGACAGTTCGATGTGACGGGTTTCCTTGTCGGAACCGCGGCCTGTCAGGGAAATGTTGTCCAGCACCTCGGCGGCCAAGGGGTTCTTGCGATCGTAGGCCGGTGCCGGGTGCGCCGGCTGCGTGCCGAAGGCGACCACGTTGTCGTCCCGGGCCCCCTCGGTATGCTCGGCAAAGGCGTCCAGCGCCCGGTCGATCCAATTACCGGCGGCGTCCTCGAAATCCACGTCGCAGTCGATGCGCTCGAGCAGGCGCTCGGCACCCAGGGCCTCGAGCCGGGCGTCGAAATCCCTGCCGGTCTGGCAATAATGTTCATAGCTGGAATCACCCAGCGCCAGTACCGCGAATCTGGCGTCTTCCAGATTGGGCGCCTTGCGGCCATGGACAAAGTGATAAAAGTCCTCGGCCGGGTCCGGCGGGTCGCCCTCGCCGTGGGTGGCGGTGATGATCAGGATCAGGCGTTCGTTCTTGAGCTCGCGTGGCTTGTAATCGGCCATGTCGATGGCACGGGCCGGCAGACCCCTGGTCTCGGCACGCTGACGGGCCAGCTCGGCGAGGCGCTCGGCGCTGCCGGTCTCGGAGCCATAAAGAATGGTAATCGGAACAGCGGTTGCCGCTGCTGTCTGCGGGCTATCCGGACTGACCAGCGCGCCGCACATGCCAGCCAGATAGCCGGCGACCCAGCTGGCCTGCTCCGGGGACAGATCGGCTACCAGCCGTTTCAACAGCGAGGCCTGCTCCTCATTCAACGGGCTATTCAATTCCTTCAGAGCATTTGCCTCCATGGGTTGCGGTATTACCTGGAAAAACGGGATGAGCCGGATCGCAGGAAGCGCGACCGGGCCATCATGGTAGCGTAGGCAGCAGGTGAGCTTGCCCCGATTCATCCCAGAACTGAATCTCGGCTTTATCCTTGATCGGCGGGGCTTCGGAAAGCCCAGAGCGCAACCAGGGGTGATATCGGCGCTACCGACATCAGGGACTGGCCGGCTCGGGGGCCACCGCCGCTCCCCCGGGCCAGCGGGTGTCGTTGGCGCCATAGTAGCGCGCGCCATCGCTGGCGATACTTTGGGTACGGCCCAGCACCCGCCGGCTGGGCACCATGTGATGGCCCATACCCCGCAACAGTTGCAGGGTATCGGGGCTGACACCGGATTCGTGATAGACCTCGTCCGGTTGCCACTGATGATGGATGCGCGGCTGGGCGCTCGCCTCGGCGACGTTCATGCCGAAATCCACCACATTGAGCAGGGTTTGCAGCACCGCAGTGATGATCACCGGGCCGCCCGGGCTGCCGGTGGCGAGCACCGGTTGGCCGTCCTTGAACAGCATGGCGGGAGTCATGGAGGACAGCGGCCGCTTGCGGGGCGCGATGGCGTTGGCCTCGCCCCCCAGCAGACCATAGGCGTTGGGCGCGCCGGGCTGCGCGGAGAAATCATCCATCTCGTTGTTGAGCAGGAAGCCGGCGCCGGCCACCGCAATGCCGCTACCGTAGGAAAAATTCAGCGTGTAGGTGTTGCTGACCACATTGCCCTGCCTGTCCCACACCGAGAAATGCGTGGTCTGCGGGCTCTCCTCCGGGATTTCCAGGCCCGGCGCCACCGCACTCGAGGGCGTCGCCCGTCGCAGGTCGATGGTCTTGCGCAGGCGGGCGGCATAGGCCTTGGCGGTGAGTTCCGCGGGCACCGCAACGAAATCCGGATCGCCCAGATAGCGGCTGCGATCCGCATAGGCACGGCGCATGACCTCGATCAGCCGATGCAGATAGGCAGCGCTGTTGTGGCCCAGTTCGGCGAGTTCCCAGCCTTCGAGGATATTGAGCATCTGCACCAGATGGACGCCGCCGGAAGACGGCGGCGGCATGGCCGCAACCCGATAGCCCCGGTAACTGCCCCACACGGGTTCGCGCTCGACCACCCGGTAATCGGCGAGATCCGCGGCCGTGATCAGGCCGTCGTGGGCGGCCATCTCGGTGACGATCAGCTCGGCGATCCCGCCTTCGTAGAAGGCTGCCCGGCCGTCGGCGGCGATCCGCCCCAGCGTGCGCGCCAGATCGGACTGACGCAGCAGGTCGCCCTCCTGAGGAGCACTGCCATCGGGCCGCAGATAGTATCCGGCGGCCGCCGCCGAGCGGCGCAGGCGGGGGCGGGCGTGAGCCAGTGAGAACGCCAGCGGCCGGGTGACCTCGATTCCCTCTTCTGCAAGGGCGATGGCGGGCGCCAACACCTCAGCGAGCGGCAGGGAACCATAGTGTTCGAGGGCGTGCGTCAGCCCCGCGACTGTCCCGGGCACGCCCGCCGCGCGATGACTGAAGCGCGCGAGTTGGGTATCGACCTCACCGTCGTCGCCGACGAACAGGTCCCGGTGCGCGGCCCGCGGCGCCACTTCCCGGTAGTCGATAGCGACCGTTCTGTCGCCCTCCGCCAGATGCACCAGCATGAAGCCGCCACCTCCCAGATTGCCGGCCTGGGGCAGGGTCACCGCGAGCGCAAAGCCCACCGCCACCGCCGCATCCACCGCATTGCCGCCGCGCTCGAGGATCCGGGCACCGACGGCACTGGCCAGCGCCTCCTGGGAGACCACCATGCCCGCCTCGCCGACCACCGGATGGAAGCGATCGCGATAGTCGATGATGGGCGTGGCAGCCGGCACCGGGACGGCGCTGGCCAGCACGACCAGGCACAGCAGCAGGCGGAAGTCGCCCCGGCGGGCATTCGGACCGGCTTTACACATCATCGACCTCCGTTGGGCAAAAACCGTGCGGCCATTCTAGTGGGCCACGCGGCTAATGTAGGTAACACTCAGAGCCACTGTGCTGGCGCGAATCAAGGCGCGTTTCGCAGGGAATGGTTGTTCCCTTGCCAAGAAACGCAACGCCGAGTCGCGCCAGCACAGTGGCTCCCGGAGGGCCGCCGCGCAAGCGCCGTGGGCTGCGTTCCGCTCGCTTGAATTGGCAAAGCCAGTCCTGCACTCGCGCGCCTTGCCCACAACGCTTGTGCGACGGCTGAGCGTTACCTACATTAGCCGCGTGGCCCACTACCCCCCACCTCCGCTCCTGCTGCTATGCTTGGCGAAAACCCCGGAAATCCGTTTTGGAAAGCTTGGATTACCACCCGTTCGAGATTCGCCCTGTGCCCTGGGCGGCAGCCTCCGGGCCGCTGCGCGGGATCCGCCGGGCGGTATTCGTGGCCGAGCAGGGCATTGACGAAGCCATCGAATTCGGCGATCCCGAAGCCGACCGCCGCGCCCGCCACTGGCTGGCGACCACCGAGACCGGCGAGCCCGTGGGCTGCGTGCGCCTGCTCGACGAACGCCTGGGTAGGCTCGCGGTGCTGCCGGCCCAGCGCCGGCAGGGAATCGGCGGCGCCCTGGTGCGGCGGGCGATCCGCGACGCCCTCGACCAGGGGTTGGAGCGGCTTTATCTGCACGCGCAAAGCACGGCGGTCGGCTTCTACGAGGCCCTGGGCTTCGCGGTTGAAGGAGAGGAATTCCGGGAGGCTGGCCTGGCCCACCGACGTATGGCTTACGACCTGAACCGGCTGCGCCCGGCACGCAGCGTCGCGCCACCCGCCGTGGACCCCGAGAGCCGGGTGCGGCAACCGCTCGAGGGCGCCCCGGCGCTCACCGCCAAGGCTGTGGAGCTGGTGCCGACAGCATTGCGCCGGGTGCGGATTCTCAGCACCAGCCTGGAACCCGCGGTGTTCGACAATGACCCGGTCCGCGATAGCCTGCTGGCGCTGGCCACCAGCCACCCCCAGGCCGAGGTGCGGCTGCTGATCCGGGATCCCCGACCCCTGGTCCAGGGCAGCCACCGGTTGGTGAAGCTGGCACAGCGCCTCTCCAGCCTGGTCCTCCTGCGCCGCCTGGCGGCGGACAGCGCCACGCCGGAGGACGAGTTGCTGGTCACCGACGGCGACGGCCTGCTGTGCTGGCAGGCGGGCCGCCCACCGCTCGGCTACGCCATCCGGCACGCGCCGCGGGCGGCACGCCAGCTGACCGAGACGTTCGACGAACTCTGGCAGCAGAGCCGTGAGATCACCGAACTGCGCACACTCTCCCTGTAGGCAGCCCGTCCCTGTAGGTAGCCCGGGCTGCTGCGCAAGCGGGCCGGACCGAAACGATCCGCCGCCCGCCCTCGCGCTGTTACCCCCTCCCCTGCGCCTTGGCCTCGCGCCGCCTGGCATGCAGGACCGGCTCCGTGTAGCCGCTGGGCTGTTCGCAGCCCTTGAACACCAGGTCGCAGGCTGCCTGAAAGGCGATGCTGGCGTCGAAATCCGGCGCCATGGGTCGATACAGGGGATCGGCGGCATTCTGGCGATCGACGACCGCCGCCATTTTCTGCAGCGTGGCCAGTACCTGCTCCCGGGAGCAGATGCCGTGGTGCAGCCAGTTGGCGATGTGCTGGCTGGAAATGCGCAGCGTGGCGCGGTCTTCCATCAGGCCGACATCGGTGATGTCCGGCACCTTGGAACAGCCCACGCCCTGATCGATCCAGCGCACCACATAGCCGAGGATCCCCTGGGCATTGTTGTCGAGTTCGCGCTGGATCTGTTCGGCGCTCAGCGCGCGCTCGCCGAGCAGCGGCAGGGTGAGTATGTCCGCCAGGTGCGCGCGACGGCGCCCGGCCAGCTCCGCCTGCCGGGCGGCCACATCGACCTGATGGTAGTGCATCACGTGGAGGGTGGCGGCGGTCGGTGACGGCACCCAGGCACAGCTGGCACCGGCCCGGGGATGCTCGATCTTGGTCGCCATCATGTCCGCCATGCGGTCCGGCATCGCCCACATCCCCTTGCCGATCTGGGCGCGGCCGGCGAGGCCGCAGGCGAGGCCGATATCGACGTTCCAGTCTTCGTAGGCCTTGATCCAGGGCTGTTGCTTCATGTCCCCCTTGGGCACCACGGCGCCCGCCTCCATGCTGGTGTGGATCTCGTCGCCGGTGCGGTCCAGAAAACCGGTGTTGATGAAAATCACCCGGTCGGCGGCGCGGCGGATGCATTCCTTGAGATTGACCGTGGTACGGCGCTCTTCGTCCATGATGCCGACCTTGAGGCTGCGCGGCGGCAGGCCGAGCAGCGCCTCGACCGCGGTGAACAGCCGCACCGTGAAGGAGACTTCGTCGGGGCCGTGCATCTTGGGCTTGACGATATAGACCTGTCTCTTATACACATCTCCGAGCCCACGAGACTAGGCAT
>CAJXRS010000102.1 GCA_913060555.1 uncultured Gammaproteobacteria bacterium | reverse complement strand
AGATCATGCCTAGTCTCGTGGGCTCGGAGATGTGTATAAGAGACAGATTATGGACTTTGCTTAAACCACGTTAAATTTAACTCATTACTGATAAGATAGGCGGAAAATTGTGCAATCGCCATTTCAGCAAATATGGATACTGTCACCTCAGACAAACTGCGCGTCCTGCTATCCCATGGGCTGTCGCATCCTCAACTGGCGACTTTGCTCGCCCGGCAGAGGGCCGAAGAACCACGCGTCAAAGTTCAGCTCAGTGAGTCGGATCCGTCACTAACATCTCGGCAGTTCAGCAATGGGCAATATGATATCGGGATATCCCGATCAGCCATTATTGATGAACAATGGGATGCCGTGCCGCTTTGGCGAGAGCCCTGGGTGGTCGCCACATCAATCCACTCTCCATTGAGGCAAAGCCTTTCAGTTACCATGGATCAGTTGATAGATTGCCCCTTCATCCATTGGGATCCGGTGCTTTGTTATGAAAACTACCGGGAGTTGAATGCTATCCTCGAGTCATTGGGTAACCCTCAGCCCGCGGGCACCCGAGTTGTCCGAACCTTTGATATGATGATGACCTTGGTTGCTTCGGGGCAGGGTGTCACGATCACACCAGCGTCCAAAGTAAAACGATATCTCCCGTGGGGAGTGATTGGTCGCTTCCTGGCCGATGTTCCACTCACGACCACGGTGTGCCTCATTCAACGATCTCGAATAGACACTACGAGCGCCTGGTGGCGATTCAGCCAGAGGGCGTTGTCCATCGATTGGGAGACTAACTGCAAGCTCGCATCAATATAGCCCGGACTATTATGTCCAAGCGCTCACATATCAGTGCGCTTGCACTACCTTTTGGCTATGGTATCTGCCCAGCCACTTAAGAAAAACCGAAGCCATGTGATTTTGAGTACACTAACGAGTACATATTTAAAATAATAAAATTTTTTATTATTTTAAATCAAGTAGTTATTTATATATTTCAAGTCCTCTCCTGGCACCATCACGCGTGCAAAAACAATAAGTTACAAACGGGCTTGGCGTTTGTCCCCCATCCCGTCCCACATCCAGCCAAGTGGTAGGCGGGCGGGTTAAAGTGCCTTTCCAGCCATCAAATCCAGCCCACCGTTTCAGCTCCATGCGTTTCCCTGCCATGCGCGACGGGCTCAGCCGGCGATAGGCGCCCGTTTTATATCCGGGAGTCAGTCCGGCCATGTTAGGTTGCGGCCCTCACCCAGGGGGCAGCTACACCGGCGCCCTGCCAGCGAATAGCTTGAGCGCTTCGGCAATGTCGAGCGCTCCACCGTCATCCTTCGGCGCGTCAATCCCGAGCAAGGCGCAGCGCCTCTCCGATATCTTCACCAGCCGATCGATCGCCCGCAGTACGGGCGCGCTGTCGTGCAGCTCCTTGCCGTCATGCTCGATTACCCCGCCGGCGGCAATCAGGTAGTGCGTCGCCTCCAGCACCTCATAGGCGCGCTGGTACAGGTCATCAAGCCGTGACAGCTCCAGCGTGCGCAGCAGCTTGGTCTCCGCCTCATTCGCCTTGGCCAGGCGGTCCAGCGAATCCCGAACGTACCTCAAAGCCGTGGCACCACTGCACCCCAGCCGCTCGCCGATCTGCCGGTAGGGCATCCCCTGCTGGCGCAGCTTGAGCGCCAACACCTCGCGTTCCGCCTTCAGCTCCGGCGCTCCCCGCTTGCGTTGCTGCATTCGCCTACCCTCCTGCTCCACGTCGGGAAAATCTATCGCAGCGCCGCAGATCCGTGTCACAAAGCCCGGCTGGCGGCTCTGGCTGGCTCTGGGCGCAATGTCCCAGGTTCGGGTGGTAGCTGGTGCGCTCGAAGTGTTTGCAGGCGCCACAGCACACCATGCGAGGCGGTGCAGGCGCCGGGATCTCGCTTGCCCGCTCCAGGACATAAGCCCGCGCCCGGGGATCTCGCTGGCACCGCTCCAGAACGTCGGCAATGGCTGCCGGGTCGGTTTCGTGAATATGCGCCAGCCAAGCCCGGACGGCCGCTTCCTGGTCGGCGGTCATGGGTTCGGTATGCCGGCTCAGCACCTCTATAACCGCCGCCTTGCTGCCCCGGATGATGGGCGCCCAGCGGTCCAACACCACCCGGTCGCCGGCCACTTTGATGGTCCCATGGGGTGTGAGTGCCAGCGCCAGCCCGTCAGCTTGTGCCCCTCGAACGATGCTTGCCGGGGTCACAATTCCACCCCCGCCGTGCCGCCGTGCAAGGTGGGTTTCAACGTGTCATACGTGTCACAAGCGTCACTGGCGCGGGCTTCGGGTGACACGTGTGACACATCCGGGCCGTTTGGATGACGCGTTGTGACGCTTTGCGGTTCGGCCTCAAGCCGTTGGTATTGCTGGCTCTGTGACACTTGTGACGCTTGTGACGCTTCTAAACGGGCTTTGCACACTGTCACCGTCCGGGCGCTCCCGGTGCGGCTGTACTCCGCCGTGATACCGGCGGCCCGCAGTGCGGGAGCAACCCGCCGCAGCGCGCCCAACAGCCCCTTAGGCGAACGCGGCCATGCTTGGCTGCCGGCGGCCCCGGGGTTGGTATCGGCAAGCCGGCCCAGCAGATCGGACGATGAACCGGCCCAGCTATCGCGCGCGTCCATGAACGACACCAGCGCCGACGCTACCGGGGATGCTTCTACGGCCAGGTCAGCCAGGTGGGCGCGGTTCCTTTGGTAGGCATCCATGAAGGCGGCCACACTGAAGCCCAGCGCAGGCAGTCCCGCCGCGGCCCAGGTGGCGAAGTCGGCCATTCGTGGCGGCCGCCCCAGGCGAACCGATGCATGGTCCTTCACGGCCAGCGACAGCCCGTCCAGCAGTGCCGCGAAGATTCCCGGGGCATCGGCCGCAAAGTCGCGCTCCATCTCGGCTTCGGTCTTGCGTAACGTCAGCGGAGGCAACAGCAGATGCAAGCAGCGGTCGGCCAGGTCGGGCCGATTGGCAATATCGTCGATGCCGTTGATGATCGCCGGCCGTTGCACCTCGATCAGTGTTTCGTCGGTATCGGTGTACAGTTTGCGGGCTGAAAAGCCGCCGCCCGTCGAAAGCCGACACAGGCAATCGGATAACTGGGGGTTGAGCCCGGACAGGTTATCCAGCGCGACGCACCAGCTCGAAATAGCCGCTACCTGAAGGTCGCGATCCTCGCGAGGGGGTGGCCGTAGCATGACAGTCGAGGGGTCGGTGAGTCGCTTCAAGGCGCGGCTGGTGGCGCTTTTGCCGGTGCCCTGCTCCCCGATCAGCAGCGCGATGGGGTACGGCCCGCGCGGGCGCATTGCCGCCAGCAGCCAAGCCGCCATCAATGGCCGATCTTCTTCGGCTACGTTTACATGGCGCCAAATTTTGCCGAAGTCCGCATTCCCGGGCCGTGGTAGCGGCATAGGTTTCCCAGATCGGCGGAAATTCACAGATGGCCGCCCGATACGCCACCCGCCCGCCGTGACGGTTACCGCGTCGCCCGTATCGTCGCCCAGGTCAATTTCTATCCCGTGTGGCGCGTCTGCCACCCGCAGAAAAACGGCCTCGCTGGCGCCCTCATATTTCCCTATGGCCGATAGGGTGGAAACCGCGTCACCCACCGCGTTCCGGTTCGCCCCTTTGCCGGTTGCCGCGAAGTATTCTCGCCCCAGAGTCTCCCGGTATTCCGACCCACCAACCGGCATCACGGCAAGGCGGTTGCCGGTCCGCACCTTTGCATAAGCGTCGCCGCCGCAGTCGTGGAACAAACCGTGCCGCTTGCCAATGTCGATCAGCACGGCGGATTGTGGCCGTGGTTTTCCTTCCATGTCATGGGTTGATAGGCCCGCTGGTGCGCTTCCTTCGCCGGGTTGCTGCTCACCCCCTGCCGGCTCGCTGGCGTTCGCTATGGCGTGTCTCGCGGCCTCCACGCCAATGGTCACGGCCAGATCGTTGAAGTCGGTCATGCCCGCCTCGCGGTCGGGTCCGAAGTCGGGCACAGCCAATTTCCCGCCTACGGATTGCGCCGCCTCGATTGCATGGGGGTCCGGCTCGCCCGTGGCCTTCACCAAGTCAGCCAGCACCACCAGCATGGCCCGGGGGTAGCGGTCACGCATTGCCTTCGCCACAGGCTTGAGTTTGCCGGACGATAGCGCCGCAATGCCCGGGTGCCCGGTCGCCTCGCTAGCCGATAGCACGGTTGCCACCCCCTCGCCCAGCAGAATGACGCCCTCGCCCTCTATGCGCCCCGTCGCCCAGAACCCGCCGGCCTTGGTGCCGCGCCCGGTCAGCGCCGTCTTGCGCTTGTCACCGTCGATCAGCTCCAGGGTCGCAAGGTTGCCGCCCTGCTTGACGGGCACCACCAGCAGCCTGCCGGTCAGCAGCTCGCCGCCGGACTTCGGCGCATACCCCAGAATCGCCGCCGCCTTGCCCGCGTCGATCTCGCGCAGGGTGTCCGTTGGCGCTACCTGCTTGCGTACCAGGTATGGGTTGTCGGGTTGTGCGGGTGTTGCTGCATTCCAGACTGCCGCCGCCTTGGCAGCCGTGGCCTTGCGCTGGCGCTGGGTCTCCGCCTGCTCCTGGGCTTCCCGCTCCGCCGCAATGCGCTGGCGCTCGGCCTGCTCCGCCGGGTTGGGTCGCGGGCAATCGTCCCGCCAGCCGCGCTCCCGCGCTTCGCGGTACAGCGTGCCGATGGTCACGCCACCGCCGGGGGTGATGCTGCGCCAGGTGGCGCGCGCGTCGGCGGGCTTGTATGAATCGGCTTGCTGGCTCCAGTTGTCCCAAACGTCGAAGCCTTCGCCGTTCAGTTCGGATTTCACCGCCATCCCCATCCGCAGCCAGGTGTCGCGGTTGTCAGGCGGCACAAATTCCAGCGCCGCGCGAATTCGCTCGGGTGCCTCACTCATGGCGAAGCCCTCCGCGCCTAATCAGCCAGCGCGCCAGCCCGACGGGGATAATGCCCCAAACGGCCATGGTCACGATCCCGGCTTTGATGGCGGCCCGGGCTCGGCTAGAATTGGCGTCGCGTTGAGAGTTTTTGGGGGTCGCACCGTTCCAGCGGTCGCGGCCCCTTTTGTTGGCGGCCATGGGTCAAACGGCCCGCGATTCTGCCGCGCGCGCAGCTTCGAATTCCTCGATCTCCGACAAGCGCCAGCGGGTGGTTTTCTCGAACAGCTTGATCGGCTGCGGAAGTCGGCCTTCTCGCACATGGCGCCAAACGGAATTTCTCGACATGCCGAAGCGCGCCGCGATTTGGGCATCGGACAGGTAGGTTGTTTCTGACATTTCAGGGCTTCCGGTGTTGTTGGAAGCCATTAGATTATTCGTGGTGGTGCGGTATATCGCTACAGCGAAAAACCCACTTTATTGGTGTAAGTTTTTCAAATATTCAGCCGCCTTCCGTATGTCATCGGCAACCGTGCGCTCGGTCGCCTTGTATTTCTCGCTGAATGGCAGGCGGAAAATAATGGGAATGATCTTGCCCCAATCGGTCCCGCCCTCCTTCCATTCCTTATTGACGGCCTCGGCCACCTTTTCGTTTATCGACTCGCCGCGTAGCAGCCGCGGTTTGTTGGCCTTCATTTCCTCCTTGATCGCATAGCTGATCTGCGCCCGCCACCGCAGGGTATGCAGCACTTCGACGGGCGTCCGGTTTCGCAAACGCTTGCGGTCGCCCGTTAGCGCATCGGCCAGCGCCTCACGGCAAACAGCGGCCATTTCTGGCGGCCAGTCCAAGCCGTCGCGCAGCAGCTTACTCATGCGCTTGGCGTTGCCGTCAAGGTACCAATCGTATAGTGCTCGGCTCCAAACCAATTCGGCGCGTGAGAGCCAGGAAGACAGCCGGGAAGGTTGGGCCTTGCTCGCCGTTGATTCTGGCGAAAGCCGCAGTCGGCCGGCTCGCGCGCGCTCTGCGTTTAGTCGAGCTTCATCCACCCGCACCTGCCACTCAGGTGGAGCACCGAACCCTAGCCAGCTCACCCCCGCCCCCGGATCGGCACCACGTCGCCGGTAGGCGCTCCATGGCGGCAGAATCTCGCCCAGTCATCCATGAGCACCCGCCGCTTGTCGATCAGCTCGCTACGGGCATACGCGGCCCGTGTGGCGTCGCTGTTCACGTGCGCAAGGCACAGTTCCACCACTTCCTCAGGGTAGGCGGTAAATTCCTGTGCCCACACCCGAAAGGTGGCGCGCATTCCGTGCGCTGTCACGGGATAGCCGATCTTTTTGGGAACCATCGAAACCACCGCGTCCGTCAGCGGCCCGCCTCGGGTATTGGTGAAAATGAATTTCCCTAGCCTCGGCGTGGCATCCAGCACGGCCAGCGCGTCCGCCGACAATGGCACCGTGTGCCGCTTGCCGCTTTTCATGCGCTCGGCTGGGATCGTCCACAGCGCCCCGTCGAAGTCGATTTCATCCCATGTCGCGTGGCGTACTTCCTGACTTCGCGCAGCCGTCAAGATCGCAAAGTGCAGCGCCAGGGCGGGCATGGTGTTGGGCAGGCTGGCGATAAATGCCGGCATATCGGCCACTGGCAGCGCGGCATAATGCACGGTGCGCGAAACCTTGGCGCGAGCGGGAAACGATAGTTCTAGGTTGCCTTTCCAGCGCGCCGGGTTATCGCCCGTCCGCAGCCCCTTGGCGCCGGCCAGGTCAAGGATTCGTTCGATATGCAGCCGCACCCGGCTGGCGGTTTCGTTTTTCGTCTCCCAGATCGGCCGCAAAACCCGCTCGACATGCGCCCGGCCTATATCGCCGACAACCAGGTTTCCGATTTCCGGCGTGGCGTAGTAGGCAATTTGGTTTTCCAGCTTTTGGCGCTGTTTGGCGGTCTTGAATTCGCGGGCTTTCTTGTTGACGTACTCTTTCGCCAGCTCGCTGAAGGTCACTCGCATGGCTTGCTCGGCCAGCAGTGCAGACTTGCGGGCCTTGCGCTCGCCGACAGGATCACCGCCCCGCCATATCGCTTCGCGCAGTTCTCGCGCCCGCTGGCGCGCCTGAGACAACGAAACGCCAGGGTAACCCCCTAACCCTATGTCTTGCCGTTTGTTGCCCACCGTGACGCGTAGCAGCCAGCCTCGGGCGCCCGACTTTCTCACATAGAACAGCAAGCCGGGCACTACACCGTCGGAATGCCGGCCAATGCCCATGTCCTTTAGGTCTTTGGCCTGAAGATCCTTCGCAGCTTTTAGCCCCATCACTGAAGTCCCACCTCCCGTCCCACAAAAACCAAAGTGCTTGTAGGGTATCGGGTGTTACAGCGTGGTGCAAGGTAGCGAGGCAAACACTATGATTTAAGGGGTTTTTTGTTATTTGTCGTTACGGAGTAAAACGCCGGGGCGGGTTATCTCCTGGGCACCATTCCCCGTCGGCAACTAACGCCCTCCACCGCCGGCGCCCCAATTGCGCCGAAACCACAGGTCCCCAGCTGCGGTGGACAGCCTATCTATTCCGACAGCGGGCGCACCAGCAGCCGCGCCAAAAAACCCATTGCGTCGTGATCGAAACCCGGCCAGTGGGCGTGATTGCCCGGCGCGCGGCACAGCAGGGTCGGTGCCGCACAGCCGCTGAAGGCTTCGCAGCCGGGATGGTCGGCGGCTTGACGGCCGCCGGAGCAGCGGTTGCAGTCTGCCCACCAGCGCGCCACACCCGGGCCGTAGTCCGGGAAGTGGTCGTCATCGAGGTTGTGCATCAACAGCACCGCGGTCGGCTCCGGGCAGGAAAACCCGGCCATGTCGGCGGCCTGCATGCCCATGGCGCTGGGCGCGATCGCCGCCGGTCGCATGGCCAGCCCGGGGAGCACGGCCAACGCGTTGCTCACCGTACCGCCGTCGGAGTGTCCGGTGTAGGCGATCCGCTCGGGGTCGATGCACCATTCGGCGACAATCTCCTCGGGTACCTGTGCCAGCGCCCGCAGCGCCTCGTAACCCAGCGGCACGCTGCGGACATAGACGACCACGAAACCCCGTGCGGTAGCCGGGCCGGTGAGGCCGGTGAAACGCTCGGAAAGCGCTTCGTTCAACCCCGCCGGGGCCCACACCACCAGCAGCGGATGGGCCACTTCGGCACGATAGTTGGCCGGTGTGACGACGCGAAAACGGATGTCCGCATCTGTGTTCCTGGCGAGGTGGTCGGCGACCGCGCCGCGGCCGCCGGGACAGGATTCGAGCGCGTCTTCCGGGTAGGGGAATTCCGCGGCGCGCAGGTGATCGCCACGGTAACTGTAGGTCAGGTAGATCCAGCCCAGGGCGAGCAGCAAGAGGGCGACCAACAGCCAGTAACCGACCATCAGCCGCGACCTGCCCGCCCGCCTCACTGCACCAGCCACAACACCACCGCGTATCTGAGGCCCTTTCCGATCCACAGCAACAGGGCGCTGTATAGCCAGTGCAGGCGCAGCCAGCCGGCGGCCAGACAGAGCGCATCGCCGATCACGGGCAGCCAGGAAAACAACAGCGCCGGATACCCCCAGTTGCGCATTCGCGCCAGCGCGCGGGCATCCGGCACACCGCGGCGGCCCCATCCGGCGGCGGCCAGGCGTCCCAGACCATAGGTGGTCAGGCCGCCCAGGGTATTGGCTGCGGAGGCGGTCCACAGCAGCGCGGATGACGGCCACTGCCCCTGCCTGGCCAGGGCCGCGAGCACGAGCTCCGAACTGCCGGGGAGCAGCGTGGAGGACAGGAATGCGGAGAGTGCCAGCGCCCAGATGCCCCAGTCGAGCGGGACTTGCCAACCGCCGATCACGTCAGGGTGCCGCGGCCAGGGCGCGTGCCAACAGGCGGACACCCCCGGGGAGCGCAGCATCCATGATTCTTTGGATATCCTGGAGATCAATGACTCCGGACACGGTCCCCGCGGCGGGATTGACCACCAATGCCAGACAGGCGTAAGCGATACCCTTTTCCCGCGCCAGAGCGGCCTCGGGCATGCCGGTCATGCCCACCAGATCGCAGCCGTCACGGTGCAGGCGGCGGATTTCCGCCGCAGTTTCCAGACGGGGCCCCTGGGTGGCGCCATAGACGCCCCAGGGCCGGACCGGAACACCTTCCGATTCCGCCGCTCGAATCAGACTGATCCGGGTTGCGGAGTCATAGGGGCTGGTGAAGTCGATGTGCAACGGCTGCTGGTCTGGCCCGTCCCAATAGCTCGACGGTCGCCCCCAGGTGTAATCGATGAGCTGGTGAGGTACCACCAGCAGACCGGGCGGGAAGCTCGTGCCGATGCCACCCACAGCGTTGAAGGCGAGGATGCGGTTCACGCCCAGCGCCGCCAGAGCGGCGATATTGGCGCGGTAATTCACCAGGTGTGGAGGAATCGCCCGCGCGCCCCCGTGGCGGGGCAGGAAATACGCCTCCATGCCATCGAGCGTCCCCCGCAACACTGGCGCGGAA
>CAJXRS010000101.1 GCA_913060555.1 uncultured Gammaproteobacteria bacterium | reverse complement strand
CGAGATCATGCCTAGTCTCGTGGGCTCGGAGATGTGTATAAGAGACAGGTCTATGACAGCGAAGAACGAAAGCGGGAGATCGCCCGGCTGCACCATATCCGCCAGCAGACGGTGCCCAACTCCGAATCCGATCCGCTGCTGTCGCTGGCCGATTTCGTCGCACCGGCCGACAGCGGAGTCGCCGACTATATCGGCGCTTTCGCGGTCACTGCCGGACTCGGAGCCGACGAGATCGCCGCCGATTATCAGGCCCGCGGAGACGACTACAACGCCATCCTGGTCAAGGCGCTGGCCGACCGGCTGGCCGAAGCCTTCGCCGAACACCTGCATCTGCGGGTACGCAGGGAGTTCTGGGGATACAGCCCGGACGAAGACCTGGACAACACCGACCTGATCCGGGAACGTTATCAGGGCATCCGCCCTGCCCCGGGGTATCCGGCCTGTCCGGATCACACGGAGAAGAGCGCGCTGTTCGACCTGCTCAAAGCGGAGCGCAACATCGGTATCCAACTCACCGAGAACTGGTCCATGCATCCGGCGGCCTCGGTCAGCGGCTGGTATTTTTCCCACCCGCAGGCGCGCTACCTCAACGTCGGCAAGCTGCAGCGCGACCAGGTCGAGGATCTGGCCGGGCGCAAAGGCATGGCGGTGAAGGATCTGGAACGGGAGCTGGCCTCGGTGCTTGGCTACGCGCCGGACGCCGTCAAGCGCCCCAACGACGAGCGCCCCAACGAAAAGTCTCCGGCCAATCAGGCGTAGATCAGCAAGGTGAAACTGCCATGACCGAGCAAGAAGACCGCAACAAGCACCAGGATAACCCCCCTGGGTTCTGGCGCATCGTACTCAGTGCCATGGCCGCCGCCATCGGCGTGCAGAGCAACAAGAACCGCCAGCGGGATTTCGCCCATGGGCGTCCCCTGGCCTTCATTGTGGCGGGCATCATCTTCACGGTGCTCTTCATCCTCACCGTGGTCACGGTGGTGCACCTGGCACTCTAGTGGGCCACGCGGCTAATTAATCAGTCGCCGCGCCGGGCGGAAGAATTTCAGCCCTGGCCGCTGACCCAGAGCACCGCGCCCAGCACTGCTAGGGTGATCAGCGCGACCGTGGCAATGGCGTCCGCCACATGGTCTCTGCTCTTGCTCTGCTCATCGCTCATGGTGTACTCCGGGTGAAAAAGCGGCTACGGGGCTTGGGGCGCGCGCATTCTAGCAAGCTTCGCGGCCCCGATCACAAGCTCCCGCTGAGCAAACCATTCTTATGCGTTTTCATGGTTTGGTTATAAGGAATCAGTTTTTTACCCCTCCTGACCCAGCCGCTACCATAGTCATCCCCAAATCCCGCGTGAAGCCTTCATGTATCGTTACGATGACCGGGATCGGACCCTGGTACGCGAACGGGTTCGACAGTTCCGCGGCCAGACCGAACGCTATCTGGCCGGGGAATTGAGCGACGACCAGTTTCGCCCGCTGCGGCTGCAGAACGGCCTCTATATCCAGCGCCTCGCACCCATGCTGCGGATCAGCATTCCCTACGGGCTGATCTCCGCGACCCAGCTGCGCCGCCTGGCGCGGATCGCCCGCGTCTACGACAAGGGTTACGCACACTTCACCACGCGTCAGAACGTCCAGTTCAACTGGCCGCGGCTCGAAGAGATACCGGACATCCTCGAGGAGCTGGCCGAAGTCGAGATGCACGCCATCCAGACCAGCGGCAACTGTGTGCGCAACATCACCACCGACGAGTTCGCCGGTGTGGCCCCGGACGAGGTCGAGGATCCGCGGCCCTGGTGCGAACTGGTACGCCAATGGGCGACCTTTCATCCGGAATTCGCCTTCCTGCCGCGCAAGTTCAAGATTGCCATCAGCGGATCCGAGCAGGATCGCGCGGCCATCCAGGTTCACGATGTTGGTCTGGAACTGTATCGGAATGCCGCTGGAGAGGTTCGCATTCGGGTTTTCGTGGGCGGTGGCCTGGGGCGCACACCCATGCTGGGCGAGGTCATCCGCGAGCATCTGGAGCCGCGCCATCTACGCACTTATCTGGACGCCATCCTGCGCATCTACAATCGTTATGGCCGCCGTGACAACAAGCACAAGGCGCGCATCAAGATCGTGGTCAAGGCCTGGGGTGCGGAGGAGTTCGCGCGCCGTGTCGAGCGCGAATGGCAGCATCTCAAGGACGGCCCCAATACCGTCACCGAGGCGGAACTCGGCCATTTCCGCAGTTTTTTCACGGCACCGGAATACCGGGATCCCGAACCCAACACTGAAGCCGAGATCCAGGCACAAACCGGCGCCGATCGGGCCTTCGCCCGCTGGCTGGAACGCAACGTCCGGCCCCACCGGGTGCCGGGATATGCGGCGGTCACACTGTCGCTGAAACCCGTGGGCGTACCGCCGGGCGACGTCACCGATGCCCAGCTGGAGGCGATCGCCGACCTCGCCGAGACGTTCTCCCTTGGCCAGGCCCGGGTCACCCACCACCAGAATCTGGTATTTGCCGATGTACGCCGCGCCGACCTGTACCGCCTGTGGCGCGAATTGAAGACGCTGGGCTTCGCCACACCGACCATCGGCACGCTTGGCGATATCATCTGTTGCCCCGGTGGCGACTTCTGTTCGCTCGCCAACGCCAAGTCGATCCCCATTGCGGAAGCCATCCAGCGGGAGTTCGACGACCTCGACTACCTCTACGACCTCGGCGACCTGTCTTTGAACATCTCCGGGTGCATGAACGCCTGCGGCCATCACCACGTGGGCAATATCGGCATTCTCGGGGTGGACAAGAAAGGCGAAGAGTTTTACCAGATCCAGATCGGCGGCGCCGCGGGTTCCGACGCCACCCTGGGGCAAGTGCTGGGGCCCTCGTTCTATGCGCCGGAAGTTCCCCGGGTGATCGGGCGCATCCTGGAAACCTATGTCCGCATCAGACATGAGGACGAAACTTTCATCGAGACCTGTCGCCGGGTCGGCGTGGCGCCTTTCAAGGAGTGGGTCTATGCCAAGGCTGCTTAGGAGTAGCGGACTGGTCGAGGACGACTGGCGGCGGCTGGCACCCGAAGAACAGGACTTCGGCGGCCAACGGATACTGGTGCCTCTGGATACCTGGCTGACACACCGCGAGGCCCTGTTGGAGCGAGTTCCACAGCGGATCGGTATATGGCTCGACGGCGACCAGGAACCCGATGCCATCGCCAACGACCTGGCCCGTTTCGGCTGTATTGCCATCCATTTTCCGGCCTTCACGGACGGGCGCGGTTTTTCCTGTGCCCGACTGCTCCGCGAGCGCTACGGCTATTGCGGCGAACTGCGTGCCATCGGCGACATCCTGCCCGATCAGCTGCATTACCTGTGGCGCTGCGGGTTCGACGCTTTCGAACTGCCCGATGAAGTGAGCCTGGATACCGCGCTGGACTGTCTGGGGGCCTTCAGCGCCAGTTATCAGTCCGCAGTGAGAGAAGCAGCCCGCGGCTGAGGCCGTGCACCAGCTGGCAGGATCGCACCCGCTTCGGCCATGAGCCTTGCCTCATCGGCAGCGGTCGCGCGTCGACGCGCGACCGATTCGCGCCGGGCATCATCCTCAGGCAAAATCGCCCCAGCAGTTTCGCGCCGGGCGTCATCCTCAGGCAAAATTGCTCCAGCAGTTGGAGGCAATGCCCTTTGCACGACGCAGTCTTTCACTCGTTTTTCCTGATCTTCTGCGGCGCGGCAGCCATCGCCACCCTGGCGCTCTATGGCCGCCAGCCGCTGCTGGTGGCCTATGTGGCCCTGGGATTGGTGCTCGGGCCCTCGGGACTCCGCCTGATCGAAGACGTCGCGCTGATTACCGATATCTCCCATATCGGCATCATTTTCCTGCTCTTTCTCCTCGGCCTGGATATGCAGCCGGCAGCCTTGATCCGGGTGTTCCGGCGCATCACCCATGTGGCGCTGATCAGCTCGCTGGTGTTCGCAGCGGCCGCCTACGGCATCGCCCGCGGCTTCGGGTTTCCGCCGGTGGAGGCGGCTGTGGTGGGCGCGGCCATGATGTTCTCCAGCACCATCATCGGCATCAAGCTACTGCCGGTAACCGTGCTCCACCACCGACCGATCGGAGAGCTGATGGTGGGCATGCTGTTGCTGCAGGATTTTCTCGCCATCGTTGTGCTGCTGGTGCTGGCCGGATCCGGCCTGGAGCAGCAGCTGGACTTCGGCCACATCCTGCGCACGCTGCTGGCGCTGCCGATCCTGGTGGCCTGCGCCCTGCTAGTGGTGCGCTATCTGATTCTCAAGCTGTTCGAGCGCTACGAGCGCATGGGCGAATACATGTTCCTGCTGTCGATCGGCTGGTGCCTGGGGATGGCCGAGCTTGCGCAGCAATTGGGGCTTTCCCGGGAGATCGGCGCCTTCATCGCCGGGATCGCCATCGCCACTCACCCCATCTCGCAGCATATCGCGCTATCCCTGAAGCCATTGCGTGACTTCTTCCTGATCCTGTTCTTCTTCACCATCGGCGCCCGCTTCGATCTCTCGGTGCTCGGCGAGGTGGCGGTCGCTGCGCTGGCGTTGGGCTCGGCGATGCTGGTCCTGAAGCCCGTGACCTTCCGGCTGTTGCTGCTGGGGGAAACCCGAACCGGCGGGCAACTGGGCTGGGATCTGGGTTTTCGGCTGGGCCAGTGCAGCGAGTTTTCCCTGCTGGTGGCCTATCTGGCCGTCGCTACCGGGATAATCGGCAATGCGGCATCCCACCTGATCCAGGCTGCCACCATTCTTACTTTTCTGGTTTCCAGCTACATCATCGTGTTGGGCTTCCCCAACCCGATCGCGGTCCGCGAGCGCCTGCGCCGCGATTGAGTCCTCACACGGGCAGGCGCACCCCGCCCAGCCAGCTATCGTCGGCTGCGGAGGCCAAGCCCAGTCGCTGGCGCCAGGATTGCCGACACCGATAACTCAGTTCGTAGACTGCTGCACCCGCGGCCGCCCGGGTCGCGAGATATTCGTCGCTGGTCTGGATGGCATCGACCAGGCCCATGGCCTGAGCCCGGGTCCCCAACCAGATCTCCCCGGTCGCCGCCGCTTCGATATCGAGGTCGGGCCGCCGCTCGGCGACGTACTGCTTGAACAGCGCATGGGTGGTGTCGAGATCGCTCTGAAACTTGTCGCGCCCGGCATCTGTGTTTTCGCCGAGCATCGTCAGGGTCCGCTTGTACTGCCCGGCGGTCAATAACTCGACGTCGATGTCGTGCCGTTTCAACAACCGGTGAATATTGGGTACCTGAGCTATTACACCGATGGAGCCGAGCACGGCAAACGGCGCCGCCAGGATACGATCGGCCACACAGGCCATCAGGTAGCCGCCGCTGGCCGCCACCTTGTCCACACATACTGTCAATCGGGTGCCGGCCTGGGCGATTCGGTCCAGTTGGCTGGCGGCGAGACCATAGGCGTGCACCAGCCCGCCGGCACTCTCCAGGCGCACTACCACTTCATCGTCCGGCCGTACCCGGGAGAGCAGCGCCGTGACCTCATGACGCAGTGCCGTCACCCCGGACGCCTGCAGGTCGCCGGTAAAATCGATGACGAAAACTCGGTTTCCCGCCGCCGCCGCCGCCGCTGCCGTGGCCGTGCGCCGGTTCCGACGCCAAGCCTTGCGCAGTGTGCGGCGTTCGCGAGGCCCCGCCATGGCGGTATCCAGCACCTGACCCATGCCGCGCACTTCCGCGCCCAGGTCGGTCACTTCCAGATGTCCTCTGCCGGACAACTGCTGGCCCTTGCGCGCCAGCAGACCCAGGCCGCCGACCAGTAGGAGTATGGCGGCGATCCAAGTGATGCTCTTCGCGGCAAAAAGCAGATATTCGCTGACCATGGTGAAAATCCTCGCCGAAAAATGTCTCCACGGAACGTGGCGCCCGCACGGGCAATTCCTGACCGCCGCGCCTCGACCTTGCGGCACCTGTCCGGCCATGACCGCCCCCCAGGCGTGGGCAGCGGGTTCCTTGGAAATCGTGATCAGAACCTGAGCGCTGCCGCGCATTCGCGGGCGATACGCAGGGACTCCTCCTGCTGGCCGCGTCCCAAACGCAGGCTGTCGAGGTAGACCTCGAGACTGACCACCATGTCGGCGAACAGATCCAGGTTGCGGGAGCGGTCGTTCAGGCCCAGTTCCGGATGGTACCTGCTGGTCTGAAGGAATTCGCGGGCGCGCTGCAGCAATTGTGCCAGCGCATCGAGCGCCAGCACCTGGGCCGCACCCTCCAGGAGCAGAAAGCCGGCGTCGATGTCGCGCCAGCTGTCGTCGGAAATGATTCCGTCCTGCAATACCCCGATTCGGGTCTTGGCCTCGCGCAATACGCTTCCCGACTCCTGCAGCACGCTGTTGCGTGCCGCGCGCGCCAACCCATCGCTCAGCACCGCATCGAGCGGCCGCTGTCCCCAGGCGGCGATCGCCTCTGGAGAATGGCGACCATCGCCGGTGAAATCGGCCAGCGCACATTCGAGATAGAGCACGGAGTCGGCATAGACGCCACTCTCCTCAGCCGCCAGGCTCCGCGGCCCTGCTGGCTGCTCTGGCAGGGCTTGGGTATGCTCGCGGAACCGCCGGGCTATATTATCCAGCCCTAGCTGTTGGGCCCGCTCGGCGATCTGCTGGCAGTCGATACGCATCTCTCGCAGCACGGATTCGGCAAGCGCCTGGCCGTCCTGGGAGGCATCGAGCACATTGCGCAAACGAACCGCGCGCGCATCCAAATCCTCGAAGGTGTCGGGCTCGGCAATCTCTCCGCGGTCGAACACCTCGACCCGTATGCGCTCCAGCTCCTCGTCACCGAACCCCAATGCCGGTAGCGGCAGCCAGTCCGCGCGGGCGCCGGCGTGGGCCGCCGCCGACATCGCCAACAAGGCGAGAAACGCCCGCCAAAGCCCTTCCGGGTAGGGATTGCCGGCCTTGCCGGCGCGGATCCCGGCCAGCGAACGCAGCTGTTTCTCGACCGCGGCGAGCAAGCGCAGGCGGTCCGGGCGCAACGCCAGACCACCTCGGGCGAAGCTGTCCAACACCAATTGATACAGGGTCCAGTAGTCGCGCTCTGCATCACAGGCCGACAGATCGGCCAAGCGCCCGGCGCAGCGGCTGAGGATGTCAAAGCTCTTGTCTCGATTCTGATTGCGCAAGACCCCGACGAGACCCAACTGGTACAGGTGCAGCACCCTGCGGAGATCCGCTTCCGAGATCCTGTCCGCCAACGACGCCTCGCCTATCGCGAACGGCGGCCAATCGATATCCGGCAATACCTGATACTCGTATACCGGCGGCTTGCCCTGCAGGGTACGCAACGCCGTGATTTCCGGGATCAGCAGGCAGGGGTTATCGCGCCCGGTACGGACCATCCAATCCAGCAGTCTGGGCACGAGTGGCAGGACATCACCCAGCGCGGCGGCTGCCTTGGCGGGTTCGAGGTCGGCGTCCGCGGCCTTGCGCAGGATCGCGGTCGCTTCCTCGAACAGCAGGCGCAGGCCGTGGAGCTGGCACAGGGCGGCCGCGCCCCAGGCCTCGCGGAGGAGCGCCTGACAGCGTTCGCCGTCCGCCGCCGACAGCCCGCCCCGGGCCAGCTCGGCGAGATCATCAGCGATGCGCCGCAGCTCTCCGCCGCTCACCGCAATCACTTCCGTATTGAGTTGTTCCGTTGCCGACATGGATTCCGCCGTTTTCTCCGTCTCAAGTTATCGATGACGCCGGAGTCTCTGCCTCCGATCAACCGCGATCACCGCGGATCACCACCTTCCCTGCTGCTGCGCCAAGACCAGGCCGTGGCGCACTCAGGTCGCGTCGGTATCTTCGAGATCCTCTGCTTCCCGCCAGAGGCAGCGCCCGCCGCTGGCGGCTATGGCCGCCAACCTGGCGGCGTGCGCGGTCAGCTCGGCAGTGGAAGCCCTGGGCCGGGGCAACGGCGGCCGTGCGCCCAGCTTGCGGTGGGCGCGGATGCCCAGGTTGCGCTCGGCCTGCTCACCGCTGTCGAAGCTGAGCGTGACCTGGCCGCCGGTCATCAACAGGTAGACGTCGGCGAGCAACTCGGCATCCAGCAGGGCACCGTGCAGCTCCCGGTGGGCATTGTCGATGCCGTATCTGCGGCACAGTGAATCGAGGTTGTTTTTCTGCCCGGGGTGCTGTCGTCTCGCCAGCGCCAGGGTATCGATGATTCTCCGCGCCTGGTCCAAGGGCGCCTGCTCAGGCTCCAACTGCGCCAGTTCGGCGTTGAGAAAGCCCAAGTCAAAGGCTGCATTATGGATGATGAGGTCCGCGTCAGCGAGAAACTCCAGCAGGTCGTCGGCGATCTGGGCGAACACGGGTTTGTCGGCGAGATCCGCGCTGCTGATGCCGTGGACGCTCTCCGCGCCGGCATCGATGGCACGCTGTGGGTTCACGTACTGGTGATAGCGGCGCCCGGTCAAGCGGCGATTGACCAGTTCGACACAGCCGATCTCGATAATCCGGTGTCCCTGCTCCACCTCCAGGCCGGTGGTCTCGGTGTCCAGCACAATTTGCCTCATCGGATCTCCAGTTCGTCGATCGCCCGATTGGCGAGGGCGTCGGCCAATTCGTTCTCACGGTGGCCGCTGTGGCCTTTGACCCAGTGCCACTCGACGCTGTGGCGCTGGGCCAGTTCGTCGAGCCGTTGCCACAGGTCTTGATTCTTGACCGGGGCCTTGGCGGCAGTTCGCCAGCCGCGGGACTTCCAATTGGCCAGCCACTGGGTGATTCCCTGGCGGACATACTGCGAATCCGTGGTCACGATCACCTCGCAATGCTCCCTGAGCGCGGCCAGCCCCTCGATCGCGGCTGTCAGCTCCATGCGATTGTTGGTGGTATGGCGCTCGCCACCATAGAGCGTCTTTTCACGGTCACCATAGCGCAATACCACGCCCCAGCCTCCTCTCCCGGGATTGCCGCGGCACGCGCCATCGGTGAACAACTCGACAGTCTTGCGCGGCTCAGGCAACCCCTTGCCCCCTGTTATTCGCGGCGCGCGCACGGCCCACCGCTACCGGGTTGCCCAGCGCCACTGCACGCAGCCAGGGACGGGGTGGCAGCGGCTGCACCGGGATCGCCCGCTTGGTGGCGTTAATCAGGTAGAACGCCAGTCCCCTGCGGAGCAACGGCCATCGCCGAGGTAACCCTGAGCCAGGGTCGCTGTTCACGGCAAAACCCAACAGGGTCAGCCAGTCGGTGACCCGCGACCTGCGCAGGCTGTTATGCCGCCAGACGTTGGCATCGCTCAATGGCGCCGCGATCCATTTACTCAGGCCGAAGGGTGCATAGGGGTTGAGTCCCAGCAATACCAGGCGTCCGCCCGGCCTGAGGGCTCGCGCTGCCTCGGTGAGCACCGCATGCGGATGGCGGGAGAAGTCCAGGGCATGATGCAACACCACTACATCCAGAGTATCCGAGCTGTCTCTTATACACATCTGACGCTGC
>CAJXRS010000100.1 GCA_913060555.1 uncultured Gammaproteobacteria bacterium | reverse complement strand
TGTGTATAAGAGACAGGGCTCGAACAGGGGCGGTTGCGGCTCCGCGGCCTGGTGGCCGCGGTGGACGGCAGTCGTGTCCTGCGCGGCGAACGTTGCGGGCCGGCCGCCGATGCCGAGGTCCTGGGTGTCGGGCTCGCCGAGGAATTGCTCGCACAGGGGGCGGGAGAGCTGCTCGCCGAACTGCGATGACCGGCGGCGGGCTGGAGGGCCTGCGGGTGCTGATGCTGCGTCCCCCGCGGGCCCAGGATCCGCTCGTCGCCGGCCTGGAGGCGGCCGGCGCCGAAGTGCTGTGCTTGCCGCTGTTGCGCATCGAGCCGGTGCCCGCCGACCCTGCGGGGCTCGCGGCCGCAGCCGCGGCCCAGTGGATTTTCGTCAGCCGCCACGCCGTGCTGCACGGCATGGCCGCAGTGACGGCCGCGGGCCATGGCGTTACGGGTAGAACCGTCTACGCGGTCGGCGCCGCCACGGCGGCGGCATTGCGCGCGGACTGGCGGATCGCAGCTCATTACCCGCCGCAACCGGATACCGAGGGCCTGTTGGCCCTGCCGGATCTGCAGGCCGGGGCGCTGGCCGGCCGGGAGATCGTCATCTTTCGCGGTGTCGGCGGGCGCGATGTCCTGGCGCGGGAGCTGCGCGCGCGCGGCGCCCGGGTGACCTGTTGCGAGGTCTATCGACAGGTTGCGGAACACCGTTGGCGGGATCGTATCTGCGCCGAACTGGCCCGCCCGGGGCCCCTGGTCGCGGTCGCCCACAGCGGCAGCCTGGTGCGCGCGTTGCGCGCGGTGCTGGACCAAATGCCCGTTGCCACGCCCGTCCCTCCCTGCCTGGTGCCCGGTGCCCGGGTCGCCGCCGCTGCCCGGCGGCTGGGTTTGAGGCCTTTGGTGGCGGCCAGCGCCCTGGCCGGGGAAATGGAGCGGGAGGTACGTCGCTGGTACACTCCGGCTGCATAGCAAAGCGGGCATAAGGACGGGAGCGTGGCGGAAGAAGAAACGGAACCCAAAGAGGACGCAGCCAGCGCAGCTGACGGAACGCAGGGCGGGGAGGAAGCCGCGCGCCCCCGCGGTCGCCTGTTGCGCGTGCTGCTGTGGCTGCTGGTGATCGCGGCGCTGGCGGTCGGCGCCTGGGTTGGCTGGCGGTACTACTACCAACCCGACCAGACGGGGGCTGAACCCCCGGCATCCGCGCGTCAGCAGCGGGTCCAGCCGGGCGGCGCGGCCGGCGTCGAGGTCGAAATGCTCGGGAACCTGGTGCATGAACTCCAGGCTCAGCTGCAGGAGCAGCGCCGGGGGCAGAGCGCGCTCGGCGAGCGTCTGGCGGCGCTGCAGCGGGAACTGGCGAGCGCCCGGGAGCGGGCCGCGGCGCCGGCCATGGCGCCGGATCGGGAACTGCTGCAGGTTCTGGAAGCCGAGGAGCTGTTGCGCCTCGCCGCGCACCGGCTGTGGATCAGCCGTTCGCCCCAGGGTGTGATGTCCTTGCTGAGCCGCGCCGATCGCCTGCTGGCGGAACTCGCCGCTCCCGGCCTGGAGCCGGTGCGGGAAGCCCTTGCCGCAGATATTACCGCGCTGAAACTTGCCCCGCAGCCGGACATCGAGGGAATCTATCTGCGTATCGGCGCGCTGCAGCAGGGAATTGCGCAGCTGCGTGCCGCGCCACAGCCCGAGGTGAGCGAGAGCGAGGCCCCGCGGGCCGGCACCGAGGCGCAGGGGTTCTGGCACCAGTTGCTGGCCAATGCCTGGACTGCGCTGCGCAGATTCAGTGCGGAGCACCTGCGCATACGATCGCTGGATCAGCCGCCGCCCGCGCTGCTCACCGCAGCGGAGGAGGCGCGCCTGCGACAATATCTGAGCCTGCTGCTGTCGCAGGCGCAGCTCGCCCTGCTCGAGCGGCGGCCGGAAATCTATCGCGCCGCCCTGGAGCAGGCCGAGGATCTTCTGGTGAAGCAGTTCGCCGCCGATGCACGCACCCCAGCGGTGGCGACCGAGTTGGCCGAACTGGGCGCTCGCGAGATCGCGCCGCCGCTGCCGGACCTGCGCACCGCCAGGGAGAGATTGCGCGACTACCTGGCGCGCCGTGACTCCGCAGCTGCCGGGGAAGTGCCGCAATGAGGCGGGCGCTGTTCGTGCTGGCCGCGGCGCTGGTGACCGGCGCACTGTTGTTTTGGGCGCTGGACTACAGCCGCGGTTTCATCCTGATCGCGGTCGGCAACCATATGGTCCAGATCAGCCTGTGGCTGGCGGTGCTGCTGTTGGCCGTGATCTGGCTGGGCTGGCGCTTGTTGGCCATGCTGGTACGCCCGGGTGTCCGCACCTGGCGGGGGCGCGGGCAGCGTCGTGCGGCCCGGCAGCAGCGCGAACTGTTGGCTGCCGTTGCGGATTACTACGAGGGCCGCTGGCAGCGCGCCCGCGCCGCGCTGGTGCGCTCGGCCAAGGGATCCGCAATCCCCGGCCTCAACTATGTACTGGCCGCGGATGCCGCTGCCCGCACCGGTGAGGAGCAGGCAGCGCAGGAACTGTTGCAGGCCGCGGAACGGGAGATCCCCGCTGAAAGTCCGGCGCTGACCTTGGCGCGGGCGGAGATCGCGCTGCGCCGGGAAGATATTGCGGGCGCGGTCGCGGAATTGCGCCGGGGGTGGGCGGCGCATCCCCGGCAACCGCGCATCCTGGAGCTGTTGCGCGATTGTCTGGTGCGCCTGGAAGATTGGGATGGCCTGGCCGAGCTGCTGCCGGCGCTGCGGCGCACAGGCACCGGCGACCTGGGTGCACTGGAAGCGCGCCTGCATGCCGGGCGGCTCGCCGCAGCGGCACAGGCGGCGTCCGGTGACGGCGCATCCGGTGACGGCGCAGAGGTTGCCGCTGAGCTGGCCGCGCGTTGGGCACAGGTGCCCCGGGCGTTGAAATCGCATCCCGATTGCTTGCGGGCCCATGCCCGGGCACTGATCGCGCTGGGTGACGGCAAGCGCGCCGAGCGGGAGCTGCGCCGCTACCTGGAGCGGGATTGGGATCCGGAGTTGGTCCTGGATTGGGAAGCGGCGACCCGAGGTGATCCCGAGCCGCGTGGCCAACTGGCAGTGGCCGAGCGCTGGCTGCGCGAAAGAGAGCCGTGCTGGCAGTTGCTGTTGGTGCTCGGGCGCCTCTGCCAGCGCCTGGAAATTCGCGGCAAGAGCCGCGACTACCTCGAGCAGGCCCTGCGGCTGACCCAGCGGTCGGAGATCTACGCCGAATTGGGAGCGACGCTCAGCGCGAGCGGCGATCAACTGGGCGCGGTGCGCTGCTATCGGCAGGCAGTGGGGGCTTCGCCAGCCTGATAAGCGGCGGGGGGCCGCCCCCGCCGGGGATGGTTGCAGGCCGGATAAGCCGCAGGCGCATCCGGCACGGCACCGTGCGCTGCCGACGGGCCGGCCTTCCGCGGGCAAAACGCCTGTAGGAGGGCCGCCTTCGGCCCGATGCCGTTGCGGGGCCCACCCCATCGCGGCGGGGTGCCGCTCCCACCATCGTGGTGGGGCGCCGCTCCTACAGTTGCGGGCCGGCGGCGATGACGGCGGGTGCCACCTCGAATTTCTTGAAGTTTTCCACGAACAGGCCGGCGAGCTTGCGGGCTTGCTGGTCGTAAGCTTCCGGGTCCGCCCAGGTGTCGCGGGGAATCAGGTAGTGGTCGTCGACTCCGGGCACCCGGCGTGGCACCTGGAGGTTGAGCAGCGGCAGGGTCAGGGTCTCGATATTTTCCAGCGTACCGCGCTGAATCGCGGCTACCACCGCCCGGGTGACCGGGATGGGGAAGCGCTGTCCGGTTCCACTGGGGGCGCCCGAACCGCCGGTCCAGCCGGTATTGACCAGATAGACGCGGCTGCCGAAGTTCTGAACGCGTTTCATCAGTAGTTCGGCGTACACGGACGCCGGTCGTGGCATGAAGGGCGCGCCGAAACAGGTGGAAAACGTGGGATTGATGCCGGCTTCGGCGCCCAGTTCGGTGGAGCCGACCCGGGCTGTGTAGCCGCTGAGAAAATGGTAGGCGGCCGCTTCCTTGGAAAGGATCGAGACCGGCGGCAGCACCCCGCTGACGTCACAGGTGAGAAAAATGATCGCCGCCGGTTCCCCGGCGCGGTTGGGCACGCAGCGCATGGCGACGTGCTCGAGCGGATAGCTGCAGCGGCCGTTTTCGGTCAGCGAGGTATCCGTGTAGTCGGGCGCCCGGTGTTCGTTCAGCACCACGTTCTCGACGATGGCGCCGAAGCGGATGGCGTCCCAGATGACCGGCTCGTTCTCGTGGCTGAGATTGATGGTCTTGGCGTAGCAGCCCCCCTCCAGGTTGAATACCGCGCCCTCGGTCCAGCCGTGTTCATCGTCGCCGATGAGATAACGGTCGGGGTCGGCCGACAGGGTGGTCTTGCCGGTGCCGGAGAGGCCGAAGAACAGGGTGACGTCGCCACTCTCTCCGACGTTGGCCGCACAGTGCATGGGCATCACGTCTTTTTCCGGCAACAGGAAGTTCTGCACCGAGAACATGCCCTTCTTCAGTTCGCCGGCGTAGCGCATGCCGGCGATCAGCAGCTTGCGTTGCGCGAAGTTGATGATCACCGCGCCTTCGCTGTGGGTGCCGTCGCGATCCGGGTCGCAGCTGAAGCCGGCGGCGTGCAGTACCTTCCACTGGGCTTTCCCCGACGGGTTGTAGCGCGCCGGGCGGATGAACATGTTGCGCGCGAACAGGCTGTGCCAGGCGGTTTCGGTGGTCACCTTGACCGGAAGATAGTGCTCGGGATCCTGGCCCACGTGCAGGTGCGACACGAATCGCTCGCACTCCGCCAGGTAGGCTTCGACGCGCGCCCAGAGGGCGTCGAAGCGAGCCGGGCTGAACGGCCGGTTGACCGGGCCCCAGGCGATATCGTCGGCGGTGCTCGGCTCCTCGACGATGAAGCGGTCGGCGGGCGAGCGGCCGGTATGACGGCCGGTGGTGGTCAGCAGGGCACCGCGGTCGGTGAGCGTGCCTTCGCCGCGCTTGAGCGCCAATTCGATCAGTTCCGCGCTGTTCAGGTCGGTGTGGGTGGCGACTGCGGTCATTTCGATCCGCGTCGTCAAGGAGTCCTGTCGCTGGGTCACTGGCGGCTCGTGTGGGCGTCGGAGGGGCGGCAATTATGCCAAAAATCTGTCCCGGCAACAGGCCGGCGCGGCGCGCGGCCGGCAGCCAGCCGGGTTTTGCGGTCAGTGCAGGCTGGTGCCGCCGCCCAGCGCCTCGGCGCGCAACTGCTCGGCAGTGAAGCTGTAGTGCTGGTGGCAGAACTGACATTGGGTTTCGATCACCGGCCCGGTGTCGAACAGCTCGGCTACGGTGTCGGTACCGAGCGCCACGATGGCGCTGCCGATCCGGGTCTTGGAGCAGCTGCACGAGAAGCGTACGGCGACCGGGTCATAGAGGCGCACGCGCTGGGTGTGGAAGAGTCGATGGAGCAGGGTCTGGTGGTCGAGCGTCAGTTGCTCGGCGGGCGAGAGCGTATCGGCCAGCACCCTGAGCTCCTCCCAGCTGCGGTCGCGGGCATCCTGCCTCTGCAATTGCGCCGGCAGCGCCTGTAGCAGCAGACCGGCAGCGGAGCGGTGGTCGGCGGCCAGCCAGAACCGGGTGGGGAGCTGCTCGGAGCGGGAAAAGTAGTCGGACAGGCAATCGGCGAGGCGGGGGAATTCCAGGGGGGTAATGCCCTGATGGCGCTGGCGTCCGGGCAGGGCGACGGTCACGCTCAGGTGTCCGCTGCCCACCAGTTCCCGCAAGTCGGCCGCCAGGGGGGCGTTGGGTTCCGGCATCCGGGCGATGGCGCGCAGGTCGCGACGATCCGTGCAATCGGCCATCAGCAGGGGTACTGGGCCGTCGCCGCGCGCCTGTACCGTCACGGTGCCGGCGGTTTTGAGATTGGCGCTGATCAGCGCCGCCGCGGCGAGGAATTCCCCGAGGTGCGCCCGCAGTACCTCGGGGTAGGGATTACGGGTGTAGACCTCGCTGAGCACGGTTTCCAGGGAGATGATCTCGCCGCGGATGTCGCAATCCTCGAACAGCAAGCGCTGGCGGATATCGCGGTTCCCGGAGGCCATCGGTGCCCGGCTCATTCCGGCAGGTTCAGGTCGCGAAAGCGGAGCAGGTCGCGGCGCTGTTTCTTGCTCGGTCGCTGTTCCGGGTACTGCACTGCGGTACGCGCGGCGCGGCGCTCCGCCGCCTGCTGCTCGCGCCGGGCGCGACTGGTTGCCGTCTCGCGGTAGAGCAGGGCGGCCTCCGGAGCCCCGCGGCGCTGGTCGGAGATGGCGGTGACCACCAGGGTCTTTTCCTCCCATCCCTGGCGGACGCAGAGTTCCGCCCCGACCTCGATTTCCTTGCTGGGTTTGGCGCGCTGGCCGTCGACCCGGACCTTGCCACCCTCGATGGCAGCCTTGGCCAGTGAGCGGGTCTTGAAGAAGCGGGCGGCCCAGAGCCATTTGTCGATGCGCACCCGGGGCTGTTCGGCCATGGCTGTCACAGTACCGGTAGGATGTCGCTGAAACACGACAGCGCCGCGAATCGGAGGCCATCGCGGGGCAGTCCCTTGCTGTCCGGCTGACGGATACAGAGCAGATGGCGGATGCCGTAATCCTCGGCCGCGCCGAGTACGGGCTCGCTGTCGTCGATGAACAGGGTGCGGTCGGGGTCGAAGCTGATCTCCCGGGCGAGCCGCTGCCAGAATGCCGGGTCTTCCTTGGCGGCGCCGTAGTCGTGGGACGAGATCAGGCGGTCGAGGCCGGCGCCGATGGCGGTGCGATCCAGCTTCAGCGCCAGGCTGTCGCGATGGGCATTGGTCACCAGGATGCGCCGGCGGCCGCGCGCGCCCAGCTGGGCCAGCAGGGTGCCGGCATGGGGGCGCTCGGCAATGAGGTGCGCCACCTCGTGTTTGAGTTCGGTGACATTCACCGCCAGCTGCGCCGACCAGTAGTCTGTGCAGTACCATTGCAGTCGGTGCCGCTCGCGATCAAGGCGCGCCAGGAATTCCGCGCGGCTGGTTGCGGGGTCGAGGCCGCGCAGCTCGGCGAAGCGGCGGGGCAGATGGTGCTGCCAGAAGTGATTGTCGAAATGGAGGTCGAGCAGGGTGCCGTCCATATCGAGGAGAACAGTGTCGATGGCGCTCCAGTCGATCATCCAACATAATGCTCCGCGCCGCGATCGGTACGAGAAAGTATGCCCACCCTACCCAGAATTTTGAAGCGCAGAATCATCGCGCGTTCACGACTGTTCCGTATCGAGCAGTTGGATCTGCGTTTTGCCAACGGTGTCGAGCGGGTCTATGAGCGGCTCGGCGGCAGTGGCTACGGCGCCGTGGTGATCGTGCCTGTCAACGGCGACGGCGAGGTGCTGCTGGTGCGCGAATACGCCGCCGGCACCAATCGCTATCACTGGGGGCTGCCCAAGGGCGCGGTGGATCCGGGCGAGAATGTGCGGGTCGCCGCCAACCGCGAGCTCAAGGAGGAGGCCGGCCATGGCGCCCGGCGGCTGACGGTGTTGAAGCGTATCTATCTGAATCCTTTTTACATGGAGCGGGAGCTCGATATCGTCCTGGCGGAGGATCTCTATCCCGAATCCCTGCCCGGTGACGAGCCGGAGCCTCTGGCTGCCCGGCATTGGCCGCTGGCGGATCTCGGGCAGCTATTGGCCGGCGAGGAGGTCTGTGACGCGCTGTCGATCTCCGCGCTGTGCCTGGCCCGACAACACCTCGCGACCCGGGACGGGCCGGCGTGAGCTCAATCACCCTGGAGTTTTGCATGACCCATCTGGATGCCGTGATCGCGTTGGCCGGGGAGGCGGGCGCCGCGATTCTCGACGTGTACCGGCGCGAGGACCTGGGCGAGTCCCGCAAGGACGACGCCAGCCCGCTGACCGAAGCCGATCTGGCCGCCCATCGCATTCTGGTGGCTGGGCTCGGCCGGCTGACCCCGGGGGTACCGATCCTGTCCGAGGAGTCGGCCCAGCCATCCTGGGCGGAGCGTTCCGGCTGGCAGCGCTACTGGCTGGTGGATCCGCTCGACGGTACCAAGGAGTTCATCAAGCGCAATGGCGAGTTCACCGTCAACATCGCCTTGATCGAGGGCGGCTTGCCGGTGCTGGGCGTGGTCGGCGTGCCGGCGCTGGAGATGACCTATGCCGGTGTGCGGGGTGACGGCGCCTGGCGCATCGACGGCAGCGGACGCAACGCGATCCGTACCCGGAGCATGCACGGCCGGGGCTCGGCCGCGCAGCCGGTCACCGTGGTGGCGAGCCGCAGCCACGGCGCCGATACGGTGGCCCAGTGGCTGGAGACCATTGGTGGGCGGGTCGGCGCCATCGAAACACGCAATATGGGCAGCTCGCTGAAGCTCTGCCTGGTCGCGGAGGGCAGCGCCGATATCTACCCGCGGTTGGCGCCGACGGCGGAATGGGATACCGCGGCGGCCCAGGCGGTGGTGGAGGCCGCCGGCGGTGAGGTGCTGACCGCGGATCTCGAACCGATGCGCTACAACGCCAAGCCGGATCTGCTGAACCCGCACTTCTATGTGCTGGGCGACCCCGGGTACTGCTGGCGGGAAGTGCTGCCCGACTGAGCCAGGCGCGCGCGGTTAGAAGCGGTTAGAAGAGGTCTTCGGGCAGGGCGCCGCCGCCGACTCCGGGTCTGTCGCCGGGGGCTGGGGCGAAGGTCTGGGGTACGGATTCCCGGAGAAACAGCTCTTCCACGAAGCGCTGCTGTCCGGACGGTGCGCGAAGTCCGGTGTCGGGGTCGATGCGCACCGTGACGATGCCCGGCGGTCTGGGGGGGAGGCGCTCCGGGGCGCCGGCCAGGGCGCTGCCCATGAAGTCCATCCAGATGGGCAGCGCGGCAGTGCCGCCGTATTCGCGGGAGCCCAGCACCCGGTTGTCGTCGAAGCCCAGCCAGACCGAGGTCACCAGCGTCGGGTGATAGCCCGAGAACCAGGCGTCGCGCGGGCCATTGGTGGTGCCCGTCTTGCCGGCGAGGTCGGCGCGGCCCAGCTGCAGGGCACGAGTGCCCGTGCCGCGCCGGATCACATCCTTGAGCATGGAGTCGAGGATGTAGGCGATGCGCGGGTCCATGACCTGAGGCGCAGTCCCCGCAGTCTGCTCGGGGGCGCAGTCGCGGCACGCCCGCGGCGGCTGCGCTGTCAACAGTGGTTCGCCCTGGGCGTTCTCGACCCGAGCCACCAGATAGGGCTCGACCCGGTAGCCGCCATTGGCGAAGATCGCGAATCCGGTGGCCATTTCCAGCGGGCTGAAAGCGGCGGTGCCCAGGGCCAGCGAGAGATTGGGCGCCAGGGCATCGGCATCGAACCCGTATCGGGTGAGACTGCGAATCGCATTGTGGATGCCGATGCCCTGCAGCACGCGGATGGATACCAGGTTGCGCGAGCGGTACAGGGCCTGTCTCTTATACACATCTCCGAGCCCACGAGACTAGGCATGATCT
>CAJXRS010000099.1 GCA_913060555.1 uncultured Gammaproteobacteria bacterium | reverse complement strand
GCGCAACGAAATCATGCAGATGCTGCTGATGGAGCCGAAGCTGGCGCTGCTCGACGAGACCGATTCGGGGCTCGACATCGACGCCCTGCAGGTGGTTGCCGATGGCGTCAATACCCTGCGCGCGCCGGATCGCGCCATCGTCATGGTGACCCACTACCAGCGCCTGTTGAATCATGTGGTGCCCGATCGCGTCCACGTCCTGGCGGCGGGCCGCATCCTCCGCTCCGGTGGCCGCGAACTGGCGCTGGAGCTGGAGGAGAAGGGTTACGGCTGGCTGCTGGAAGCGGTGGCCTGAGGCGCTTATGAGTACCACCAAAAGAACCCAGCGGATCGAGGCATTCGGACGCGAGGCGCGCCGGCACATCGGTGCCCTGCCCGCGGCGACCGGTGTCGTGCAGCAGCTGCGCGCGGTGGGCGCGGCCGCCTTTGCGGCTGCGGAGTTGCCTACCCCGAAGACCGAGGCCTGGAAGTACAGCCGCATCGGCCCGCTGCTCGAGGCAGGGCTGCTCGACCGCGTCGCCCCCGGCGAGGCGCGGGTGGCGCCCCTCGCAGGATTGGACTCCTACCGCCTGGCGATCGTCGATGGGCTGCCCCAGGCGGTGGCTGCCGAGCTGCCGCCCGGGTTGTCGGTGAGCCGGTTGTCCGCGCTGCGCGGCGAGGATCGCGATGCCGCCGAGCGCCTCGCCGGCCGTCTGGCGGTTGCCGCCGGCCGGCCCTTTGTGGCGCTCAACGGCGCCTTGCTGGAAGACGGGCTGTTGATCCGGGTCGCGGCCGGCCTGCACATCGATCGACCGATCGAGTTGGTCCTCGCGCAAAGCGCTATCGAAGTGCCGCGCGGTGCCCACCCACGGGTGCTGGTGGTGCTGGAGCCCGGTGCGCGCGCCACCCTGGTGGAGCGCCATCTGGGCCGGTCGCTGGCCTTGACCAACGCAGTGGTGGAAATCGCTGTGGAGCAAGGCGCACGGCTCGACCACCTGCGCCTGGCCGCCGAGGCCGGGGCGGGGCGCTGGCTCGGCGCCCTGGAGGTCGAGGTGGGCCGCGACGCCGGCTACGATCTGTCCCTGATCGACCTGGGCGCGGCCTTCCGCCGCAACGAGATCGGCATCCATCTGGCGGGCCCGGGCGCGGAGGCCGAAGTGCGTGGCGCCGGTTTGACCCGGGACGGCCAGCATCTCGATTGCCAGATGAATCTCGTCCACCACAGCCCGCAGGCAAGGTCCCGCCAGCGCTTTCGCCTGATCGCCGGCGAGACTTCGCGCGCGGTGCTCAATGGCCGCATCCACATCGAGCCCGGTGCCGGCAAGACCGATGCGGCGCTCGATGCCAAGGGGCTGCTGCTGGCGCGCGGCGCCGAGATCGACCTGAAGCCGGAGCTGGAAATCTATGCCGACGACGTACAGTGTGCGCACGGCGCCACCCTCGGCCAGCTCGACGCCCGGGCATTGTTCTATCTGCGCTCGCGCGGTATCGACGAGCCCGGGGCCCGGTCATTGCTGAGCCTTGCCTTTCTCGCCGAGATTGTCGCGGGGCTGCCGTGCGCCGCGGTGCGCGAGGCAGTGGGCGCATCGTTGCGCGCCGCCTTCGCCGCCCCGGCGCAGGAGGAACCGGCATGAATACCCGGGTGATCGGGCAGTTCGATGTGGAAGCGGTGCGTGCGGCGTTTCCGATCCTGCGCCAGGAGGTCAACGGCCATCCGCTGGTCTATTTCGACAATGCCGCTTCCATGCAGAAACCCGAGGCGGTGATCGAGGCCGTTGCGGGCTACTACCGCCGCGACCATTCCAATGTTCACCGCGGCGCCCACGCGTTGGCCAACCGGGCCACCGAGGCGCTGGAGGGCGCCCGCGAACGGGTGGCGGCGTTTCTGGGCGGTGTGGCGCGGGAAGAGGTGCTGTGGACCCGCGGCACCACCGAGAGCATCAATCTGGTGGCCAACAGCTGGGGCCGGGCCAATCTGCGGCCGGGTGACGAAATTGTCCTCACCGCCATGGAACATCACGCCAATATCGTGCCCTGGCAGATGGTCGCCGAGGCCACCGGGGCGCGGATTCTGGTGCTGCCGGTGACCGAGGCCGGCACCCTGGATCTGGATGCGCTGCCGGCACTGCTCGGCGAGCGCACCCGCCTGGTCGCGGTGGCCCAGGTGTCCAATGCCCTGGGCACGGTCAATCCGGTGGCGGACATCATCCGTCTGGCCCACGCCGCGGGGGCCCTGGTGCTGGTCGATGGCGCTCAGGCCGTCAACCATTTCGCCGTCGATGTGCGCGCCCTGGATGCGGATTTCTACGCCTTTTCCGGCCACAAGCTGTTCGGCCCCACCGGCATCGGCGTGCTCTACGGGCGCCGCGCGCTGCTTGATGCCATGCCCCCCTGGCAGGGCGGCGGGGAGATGATCGAGCGGGTGTCGTTCGCGGGCACCACCTATGCCGAAGTGCCCTGGCGCTTCGAGGCCGGTACCCCGCACATCGCCGGCGCCATCGGCCTGGGTGCGGCCATCGAGTGGCTGCAGGAACAGGATCGGGAGGCCGCCGCGGCCCATGAACGCGCCCTGCTCGAACGCCTCGACGCCGGGCTCGAAACCATTGCCGGGGTACGCCGCATCGGTACCGATCCGGCGCGGGCCGGGATCGCCTCCTTCGTGGTCGAGAGCGGGCACCCCACGGATGTCGGCCTGCTGCTCGACCAGCAGGGCGTGGCGGTGCGCGCCGGTCACCACTGCGCCATGCCGCTCATGGAGCGCTTCGGCGTGCCCGGCACGGTGCGGGCCTCGCTGGCCCTCTACAACACGGCGGCCGAAGTCGAGCGCTTTCTGCAAGCACTCGACAAGGCCATGGGTTTTCTTCGTTGATTCTTTGGAGGCTGTGCGATGCCTGTCGACACATTCGATCCCGTCGCCCATGACGGCGTGCAAATGACGCCCACTGCGGCCGCTCACGTACGCCGCCAGCTCGAACGCGCCGGCGCCAGCGCGATGCGCATCGGCGTCAAGTCGAGCGGCTGCTCGGGCTACATGTATGAACTCGATCTGGTCGCCGGGCCCAACCCGGGCGACCTCGAATATCAGGTCGCCGACGAGCTTTCGATCTATGTCGATCCCGAGGCGCTGCCGCTGGTGCGCGGCACCGAGATCGACTTGGTAGTCGAGGGGCTCAACTCCACACTCAAGTTCCGCAACCCCAACGCCCAGGCGGAATGCGGCTGCGGCGAATCCTTCGGAGTCTGAGCATGGAGCGGCGCATGGTGGCGGTGCGGCGCGATTGTCCCGCGCGTCTGGTGCCCTCGGGCACCCGCATCACCATCCCCAGGGACACCTTCGTCAGCCTTACTCAGGATCTGGGCGGCAATTACACGGTCAACCTGAGTGGCAACCTCGCCCGGGTCGATGGTACGGACGCCGATGCCCTGGGCCTGGAGCCGGTGGAGCTGGAATTTCCGGCGCCCGTATCCGATACCGTGGATCCCGATCAGGTCTGGCAGGCGCTGGCGTCGATCTATGATCCCGAGATCCCGGTCAATATCGTCGAGCTGGGGCTGATCTACGACTGCCGCATCCGGGATCGCGAGGTCGACATCACCATGACGCTGACCGCACCGGGCTGCGGCATGGGCCCGGTGCTGGTGGATGACGTCGAGTATCGCGTCGGCAAGGTACCCAATGTCACGCGAGTGGAGGTCGAGCTGGTGTTCGACCCGCCCTGGAGCCGCGAGCGCATGTCCGAGGCCGCGCAACTCGAACTGGGGATCTTCTGATGGACGGCGGCCTGGAACTCGGCGACCTGTTCGATCGGGTGCCCTTCGGGCGCAGTATCGACGCCGACGAGATCGCCGAGAGTTTCGCGTTCTTCGACGACTGGGAAGACCGCTACCACTACCTGATCGACCTCGGTCGCGAGCTGCCGCCGCTGCCCGATGCCTGCAAGACCGAAGAGCATTTCATCCACGGTTGCCAGAGCCAAGTGTGGATCGTCCACCGCATCGACCCCGCCACCGGCAAGCTCCAGTTCGCCGTCGATTCCGATGCCCTGATCGTGCGCGGGCTCGCCGCCGCAGTGCTCGCCGCGCTCAATGACCGCACACCAGCGGAAATTCGCCAGGCCGATCTCGAAGGCTACTTTGCCGGGCTCGACCTGCTGAGCCACATCTCACCGACCCGCGGCAACGGCCTGCGGGCCATGGTGGGCAAGATTCGCCAGCTCGCCGCGCTGCAGGAGCAGTCCGGCTGAGCGAGTAACCACCTGCTTTGTATGCCCTTTGTTTGCGGGCTCCGCAGGCGATTTCTGACGCCGGCGGGCCAGCGCCGAATCCGGGCAGAACCCTGAACAGATCTCCGGTTTCGGTCATCGATGAATGGCCGAGGGCTGCCGCGGGGGTTGCGCCGTCGGAACTTTGCCGGCCTACTGCGGCCAGGTACAACGAACCACATCGGGTCCAATGAGGGAACCCGCGACGGACACAGGGAGGTGTCATGGGCCGCTCGGCCGCTTCCGATTCCGGCACTGCGCCACGAAAATCCGCAAGCCATGCTTTCCGATGGCTGCTGCTCGCCTGCGCGGCCGCCGGGGTTCTCCTGTATACCTGCAGCGGCCGCCTCGCGGCCCTGGTGCCGCCGGACAACCCTTTCGCCGATGCGCTCTGGGTCGGGGAGATCGGCCAGGCCACCCGGCTTCGGCTCGACGGCCAGCAACCGCCGCTGGTGCTGGCCGGCGCCGCGCGGGCACTGGCGGTGGATCCCGCTGGCCTGATCTGGGCCTACGGTGAGGGTCTGCGGAGCCATGACTTCACCGGCGCACTGCTGGGAGCGGTAGCCACCGAACCCGACAATAGTTCCAAAGCCCTGCTGGCGGCGAACCCCAATTCGGGGGATGCCTGGCTGGCGCTGGGCCATCGCCTGCATCGCTACGCTGCCGATCTCACACTGTTGGCAAGCCGGGACCTTTCCGATCAGGCGGTACAGATCGCCTTCGACGGCGCCACCGACCGACTCTGGGTGGCGACCCGGTCCGGGGTGTCGGTGCGCGATGCCGTCGGCAATGTCCTGGTGGAGCTGCCGGCGGCTGGCGGCGAGATCCGTGCCCTGGCGCTGGACACCGAAGGGCTTGCCTGGGTCGGCGACGGCCAGAACCTGCGCCGCTATTCGCCGCAGGGCGAGCTGGAGCTGAGTCTGGCGCTGCCCGGTGTCGACCAGGTGGCGCCGGTGGCAGACCAACTCTGGCTGCTGTCCGATCGGCGAGTACTGCTGGTCGATGCAGCCACTGGCGCCGAACACCTGACGTTGGAGCCCTTTCCCAGCGGCAGTGGCCCCGATCTGTTGATCGCCAATCCCGTCGACGGCAGCGCTTTTGTCGCCCGGGGAAAATTCCTGCTGCAGATCGGCGGTGACGGCACCGTCACTCCGGTGCTGGAGCAACCAGGGAAGATCCGGGCCCTGGCGCTATATGCCGATCTGACCCCGCCTTCGCTGAGTTTCATCGCGCCCGCGCCGGGAACCCTGACCAATGACGAACGCCCGGCGTTGGCGCTGAATTTTGCCGATGCCGCCACCGGCGTCGACCCCGCCACCCTGGAGATTGCCGCCGACGGCGTGCCGCTGCCGGTGGCTTGCGACTTCACCGCGGACACCGCCGATTGCCTTCCGCAAGCGTCGCTGAGCGACGGCGGCCATGAGCTCAGCGCCACCATCGCCGATCACGCCGGCAACCGTTCGGCGCCGGCGCTGACCCGGGTGGAGGTCGACACCCTGGCGCCGGTGATCGAACTGCAATCGCCGCTCGATGGGTTGATCACCAGCGAGCCCGAGGTCGCCTTCCAGGGCAGCCTGAGCGAACCCGCAGCGCTCCGGTTGAACGGCACGGCGGTTGCCGTGGATGCCGTCGGCCGCTTCGACCACGGACCCGTCGCGCTTGCGCCCGGCGCCAACGTCTTCACGCTCACCGCCACCGATGCCGCCGGCAACCAGACGACACTGATGGTCGGGGTCACCCTGGTGCTGAACCGTGCGCCGGTGTTGGCGCCGATCGCCGACCAGACCGCGCCCGTGGGTGCCACCCTGAGTTTCCAGGTGGCGGCCATGGATCCGGATGGCGACGAGCTCAGCTATTGCATCCGGGAACTGCCGCTGCCCGAGGGCGCGGAATTCAACGCCGCCACCGGCGAGTTCCGTTATCGGCCCATTGCCGAGCAGGCCGGTACCCTGGTGTTGACCTTTTGTGCGAGCGACGGCGAGTTGTTCGCCGAGCAGCAGGTCAGCATCGAGATTCCGGCACCGGACCCGACCGCGCCCACCGGGTTTACCGGTCGGGTGCTGGATGCCAATGATGCCGTGGCCGGCCGCACCACGCCGATCGTCAATGCGCGCATCCGCTTTCTCGATACCGGGCGCGAAGTGCTCACAGATGCCGACGGCTATTTCACCCTGACCGATCTGCCCCATGGCAATCAGGTGCTCGACATCGACCCGGCCGGCGCCGACCCGGGACCGGGCGGCGCGGTCTATGCAGGCTTTCGCGAGGGATTTCCGCTTGAGGCGCATGTGCTCAATGTCGTGGAGCGGCCCTTTTATCTGCCGCGGATCGATGCTGCCACCCTCACCGCCGTGGACCCCACAGTCACTACCCAGGTGCACAGTGCCGCGCTGGGAATCACTCTGAGCGTGGCTCCCCACACCGCCAGGAATCCCGATGGCAGCGATTTCACCGGTCAGTTGTCGATTTCACCGGTGCCGGAGAACCTCGCACCAGCAGCCTTGCCCGATTTTCTCGACCCCGCCCAGTTGATCACCATTCAGCCGGTGGGCGTCACCTTCGCCACCCCGGCGCCGATCAGCTTTCCCAATCTCGACGGCATGGCGCCGGGCAGCGAGATGGAGATCTGGTCGCTGGATCCGGAGCTCGGCGCCTTCGTGGTCGTGGGTATTGGCGAGGTCAGCGCCGACGGTGCGTCCGTGGTGACCGTCAGCGGAGGCGTGCGCGCCGCCGACTGGCACGCCGCGCTGCCGCCGGGCGCCGGCGCGTCCGAACAGAGCGATGCACCCAACTGCGGCTGCGGCGCCAGCGCGGAAACCGGCTCCAGCGTCAACCTGCGCACCGGCTGGACGACCACCGGTTTTCGCCTGCCCGCTCATCGCTCGTTGAGTGAAGCCAGAGCCCCGCGTTTTGTCTACCGCAGCGAGCGGGCCTTCCCGCGTCCCATGGCGCTGATCGACGGCACCGTGCTGCGCCGCGCCGCGGTGCCGCCGCGAATCTCCTATCGAGCCACCCTGGGCGGCGTCGATCAGGGCGAGGAAACCTTTCTGGATACCAGCGGCTTCAGCGAAAGCCTCGATGAATCGTTCCGGGTCTCGGTGCCCCTCGATGCGGATCACCTGCCCAGCGGGGTCTACCCTTACGCGGTCACCCTGACCAGTCATTACGACCGCTCGCGGCGCAGCAACTCGGTGAACGGCTCCGCGGTGGTCATCAACGAGCGCGACAGCGCCTTCGGCGCCGGCTGGGGCCTGGCGGAACTGAGCCGGCTGCACCGCAATCGCGACGGCAGCGTACTGATCACCGCGGGCAGCGGAGCCCAGCAGGTCTATAGGCCCATGCCCACCGACCTACGCGACTGGACCGCCATCAACGATGGCACCACTTGGGCGGTCAATGCCGCGGGCGATCAGGTGACCCAGACCCGCAACGGAGACCCCAGCTTCTTCTTCGGCCCCGACGACCTGATCAACACCACCCTGCGCGGCAGGTTTCGGGTCAACACCAGTAGCGATGACGACTACATCGGCCTGGTGATGGGTTACCGTGGTCCGCTGGTGCAGAGCGACGGCCCACTGACCACCTTGCTGTTTGACTGGAAGCAACGCAATCAGACCGGTGCCAGCGAAGGATTCAGCCTTATCCGGATTACCGGTGGCAGTACTTCCGGGCTGCGGAGCCCGTTCTGGTCCCACGCGTCGGTGCCCGGCGTGTTCGATATTCTGGCCACCGATTACAGCGCCGCCAATGGCTGGCTGGATCGCACCGACCATTTCTTCGAGGTCGATTACTTCGCCGATCGGGTGACGATCCGCATCGACAACGCCACCGTGTTCGACATCTCCGGCAGTTTCGCGCCCGGCCGGTTCGGCTTCTACAACTTTTCCCAGGCGAACGTCAGTTATCAGTTGTTCAGCGAAGTGGGCCGCTATGAAACCCTGGCGGGTGATTTCGCGCAGTTGGTGGGTCTGGCCGATGGCCGTTTCCTGCGCACGCTCAAGGACGGCACCCGCGAGGAATACGATGCCGCCGGCCTGTTGACCGCCATGGTGGACCGCAACGGCAACACCACCGCTTACGCGTATGACGCCGAGGGCAAGCTGATCCGTATCACCGACCCGGCCGGCGCGGTCACCAGTTTCGCTTATGCCGGCGATTTGCTGGCTGCGGTCACCGATCCCGCCGGGCGCGTCACCCGCTTCGAGCATGACCCCGAGGGTAACCTGACCCGGGTCGTCTTCCCCGACGGCGCGGCGCGTGATTTCGGTTACGACGGCCGCCACCTCATGACCAGCGAGCGCGATGCCCGCGGTGCCCTGACCCAGCGCACCTACGACGCCACCGGCCGGTTGCGGCACACCCTGCGCGCCGATGGCAGCACGCGGGCGGCGACCAGCGCCCATGCCGCCGCTTGGGTCGATCCCGCCGACGGCCTGGGCACCGCCGCCGATCCGGCACCCGTGGTGCGACCGGCAGCGGTGGTTTCGACCTTCACCGATGGCAATGGCGCCACCAGCAGCTATGTCACCGACCCCTTCGGCCACACCCTGGAGCTGACCGACGCCAACGGCCTGACCACCCGCACCGAGCGCGATAGCGACAGCAACCCGGTGCGCACCATCCGTCCGGACGGTTCCGAGGTCGTGCGCACCTACGATGCCCGCGGCAACCTGCTGACCGAAACCGAACAGTTCAACGGCGCGGTGCGCAGCTGGACCCATGATCCGGTGTTCAGCCTGCCCACTGCCATGACCGACCCGCTCGGCCACACCACCACCTTCACCCGTGATGCCAACGGCAACCTGGTGCGCATGCGCAATGCCCTGGGCCAGGAGACCCGCTTCACCTACGACGGCCGCGGCCTGGTCACCTCGGTCGTCGATCCCAATGGCCTGGTGACCACCTTCGGTTACGATGCCCGCGGCCTGCCCGAGGTGGTTACCGAGACCCCGCCGGTGGACGGTGGCGCGCTGCGCGAAACCCGTTACAGCTATGATGCCGCCGGCCAACCGACGCGGGTCGCGCTGCCAGAGGGCGTGGTGCTGGACCTGACCTACGATCCGCGCGGCCGCCTGACCGGCGTCACCGACAACCTGGGCAATCGTGAGGAATACCGGTACGACACCGAGGGCAACCGCATCGAGACCCTGACCCGGGATCCCGACGGCAGCCTGGCCCGCCGCCAGGCCCAGGCCTTCGATCCGCTCGGCCGCCGCAGCGCATTGATCGAACCGGGGGAGAGCGCCGACGCCATCACCGCCTTCAGCT
>CAJXRS010000098.1 GCA_913060555.1 uncultured Gammaproteobacteria bacterium | reverse complement strand
TACGAGATCATGCCTAGTCTCGTGGGCTCGGAGATGTGTATAAGAGACAGTCGTTCAGCAGCGGGAATCCCGGTTGATCCGAGAGGCGATCCTCCGCGAGATCCTGCGCGGCGGACAGGTCTATCTGCTGCACAACGAGGTCAAGACCATCGCCCGGGCGGCACGTGAACTGGAACAGTTGGTCCCCGAGGCCCGGGTCGGCATCGCCCACGGGCAGATGCCCGAGCGCGAACTCGAACAGGTGATGTCCGAGTTCTACCACAGACGCTTCAACATCCTGGTCTGCTCGACCATCATCGAGACCGGCATCGACGTGCCCACCGCCAATACCATCATCATCGAGCGCGCCGACAAGCTCGGTCTGGCGCAGCTGCATCAGTTGCGCGGCCGTGTGGGCCGCTCCCACCACCAGGCCTACGCCTATCTGCTGGTGCCACCGCCGAAGCAGATGACCGCCGACGCCCACAAACGGCTGGAGGCCCTCCAGGCCGCCGATCAGCTCGGCGCCGGCTTCACCCTGGCCACCCACGACCTGGAGATCCGCGGCGCCGGCGAACTGCTCGGCGACGACCAGAGCGGCCATATCGCCGCGATCGGTTTTTCGCTGTACATGGAGCTGCTGGAGCGGGCAGTGCACAGCCTGGAGCGCGGGGGCGATGTCGAGATCGATCTGAGTGCGCGCCCCGATTGCGAGGTCAACCTGCACATCGCGGCGCTGATTCCGGAGCACTATATCCCCGATGTACACACCCGGCTGATGCTCTACAAGCGGCTGGCCGGGACTGCCGACGCCGCCGCCCTCAGGGAACTCCAGGTGGAAATGATCGACCGGTTCGGCCTGCTGCCCGGCGAAGTGAGCCACCTGGTGCGGGTGACCGCCTTGCGCCAGCGCGCCACCGCCCTGGGCATCGTCCGCATCGAGGCTGGCCCCGAGGGCGGGTTGCTGGAATTTTCGCAGCATACCAGCGTCGATCCACTGAGCATCGTGCGTCTGGTACAGCGCGAACCCCAGCGCTACCAGCTGCGCGGCGCCACCATACTGCGCTTCGTCGAGCAAATGCGCGACGCCGACACCCGGGTGAACACCGTGGAAGCCTTGTTGGAAGGCCTCGCCACGGCGCGGTGAAGCCTCACGCGCCGCGCTTCTCGCCCAGCACCCGGCCGGCACCAGCGGGCACCGGCAAGCGGAGATGGGCTTCGAGCATTGCGTCGATGCGTGCCCTGGTTGCCGCGGGGAAGGGTGCACTGCGCCGCGCCTCCATATCGACATGGACCGCCAGGCATTCGTTGGTGGCCACCGGCTCGTCGCCAGCAGCGGAAAACATCCGATGAAAGTAGCGCATCCGCTTGACATCGCAAGCGAGTAGCTGGGTAGTGATGCGCAGCATGTCACCGGCGAACACCTCGCGCAGGTAGTCGACGTTGATCCCCAGAGTGAACATCGAACTCTGCATGCGCTCCCGATAGGTGAGGCCGATGTCCAGCTGATCGTAGAAATGGTCTGTCGCCTTGTCGAAGGCGAGCACATAAAAAGCCAGGTTCATATGCCCGTTGTAGTCGACCCATTCGGGTTCGACACAGAGCCGGGTCTCGGTCAGGAAAGCGTTCAAGGGATGCTCCGACCATCTGCCGAAGCGCGTCGCCCGCTAATCCGGAGGTAGCCGTTGCGCAGTGCTCGCAGCACCGGATACAGCGCGCGGCCTCGCAGCTCGCCGCCGAACAGCAAGCGATCCAGCCTGCGCGCGGCTGCCGAGGACGCCAGCATGTGCAGCGCCGCCGCGCCGGAGAGCACCGCTGCTCCGGTATCCAGCAGCAGGGCGCGATCGGGATCACAATCCGCCGGCAGCTGGGCAGTGCCCGCGGCCCGAAAATCGACCAGGGTCAGGGTTCCGGCGAAGCGCTGGCAGTACCAGTGACAGAACGGACAGGCGCCATCATAGATCAGGCGCCAAGCGCCGGGCCCCGCGCCCGGCCGCTCAGCCGCAGCTGACGCCGGTGCCGCGCAGGCCACAGTAACCGCCGGGATTTTTCGCCAGGTACTGCTGGTGATAGAACTCCGCGTAGTAGAACTCGGGCGCTGCGCGAATCTCCGTGGTGACGGCACCCAACCCGGCTGCCTTCAGCTTCTCCTGATAGGCATCGCGGCTGGCCAGCGCCTCCTGGAGCTGCTGCTCGCCGTAACAATAGATCGCCGAGCGATACTGGGTGCCCACGTCATTGCCCTGACGCATGCCGTGGGTCGGATCGTGCGCCTCCCAGAACACCTTCAGCAACTCGCCGAAGGCGATCTCGGCGGGGTCGAACACCACCAACACGACTTCCGCGTGTCCGGTGCGCCCGGAGCAGACCTCCTCATAGGCGGGATTCGGTGTATGGCCGCCGGCATAGCCCACAGCCGTAGTGAAGACGCCGGGCAACTGCCAGAAGCGGCGCTCCGCGCCCCAGAAACAGCCCATGCCGAATTGCACCTGCTGAAGCTGCTCGGGGAAGGGCCCGACCAGTGGCCGGCCGTGCACGAAGTGCCGCTCGGGCACCTGCATCGCCTCGGCGCGCCCGGGCAAGGCTTCGGCGGGAGCAGGCAGCGTGGTTTTCGAGTAGCCCATGATCCACCCCTGATTCCATGCTTATCAGCATCCAATATAGCACCGCTCGGCGGGTACTTTCAGAGCCGCGACCGCGGGGGCGTTTGCAATGCCCCACCGCGGTTCCTATGATCCGCCGTCCCCGCGCCCGGACCCGCCGCCGTGACCGACGAGCAGTTGATGCAGCAGCTTCTGGCCTTTCGCGCCCAGCCGGAAAACCAGTCCCCACACGCCAATTTTCTCGGTCTGGAAATCCTCGACCTGGAGCGCGGCCGAGGCTGGATGCGCATTCCCTACCATGCCGGGCTGGCGGGCAATGCCGGCTCCGGCGTACTTCACGGCGGCGTCATCACCACGGTTCTCGACGCCACCTGCGGCCTCTCGGTGATCTCGGCGCTGGCCCGGCCCGCCACCATCGCCACCCTGGACCTGCGCATCGACTACCTCAAGCCGGCGACACCCGGCGAAGCGATCACCGCGGCCGGCCACTGCTACAAGGTCACCCGCAATGTCTGCTTCGTGCGCGCCCAGGCCTATCACGACGATCCCCAGGACCCCATCGCCCATTGCGCGGCGAGTTTCATGATCACCTCGGAGAAGACCGGCGAGCAGCGAGACGAGGTCGAAACGCCGTGAGTATTCTCGAGCTGGTGCGCAAGGCGCGGGCAGCGGGCGACTTCAGCATCCTCTCGCAGGGCATCCCCTACATGCGCACCCTGGCCATGCAGGTGCACGAAGCCAATGGCGTCCTGACCATCGAGCTGGAAGCCACCCGAATGCATACCGGCAACCCCTGGCTGCCGGCGCTGCATGGCGGTGTCATCGGCGGGCTGCTGGAGACCGCGGCAATCGTCCAGCTCGCCCACGACCAGGATACGGACAACCTGCCCAAACCGATCAATGTGACCATCGACTACCTGCGCTCCGGCCGCATCGAACCGACCCGGGCCCGCGCCCGGGTCACCAAGCTCGGCCGCCGGGTGGCAAACGTTCAGGCCAGTTGCTGGCAACAGGATTCCGACAAGCCGATCGCCACCCTGGTCGGCCACTTCCTGATGAGCTGATGAGCCCTCCCCCGGGAACACCGGTTGCATTGCCGAAAACGGTCGCCGTATATTCGGGCGATCCGGTCGACCAGACGGCGAGCAACAGAACCCAACAACGGCGCGCCCGAAGCGACAGCACTGCCCACCAAACAGCACTGCCGACCCAATTGGGCGGCGAGCATCGCCAGCAGTAACACTGCAGGATCGCCAACGCCCGCATCCATAGAGAGACCACCATGACCCTCGACCCGCAAGCAGCAAAAATCCTGGAACTCACCGCAGCCAGCGATGCGCCGGCCCTCGGCGAAGGCACTGTGGCCGAAGGCCGCGAGGCCTTCGCAAAACTGACGTCCATGGTCGGCATCAACCCTCCGGAGCCGCGCTCCATCCAGGAGATCGAGATTCCCGGCCCCGGCGGCGCCATCCGCACCCTGGTGATCACGCCCCACAGCCGGCGCACAGGGCCCCTGCCCGTCTTGATCTACTACCACGGCGGCGGCTGGGTGATCGGCAGCCCCGAGACTCACCAGCGGGAGGCCTGTTATTACGCGGCCCACGCCGAGGCGATCGTGTTGGTGCCGGATTACCGACTGGCCCCGGAACACCCCTTTCCGGCAGCACCGGAAGACTGCTACGCGGTGCTCGAATGGACCGCCGCCAATGCCGCCCAGATCGGCGCCGATGGCAACCGTATCGCCGTTGGCGGCGACAGCGCCGGGGGCAATCTCTCGGCGGTGGTCAGCCACATGGCCCGCGACCGCAAGGGGCCTCGCATCGCTTATCAACTACTGGTCTATCCGGCGACGCGAATGGGCGCCACCACCGCCTCCTATAGCGACTGCGGAGACGGCTACTTCCTGACCACCACGGCCATGAACTGGTTTTTCGATCAATATCTCTCCAAACCCGAGGATTGGGACGATCCGCTCGCCTCACCGCTGCTCGCCGAAGATCTGAGCGACCTACCACCGGCACTGGTAATGACCGCGGGCTACGACCCGCTGCGCGACGAGGGCGCGGAATATGCCGACCGCCTCAGTGGCGCAGGAGTTCCGGTGGAATACATCTGCTATCGCAATCAGATCCACGGCTTCACCTCCATGGCCGGGGCGATCGACGAGGGACGCGAATTCCTCGACCGAGCCTGTGCGGCGCTGCGCAAGGCGTTCGGAGACTGAAGCGTCAAACGTCACTTTCTACATTAGAAATAACTTGTAACTTACTGGAAATAAAAAATGTCCAAGCAACAACTTGATAAACTGCTGCAGATCTTCGAACGCCAGCCCCCGCTCGGCTCGCTAACCCTGGAAGAAGAGCGCCGCACCCTGGACGAGGGCGGCGCCCGCTTCGCCGTGCCCGCAGACGTCGCCCTGGAGCCCGTGGATGCACGCGGCGTCAAGGCCGAATGGCTGGTCGCACCCGGCACCCGGGCCGATCGCGCGGTGCTCTATCTGCATGGCGGTGGCTATGTGATCGGCTCCATCAAGAGCCACCGCTACCTGATGCAGAACGTCTCCCGGCATTCCGGCGCCCGCACCCTGGGCATCGATTACCGGTTGGCCCCCGAGCACCCGTTTCCCGCTGCCATCGAAGATGCCTGCACCGCTTACCAGTGGTTACTCGGTGAGGGTTTCGCCCCGGGTCGCATTGCCATTGCCGGCGATTCCGCCGGCGGCGGACTCACCCTGGCCACCCTGCTCCGCCTGCGTGATGAGGGCGTTGCCCTGCCCGCCGCCGGCGTACTGATCTCCCCCTGGGCAGACCTGACGGGGCAGGCAGATGCGGTGCGCACCCGTGCGGCCAGCGATCCCATGGTCAAGCCCGACGGGCTGTTCAGCCTCGCCCGCCATTATCTGCGGGACACCGACCCAAGGAACCCTCTGGCCTCTCCGGTGTTTGCCGACCTGACCGGCCTGCCGCCACTGCTGATCCACGTCGGCGGCCGCGAGATTCTCTACGACGACTCCGTCACCGTCGCGGCCAACGCCGCCAAGGGCAAGGTCCCGGTGGCACTGGTCGACGAGCCGGAGTTGTTCCATGTATGGCACGCCTTCGCGCCCATGCTCGACGAAGGCCAGCGCGCGATCGAACAGATCGGCGGCTGGCTGCATGCCCGCTTCCAACCCTGATCGAGGAACCACCATGGCCAGCCCCGAAAGCAAGAAGCTTCTGGATCTACTCTGGAAAAATTATCCCGGACCGTCCAATTACGAGCAAATGAAGGACAAGGTGGACAAGATGCGCGCCAACTTCGTGCAGGCCACCAAAAGCTTCGCCACCCCGCCGGCGGACACCCGCATCGAGCCGGTCGATGCCGGCGGCGTGCCCGCAGAATGGGTCTGCGCACCGGACGTCGATGAAGATCGGGTATTGCTGTACCTGCATGGCGGCGGCTATGTGATCGGCTCGATCCATACCCACAAGGGGTTGATCGCCGGACTGTCGGCGGCGGCCCACTGCCGCGCCCTGGCGCTGGATTACCGGCTGGCGCCGGAACATCGCTATCCGGCAGCGGTAGACGACGCGGTAGCCGCCTACCGCTGGTTGCTCGATGCAGGTTTCTCCCCGAGCCGCATCGCCATTGCCGGCGATTCCGCCGGGGGCGGGTTGACCCTGGCCACGCTGGTGGCATTGCGCGAGGCCGGCGACCCGCTGCCGGCCGCGGCGGTGCCGATTTCACCCTGGACGGATCTCGAAGGGACCGGGGACTCGATGAAAACCCATGTCGACAAAGACCCCATGGTCGAGCCCGGTGGCCTGTTGGGCATGGCGCGACTCTATCTAGGCGACGCCGATCCGCGCCAGCCCACGGCCTCGCCCCTGCACGCGGATCTCACCGGCCTGCCGCCCCTGTTGATCCAGGTCGGCGAACTGGAGACCCTGCTCGACGACGCTACCCGGATAGCTGCCAGTGCCCAGAAAAGAGGTGTGGCGGTAACCCTGGAGGTCTGGCCCGAAATGGTCCACGTCTGGCACCTGTTTGCACCCATGGTCCCTGAGGGCCGTGATGCCATTGCCCGGATCGGGGCCTTCTTGAAGCAGCATACAACTTGAATAAAAGACAATAACCTATTGAAAGGATTGAATCATGGGCGACAGATTGGCAGGAAAAATAGCTTTGATCACCGGGGGTGGCTCGGGTATCGGCGAGGCCACCGCGCAGCGGTTCAGCGCCGAAGGTGCGCGAGTACTGATCGTGGACATCAACGGGACCAATGCGGAGCGGGTGGCTACCGCGCTGCGCGAACAGGGCGGCGAGGCCGGCCACTTGGCCGCCGATGTCACCGATCCCGAGGCCGTACAGGGCATGATTCAGCACGCGGTGAAAACCTTCGGCCGCCTCGACATCCTCCACAACAACGCCACCGCGGCGGAAATGGGCTCGGTGGCTGACCTCAGCCTGGAGGGCTGGAACCGCACTCTGGCGGTCAATGTCACCGCCCCCTTTCTGGCGACCAAGTACGCCATCCCCATCATGCTGGATCAGGGCGGCGGCGCCATCGTCAACACCGCCTCGATCTCCGGAACCCGCGGCGACTACGGCATGGCGGCCTATAACGCCGGTAAAGCCGCAGTGATCAACTTCACCCGTTCGGCGGCCATCGAATATGCGAGCCGCAATATCCGCATGAACTGTGTCTGTCCCGGCGCCATCGACACCCCGGCGATCCGCGCGCTGACCGGCAGCGGCGCAGAGACACCACACATGGCAGTCGCCGGCGGCAGTGTCGATTTACCCAAGCTGCCCGAAGAAGCCCAGGCCAAGGTGCGCGAGCGCATGGGCACGGCCCATCCCGTCGGGCGTCTGGGCACGCCGCAGGAGATCGCCAATCTGGTGCTCTTTCTCGCCTCGGACGAGGCGTCGTTCATCACCGGTGCCGCCTACATCATCGACGGCGGCCTGACCGCCCACACCGGGCTGCCGGCCATGCGCTGACTGCAATGCTCGGACAGCAACCAGAAACGGGGCCAGTTGGCCCCGTTTCTGGCTTTTTGGCGATCGCCGATTTGACCGCCTAGGCTGCGCTGGCCGATTTCCAACCGTGCAGCTCCGGGATACAGCGCGCCCCATAGAGCTTCATGCTGCGCTCCGCGTAGTCATAGGGCATGCCCGCAAAACTGAAGCAGCCGTTGAGCTGGAAGTCGCCAAGCACCTTCCGGCGCGTCTCGAGCTTTTCGAAGATCTGCTGCGGCGTGCCCCAGATCTGCAGGTCGACAAACGCATCGGCAACCTTGTCCAGCCCCATTTCCTGCAGCATCTTCGCAGCGTCGCCGTAGGACGCGTAACCCTTGGTCCCGGCGAAATGGCTACCGGCCATCTCGTAGTGGTTGGCAGCGGTGAGGAAGTAGGCGGCGGTGTATTTGCGCGCCATCTCCTCGGCCCGCTCGGCACTGTCGTCACAGATGATGAAATCGTTGCACAGCACCGGGCCGGGCTCGCAGCCGTGGCGGGCGCGAAACTGCTCCCGATAGCGGTTCACTTCGGCCGCCGTGTCCTCGATCGGCCGCTGCATGAACAGCATGATCTGGGTACCGAGCTCGGCGGCTGCATCGATCGAGTCCGGCGACATGGCGACGGAAAACAGCCGGCCTTCGAAACTGTGCGGCGGCCGCGGGCGAATCTCCACGCGCGGCTGCTTGACCACCTCGCCGTCGTACTCGGCAAAGCCGGTCTCCAGTGCCGAGACGATCATCCGGGCCGCCTCGTTGAACTTGGTGCGACTCTGGTTCATGTCCTCGCGAAAGCCTTCGTATTCGAGCCGTGCCAGGCCCCGCCCCATGCCCAGAATGGTTCGCCCTTCGCTGTAGTAATCGAGCAGGACGATTTCCTCGGCAACGCGCAGGGGATCGTGCCAGGGCAGAATCACCGCACCCGTGCCCAGCTTGATGCGGCTGGTGCAGCCGGCCATGTAGCTCAGAAACTGGGTGACGTCCGGGCACATGGTGTAATCGGTGAAATGGTGCTCGACGCACCACAGGGAATCGAATCCAGCGGGCTCGGCAACCTTGGCCAGCTTCAACTCCGCCGCATAGACCTCGGCATCACTGAGATTGCCGGGGTTCTGAAACAACATCTGAATGCCACATTCCATCCACAAGCTCCTCTGGTCATCGGCCTGAGCCGTATTCACAATCGGGGCGGACAACTTACTAGATACTAATCCCGGGAACCACCAGAGGCCGCTGCCCGGCCATCGCCATGGGCGTTGCGCTGGCCTAGAATCCTCCTGTGCAGCCCACGCGAGGGAATGAGAATGCTCGTCTTCCGCCAGTCATTCGATCAGGAATCGTCCACTTATACCTATCTGCTCGGCGACAGCGACTCGGGCACGGCTGTGCTGATCGACCCCGTCTTCGAGCAGGTGCGCAGAGACCGTGCGCTGTTGAGCGAGCTTGGGCTGCACCTGGTCGCGGTCGCCGACACCCACTGCCATGCCGATCACGTGACCAGTGCGTGGCTACTCCAGCAGCAGGCCGGCGCGGAAATCCTGGTTTCGGCGCGATCGGGGGTCGAGGGTGCCGATCGCTACCTGCACCACGGGGATCGGATCACCTTCGGCAAGCGCTATCTCGAGGTACGCGAGACGCCGGGCCACACCGACGGCTGCCTGACCTATGTGCTCGACGACGAAAGCATGGCCTTTACCGGTGATGCCCTGCTCATCCGGGGTTGCGGCCGCACCGATTTCCAGCAGGGCGACGCCGGCCGCCTGTACCACTCGATCCATACCCAGATCTTCTCGCTACCCGAGGCCACCCGGCTCTACCCCGGCCACGACTACAACGGCCTCACCGCCACCAGCGTGGGCGAGGAAAAGCGTTTCAACCCGCGCTGCGGGGGCCAGATCAGCGAGCGTGATTTCGTCGGCTACATGCGCAATCTGTCTCTTATACACATCTGACGCTGCCGACGAATAGAGAGGTGTAGATC